>JANMWS010000009.1:0-110481 GCA_031394125.1 Gemmatimonadales bacterium
ATCGAAACGCGAGGGCATTGGAAATGAGCTGTGCTAGCTCTTGGCGGCTCTACCCGGAACGTTCGATCACGCCCCACAGCATCTGTGGGAGCGAGCGATTGTTTCCCGGATTATTGGAAAGAGACAGGCAGAGAGCGGAACGCATGACTGGGCTGTTGACTGAGCTAGTAGTTGTGGGGATCTGAATAGTCCGAACGCGGGCAACGGTATTCCGTGCCTGTTCGAATGTCAAGACAATCCTCCAAACGCGGAAATCGTACGGCTCTAAACGCGAAACGATTTGCACTGAGTGGCTAGGGACGGAATCGAACCGCCGACACGCGGATTTTCAGTCCGCTGCTCTACCAACTGAGCTACCTAGCCAAACGGGCTCTCGCCCGGATTGAACAATTAAAACCCGCCTGTCGCTCTAATCAACGGCTGAAAACAACTACCTCGCCGCGGAAGGTTTCCCGTGCACCGCCGTGATCACCGACTTTACGCCGCCGCGAACGTTGAAGTCGCCGACGACCTGCATCCACTTCGGCTCCGAAGTCGCCACTAGATCGTCCAGAATCCGGTTGACCGCGCGCTCGTAGAAGATCCCGTCGTTTCTGTAGCTCCAGAGATAGAGCTTGAGACTCTTGAGCTCGATGCATTTTGCAGCCGGGATGTATGTGATCCGAATAGTCCCGAAGTCGGGCGCGCCTCCCTTCAAGAGTGCCAGCTCTTCCGCGTCGCTCTCGATCCCGCCGAGCGGGCAAAGAGATGTGAACTCCGAGCAATCCATGTGGATCTCGTAGTCACGGTTTGCATAAGGATTGTCGAAAGTCTCGAGAAGCTCTGGCCTGGGCATCCTCGAACGATGCACCGATCACACACGCGGATCAATCCGCGAGCATGCCGCTCGGCGGTCGTTTACTCGGAGAGAACGCTACTCGCGGCGCAGCTTCCGCGACATTTCCTCCAGCAGTCGCCTCTCGTCTCTGCTCAGGCTATCGATGCCTTGCTGCGAGATCTTATCCAGCACTCGATTCACCCTTGCCGCGTATTCCTTGGGCGATTCCTGCTTCGGCACGTGCTGTAAAGGCTTGCTCTCCCGCAGCACGACCGCGTTGCTGCGGGCGACCACCTCATCCACCCCACGCGTCTGGTCACGCATCGGTGAGCGACTTCTCGGCACCGCTCTCGGCATATCCTCCGATTCTTCGGGAGCCGCGGAAACCCAGCCCTTCACACGGGTAAGTCCCCCGAGCGAGGACAGCTTGAGGAAGATCCAGCCGAATGCCATGCCACCGAGGTGTGCCGTCCAGTCGATTCCAGAGCCGGGCGATAGCGCAAAGATGATATTCATCCCGATCATCGCCGCGATCAGCCACCGCGATTTCATCGGGATTACTCCAAAGAGGTAGACCTCTTCATCGGGCCAGCGTAGGGCGTAGGCCACCAGAACACCGCTGATGGCACCCGACGCTCCAATCACGGCGGAATGCTGCGCGAATATCAGATGCGCTACGGCTCCGCCGAGCCCGCACCACAGATAGAACTGGACAAAGCTGCGGGTTCCCCACACCTGCTCGAGCCTGGGACCGAACATCCAGAGCGTGAACATGTTGAACGCGAGGTGGGCAAGCCACGCGTGCACGAACATGTAGGTCAGGGCCGTCCACCAGCTGCTGGGGAATCGTACCGGATCGAGCGCCAGCGCTGAGTAGATGGCATCGGGCGCGAACAGCGTGAGCTGCAGGAAATAGACGCCAATGTTCAGCGCCAATAGCCACTGAACAGCACGCGTCATGCGCGGAGACTCCGGTGCCTGGTACAGCTCGCTCATACAGACCTGCTACAAAAGGACTACATGCTAAGACACAGCGGGCGTACAAGGGTTCCTGTGGAACCTCTACTCGAGAGCAAGCTTCACTATTCGCTCGCACAGCTCCGGGAAGGCTATTCCCATCGCCGCCGCACCCTGTGGTATCAGACTGAGCGCGGTCATCCCGGGCAACGTATTCGCCTCGAGACAGTAGAACTCGCCTTCGCTCGTCAGCCTGAAATCTATGCGGGCGCATCCGCCCAGCTTGAGAGCCTTGAACGCCGCGAGCGCTTGTTGCTGGACCCTTTCGGTAGCTTCGCGCGACAGCTTCGCCGGGAATTCTTCCGTCGCCATGCCGGGTGTGTACTTGCATTCATAATCGTAGATCTCGTGCTTCGAGATAATCTCCCCGACCGGTAGCGCGATTTTTCCGAGAACGCCCACGGTCAGCTCCCGGCCCGGTACGAATCGCTCGATGATGACTTCATCGTCGTACTTGCTCGCCTCCGCAATGGCGGGTGCCAGATCTTGCCGCTTCTTCACCACCGAAAGGCCTACCGTGGATCCTTCCTTCGAGGGCTTTACCACGACTGGTAGTCCGAGCATTCCCTCTACCTGCTCGATCGTCGCCGGCGCCATGAGCCAGTCTGCAGTGCTCACGTCCGCTGCGCGGAATAGTTTCTTCGAGAGATCCTTGTCCATCGCCAGCGCACTGGAAAGGTGCCCACTTCCCGTGTACTTCACCCTCGCCATATCCAGGAGCGCCTGGATCGTCCCGTCCTCACCTTGACCACCATGGAGTCCGAGGAAAATGACGTCCGCATTCTTGATCTCTTTCATCGACGTCAGATTCGGCAGAAAGGTTCCTTCGGCGAATTTCGATAATGATTCGAGAGAAGGAGGCTTCGTGCCGACCTTCCCAGTGCTCAGCTCGCGCTCCTCTGCTTCGCTGATGACCCCGCGCGCTGGATCGAGAGCGGTGACTTCATGCCCGCGACTGCGTAACGCCTGCACGATGCGAATCCCAGATGCAAGCGAGACATTCCTTTCGGACGATGTCCCGCCCATGAGTACACTGATCTTCATTACTCTGATTTTCCTGTTTTTTAGCGGGACATCATAAAGTGCAGCATGTCGGACCGCGTGACGATCCCCTGCACGACCCCGTGCTCCTGCACCAGTACCGCGGGGTTCGATTTCGAGAGCAGCTTGACCACGCTGTCCACCGGCTGATCCGACGCTACCATCGGGAATGGCGAATCCATTATCTCGCTGACGGTGGTGTCCAGCAGCTTCGGATTCTCCAGACTCTTTTGCGAGAGCGACCAGTCGCTCACGGAACCGATGCAATTGGCGCCGTCCATGACCGGAAGCTGTGACACGTCGTGCAGGCTCATCAGGCCGATCGCCTGACGGACCGTAGCGCCGGGCGCAACGCTCACCACCGTAGGTGCGGTTCCGTTCTTTCTTCCCAGTACTGTATGTAGAGCAACCCGTGGCGCATCGAGCATCTGGTTCTCGCGCATCCACTCGTCACTGTAAAGCTTCGACAGATACCGTTCGCCCGTGTCGCAAAGGACTGCCACCACCATCCCCTTCGGATCGTCGAGCTCACGCGCAATCTTTAGAGCAACCGAACCAATCAGTCCCGACGATCCGCCGACAAAAAGGCCCTCTTCACGAGTAAGTCTTCGCGCCATGGCAAATGCTTCCTTGTCGCTGACTGTGTAGTACTCGTCGATCAGACTCATATCGAGCGTGCCGGGGAGCTTGTCTTGTCCGATTCCCTCGATCTTGTAGGGCGTCCCTTCAATCTTGTTCTTCCCTTTGCTACGCCAGTACTCCGCCAGTATCGAGCCGGCTGGATCACCGGCAATGACCTTGATCTCCTTGTTTCGCTCCTTGAGGTAGCGGCCAGCGCCAGTGATAGTCCCTCCCGTTCCGGCGGCGGCAACGAAGTGGGTGATCTTCCCCTCCGTCTGCTCCCACAGTTCAGGACCGGTCGTGGCGTAGTGTGCTTCAGGATTCGCGTCGTTGTAGAACTGGTCAGCCAGGATTGCGTTCGGGGTTTCGGCGGCGATCCGTTTCGCCATCATCACGTAGTTGTCAGGATGGTCTGGCGGGACAGCCGTGGGCGTCACGATTACCTCGGCCCCGAATGCCTTCAGCAGGCGAACTTTTTCCTGCGACATTTTGTCCGGCATCGTGAAGACGCACTTGTAGCCGCGCAATGCGGCGGCGATCGCCAGGCCGACGCCGGTATTGCCACTCGTGCCTTCGACGATCGTTCCGCCAGGCTTGAGCCGTCCTTCTTTCTCCGCTCGCTCGATGATCGGCAATCCGATTCGATCTTTTACCGACCCGCCGGGATTGAAGAACTCCGCCTTCGCGTAGATCGGGGTACGGATGCCTCGCGTCACCTGATTGAGCCTGATCAGTGGCGTCCATCCAATCGTTTCGAGGACGTTGTCGTACGGCTTGCGGTTTCGTTCGTGCTTCATTTCGCGGCTGGTTTGCGCTTCGTCACCGCTGTGCTGCTGGCGGCGTTGGAGTCACGCTTGATGATCGAGTCGCCGGAGAGCGGTGGTGCGTCCGGGTGCCTGAAGAACACAGGAAGAAGAATTGACACCGGCACCGGCTGACTTCGAGTCTTCGCTGGTTCGAACTTGAGGTCGCGGGAGCCCTTCATCGCAGCGGAGTCAAGCGCGCTGAACCCGGAGGTTTCGGCGACACGGGTCGAGTCGGGAACGATTGCGCCGTTGCTGTCGATGTAGATACGCAATGTGACGTTGCCCTGGACTTTCTGCGCGTACAACGCCGGCGGATACCGAAATGGGAGCTCCTTGTTCAGCATCACCGGAGCGACGTCCGGCTGTCTTCCAACCGTTTGAAAGGACAACCCGGATCCTTCTCCCTTCTTGCACCCTCCGATTGCCGTGGAAAGGAGAAGCGCGAAATACCGTCCTGCGAGTCTCGCTGTCATTCTCAGACTTTCCCCTCTTGTTCCTTCGCTTCATCGACAAGGCGTGCAAGCATTTCCAGAGCTTGAATAGGTGTCATGGAGTTTGGTTCCATTTTTCTCAGTTGTTGAATGACGGGGTGCGTCATCACCCCGAATAGAGCCAATTGATCATCCGTGTCGTCGAGTGGTGCTCTTGAGGCGCGTCCCGATCGAGGCACGATCTGTTCCGCTTCGAGGAGCCTCAGCAGCTCCCTTGCCCGCTTGAGAACACTCGGTGGCAGCCCTGCCAGCCTTCCGACCTCGATCCCGTACGAGCGGTCCGCTCCGCCCGGCTGAAGACGATGAAGAAAAAGAACCTCGTCACCCACTTCACGCACCTGCACGTTATAGTTGCGAACTGCTACTAAAGTGTCGGCCAGTTGCGTGAGCTCATGATAGTGGGTCGCGAAAACAGTTTTGCAGCCAACCACATCGTGCATGTGCTCGCTCACCGACCAGGCGATCGAGATTCCGTCATACGTCGACGTGCCTCGACCGATTTCGTCCAGCAATACCAGGCTCCGCTTAGTCGCCGTGTGGAGGATGGCGCTCGTCTCCGACATCTCCACCATGAATGTTGACTGGCCGCGAACCAGGTTGTCGCTCGCACCAACGCGTGTGAACAAACGATCGACGACTCCGATCTTCGCCCTGGAGGCCGGCACGAAGCTGCCTGCCTGGGCCATTACGACGATCAAACCAATCTGACGCAGAATCGTCGACTTGCCGGCCATGTTGGGGCCGGTAAGAATAATCATCCTGGCATCTTCGCTCAGCACGACATCGTTCGGAATGAATTTCTCGCGCGGCATCATCCGCTCGACCACCGGATGACGCCCCGCTGTGATTTCGAGCGAGAAATCATCCGTCAACTCGGGACGTACGTAGCCTTCCCTCTGCGCTACCTCGGCCAGCGATGCGAGCACGTCGAGCTCCGCGATGATTCTTGCCACCGATTGCAGGCGCGATATGTCGCCCGCTATCCGCGAGCGTAACGCTTCAAATAGCTCTCGCTCCCGAACCTCTACCCGCTCGGCCGCCGTTAGTACTCGCTCCTCGTATTCCTTGAGCGATGGCGTCACGAATCGCTCCGCTCCAGCGAGCGTCTGTCGCCGCTGGTAGTCGCTCGGGACGAGATGGGAGTTGCTGTTGCTCACCTCGATGAAGTAACCGAAGACCTTGTTGTATCCGACCTTGAGCGAGGTAATTCCGGTGCGTGCCCGTTCCTCAGCCTGAATCCTGGCAATGCCATCCTTGCCTCCATCGCGGAGCGCTCGCGATTCGTCCAGAGCGCTGTCTATTCCGTCGCGAATGCTCGGTTCTTCTCCGATCGCGGTGGGAGGCTTGTCGACTAGCGTACGCAGAAGCTCATCGCACAGGTCACCGCACGTGTCCCACAGTGCAGTGTGTCTGTCGAATACTGGCTCCCCTTTCCCTACCGCCAGCGAGCGAGCTCGCTCAAGCGCTGATTCCAGTAAAGGCAAGCGCGCCATGGAATCACCAAGCGCGCGCAGCTCCCGTGGAGAAACACGCCCGGCAGCGGTCTTTCCCGCCAATCGCTCCACGTCGCGTACGCCGTCGAGAGCCTCTCGCATCGCGCTGCGAACAAGCGTGTCACCGAGTACCTCGACCGCCCCGAGCCGCGCATTGATGAGGCTGCAGTCGATGAGAGGCGCGAGCAGCCATTGTCGCAGCATGCGCGCTCCCATCGGCGTGAGAGTGCGATCGAGAACCCCGAGCATCGTCCCTGAGGTCTCGCCCCCTCGCATTGATTCGACGAGCTCGAGATTCCTCCTCGTCATTTCGTCGAGTGGCATGCTCCCGCCTGGTCGCTCGATTTTCGGGCGAGCGAGATGCGGCGTACCCGCCGGCTGAAGCACATCGAGATAACGAAGCAAGCCGCCCGCAGCACCGACACTCGCGCGATCGGCTGCTTCGATCCCGAAAGCTTCCAGCGAGCTCACGCCAAAGCGATCAGCAAGGTGATCGCGGCCAAGATCGGGATCGAACTCCCAGGCTTCCCGCTCCGTGACCAGCGGCCCTTCCTCGCCAACCGGGCTTTTTAATGCATGAACGAGGTTCGAGTCCCGGGCCACGATCACTTCACGCGGGCTGAATCGCGACAGCGCTGATTCCAGATCAGCCGCATTCGACACGGCTAGCCTGAGCTCGCCCGTCGAGAGATCCACCGCAGCGATTCCTACCAGGTCACCATCACGATTCAGGGCACAGAGATAATTGTTGCGTGTTCCATCGAGCAAATCGTCGGAAAAGGCGGCACCCGGAGTGATTGTCTCGACGACCTCACGCTTCACGATGCCTTTGGCCATCTTGGGATCTTCTGTCTGTTCGCAGATCGAGACCCGGAAGCCCTGTTGGATCAGCCGGCGAAGGTATTCTCCCGCGGCTTTGACAGGAACGCCCGCGAGAGGAACCTCGCTTGCGCCACCGTTATTCCTGGAGGTGAGAGTAAGACCGAGTGTCCTCGAAGCAACTTCAGCATCCTCGTAGAACATTTCGTAGAACTCGCCCATTCGGAAGAATAGAATCGCGTTCTGGTGCCGCGACTTTATCTCCCGGTACTGCTGCATCAGTGGAGTTGATGCCGAGCTACTCACCTTTCCAGCACCCGGAGCACGAAGCCGTCCATGTGCTTCGCCTTGATTTTCGCGAATGCTTTCTCCGCTTCTCCGGCTGTGGAGTATCGTCCTATCCTGACTCGGAATGGTGCGGTGTCTCCATCGACCCGCGCTGCGTAGCCTCGTTTGACGAGACTAGAGGCAAGCTTTGACGCGTCAGGCTTATGGTTGTATGCCGCTACCTGGACCGAGTACGTGGCGCCAGAGGAAGGTGATTTAGCGGTCCTTGGCACGGTCGCGACAGGTGCAGAAGTCACTTCCGTCTTCGCCGCCGCTGACGGCGGCGATGGAGGTGATGCTGATTTCGCCGGAATCGAGTCGACTATTTTGACCTCTTTGGCGCCACTACCGCCCGCAATAGTGGGAGCGGAGGGAGCAGCCACCGTCACCGCTTGGGTCGGCGCCGTCGTATCGATGGTTGGTGGCTTTGCTGAAGCGACCGACGCTGCGGATGACGGGCAGCGTTGGCCTTGATACTGAATCTGATTTCTCAATTCGATTTCATCCGCGGCAGCCCGAGCTAGCGCGTTTGCGTTCGCAGCACAGGCATTAGGGGTGTCGTTCTTTTCGAAAAGAACCCGCGCTGTCCAGTAGCTTGCTCTAGCCAGAGATTTGCTCCGTGGGTAGTCGCGAGGGATGCGCTGCAGATGCGCGAGCGCACCATCACGGTCACCTCGCGCCAGCTCGAGCTGAGCCAGACGCAGCAAGGCATCTTCCGCTTGGGGCGCCAGCGGGTAATCCACCACGAGATGCTTGTAATCGCTTTCGGCATCCGCTGCGTTCGAAGCGAGCGTCGCTCTCCAGAACAGTGCCTCGGGATATAGCCGTGCGCTGGGCTGTGTGGCGGCCAGTACTGAGTCGATCAACGCCCTCCCAGCGATGCCATTTCCATCGCTCACGAGTGCCTGAGCTCTTACAAAAACCGGGTCAGTTGGGCGCGTTGTGGTTTGCGCAACTGCCGTAGCGGCGGCACAAGATGCGAATGCACCGGCAAGAATTCCCCATCTGAACATCTCACCACTCTCCTATTGGCTCACGCGGCAGCGCTTCTCTCGTCGGCTGCGCACAGGCTGAGTACTACTGTAGCCAGCAATTGTTCGTCGGAAGAGACCCTGCTCTCCTTTAGCGCGATGTCTGCCTCGAGAAGGGCATCGAGAGCATGATCGAGCGCTTCGCGACTCCAGCGCTCCGCGGAACGCGCCCATATCGCGGTTGCCGACCCCCAGGGGCGCCCCGTATAGGCGCCTGTCTCTCTGAGAAGATCAAAGTACTCCTGAGCAAGGCGCGCTCTGGACAGCCCTTCGTCCAGCTTTGCCCGGCCCCATGAGATTGCCAGCATTTGGGTCGTCAATGACATGACGATTGAGACGCCGGTCGTTTTCGGTTGGGCGAGGACATGAGGGATGAGCTCGAGGGCGCGCGAAACATTGCGATCGGCGACGGCGTCGAGAAAATCTGCCTGAGTTTCACCACGCCTTACGCCAACTACGGCAGCTACAGCATCCTCGCCAATTTCCTCATCCCTTCCTTCCACGTAGCTAGCGAGTTTGTCGAGCTCCCCGGCGAGCTGGTGCAAATCGCTGCCGACTGCCGCCTGAAGGAGCTCGATCGCGGGCCCGCTGATTCTGATCTTTAGTTCCGTCGCTGCATGGTGCGCAATCCATTTTGGGATTCTGTCACCGGTCAACGGATCAAATTGTAGTTGGGTCGTCGAGGCAGAAAGCGCCGAGTCTGGCTTCGACCCGGCGGCCAATGTCAGAAGCAACAGTAGATCCGGCGCTGGGCGTCGCAGATACTCATCGAGCACCTTGCGGACATCCTTCTTGAGCGCACCCGCGTCACGAACGACTATCACTCTTCGCTCCGCTATCATTGGGGGCGTCGAAAGGAGCACTCCCAGCGTCTCAGCGTCTAGGTCCGCGCCTCTTCTGATATCCAGATTGAAGTCTCGGGAGCCCGGCTCCAGGGCAGCCTCGATCAGCTGTCGTACAGCGTCATCCTTCTGGTAGTCATCGTCCCCCGAGATGCAATAAGCGCCGTCGAAAGAGCGGCGCTTGAGGGCATCACGTAATGT
Source organism: Gemmatimonadales bacterium (assembly GCA_031394125.1). Taxonomy (GTDB): domain Bacteria; phylum Gemmatimonadota; class Gemmatimonadetes; order Gemmatimonadales; family Gemmatimonadaceae; genus UBA4720. The sequence goes on from JANMWS010000009.1 coordinate 9,507, forward strand.
CTTGAGTGAGGACGCTGACATCCCCGAAATATACGGCGGCTCCTAGGGGCTGCCGATGGCAGCTCGGGCGCTAGCGCGTGTAGTTCGCGAGCTCGAGCTTGGAGTGCGCGAATCGCGCCGGAACCTGTTCGGCGAATAGAGCTGCGGGCCAGATTGTGAGCCCCGCCGAAACGGATGTGACTATTGCCGGCGTCGAAGTTGTAATCGGGGTAAGATCCGGTTCTGGGAGGCTGGCAACGACTGGTGGCATCACCAGGTCGCGCGGGGAATCTGACTGGTAAAGGGTAGTGGCGATGTACCCCAACATCGCCGCGCTCGCCAAAGTCGCTGCGATAGCTCCACGCCTCAGATTGCGTTGCGTGGTAGCGAAGAGGTCCGCTGACTGGCATTCGTTGCGGAGGCGCTCTTCGAGCCGCTGCGAAAAGTCCGCAGATGGCTCTATTGGGGGAAGATTCCGGAAGATGAGAAGCGCACGACGAACCTTTGCATCGTGCTTCGCGCATCTCTCGCATTCAGCAATGTGCCGCTGCAAGCGAACCAGCTCGATACCTGCGAGGGTATCGTCTACGAATGCGACGTGCTTATCACAAAACTCGCGACAATCCATGGAGATAGGTTGAGGGTTCGGTAACAGGTACCCACCAGGGGGGCGTCTGTTCCCGAACCGTCGGACCTAATCTATATATGGGGCAATGATTTCCGCGAATGAGGTTCTTGCCCGATTCAGCCGCGATTTCACTGTGCCGAGGTTGCAATCGGTGATCTCTGCGATCTCTTCGTACGACTTGCCCTCGAGCTCCCGCAGAATGAAGACATTCCGATGGTGCTCGGGCAGTTTTGCCACCGTTTCCTCGACGATCTCCCTCAGGTGGCGCTTCCGGTACATGTCGTCCGGGCGAGAGGTGGGGTCCTCGAATTGAAGCGGACGATCCTCATCCTGGAAGTTCTTCTGTACGGTCTGGAAGAGCACCAGTGGATTGCGTGATCTGTTGCGAAGCTCGTTCTTGGCGAGGTTCGAGGCGATGGTATAGACCCAAGTCGAGAACTTCTTCGAGCGGTCAAAACGGTGCAGATGGCGGTAGACACGAATGAATACCTCCTGCACCAGGTCTTCCGCCTTCTCGCGATCTCCAATCGTGCGATAGACGAAGTTCAGAAGTCGGGTCTGATAGCGCGTTACGAGCTCGGAGAAAGCACGCTCTTCCCCACCGAGGAAGGCAGTCACGACGGCTGAGTCATCCATCGCCTGCAATCGTTCCCTGACGGTCGCGCCTTCAACGGCAACCATTTGCTTACGGACGATGTCAGCCATTCTCCTCTCCCTGTATGTAAGGACTCTCACGACATGTGATCGTGCACACCTCTGCTGGAACTTTTCCCGCTACCGTGTATTGCACGGGACATGCCGACTGGGCTTCATCACTAACTGTATGTCAATTAAGGACTTATGGCCGCAGCTCCAAGCCTGAGCTTGTCCATATTCTGCCAAGTCTGTCCTATTTACATGACATGTCAGCGTCTATTCATTGATTAGACGCCAATTTGGCCAGAAGGGTTAATGGCCGGCGCGAAAGCCCGCGGCGAACAGCAGACCGAGTGCCGTCTTCGAGTCCTGGATCTCACCAGCCTGGATCATCTGCAGAGCTCGCGAGAGTGGCATCGGTTGCAATTCGAGAAATTCATCCGCTTCATGCTTAGTCTCTCCGGACGTCAATCCAGTTGCCATGAAAAGGTGAATTTTCTCGTCAGTGAAGCCGGGTGTCGTATACAACGTGAACAGCTCATCCACGCATTCCGCTGAACACCCCGTTTCTTCCTTCAACTCCCTATGAGCACACTCACGGGGACCTTCCCCTGGATTTAGCCGGCCCGCTGGGATCTCATACAGATAACCCTCAGCCGCGTACCTATACTGCCGGATCAGGAGAACCTGCGGATCTTCCCCGGCGGGGTCGCTGAGAAAGGGGACCACCGCGCTCGCACCAGGATGCCGCACCATCTCGAGCTCACCAACCGATCCGTCAGGGAATCGAACTGTGTCGACGTCGAGCGATATGACCTTGCCGGTGTAAACGCGACGGGATTTCATCCGGCCGGGACAGTTTTCTTCGCCTTTCACTTTCAGGGATTGTGAACGGTCACTTCGCCCAACAGACTGTGATCGGCCAGCGAGCTGCGAACGGTCGCGGCGTCGCCGACTATCACCGTCTGCAACAGCTCCGGATGAAGGTGTGTCTTGGCCGCCTTGAGAACGGCGTCCTCCGACACATTGTGAATATTCGTTCTGTATGAATCGTAGTAGTCCGAATTCAGGTCGTACAAGGCCAGCGTAGCGAGCGCAGAAGCAATCGCGGCAGTCGTTTCGTAGCGAATCGGGAAGACTCCTTCGAGATAATCCCGGGCCAGTGAGAGCTCTTCCGCGGAGATCTTCTCGTCACGGATTCTATCGATCTCCATGAGAATTTCACGGAGTGCGGGCGCTGTCACCTCGCTTTCCACCGCTGTGGAAACCACAAACGGCCCTGGCCCTCGTCGCCAATCGTAGAATGACGATGCGCCGTACGTATAACCATGCGCTTCGCGGAGATTGAGGTTGATGCGTGAGCCGAAAAGCCCGCCGAGAACCGCGTTCATAACCAGCGTTGGGAAGAAGTCTGGATGCTTCCTTGGCAGTCCAACGTGTCCCACGCGGAGCTCGGATTGCGGGGCGTCCGGTTTGTTCACGATGTGCGTACTTTTCCGGTTCTTCCGTGCTTTCCCCGACAGTGGCTGGTACTGAGATAATCCACTCGGCCATTTTCTGAACGCTTCGACAACCAGTTTTTTCGCATTTTCCGACGAGATATCGCCGGCGATTATCACTGTCGTAGCTCCCGAGTTGTAGTTCGAGCGGTAGAACTGCTCGACATCGCTGCGTGTCAACAAGCTGACGCTCTCGGTGCTCCCCTCATCTGGCCTCGAGTATCTCGACTCGTCATCGTAGAGAAACTCCGAGAATTTCTCATCCGCCAGCCCGCGCGGCTCTGTTTCGAGTTGGAGAATCTCGGCGAGCCGTTCGGCCTTGAGCCGCTCGATCTCCCGATCCGGGAAAACGGGACTGCTGATGGCCTCGCCAAGCAGTTTGGTTGCCTCCTCAAGCTTGCTGGAAAGTACCGTGATCTTCAGGAAGGCACTGTCCCAGTCCGCTCCAGACTCGAGCGATGTACCGAGCTGTTCGAAATTTTCGGCGAGTTCGGCCCCGTCAAATCTGGCTGTTCCTTCGAGCAACCCGGCTGCCGTCAGTGCTGCGACTCCTTCCTTGCCGCGGGGCTCACCCGTCGATCCCGCGTTGACCAGGACCAGCACCGTCACGAGGGGGAGCTTGGCGACTGGCGCTGTGATCAGCCTCATTCCTGTCGGAAGAGTCTCGTCCTTGAATTGCGGAAATCGGTATTTCCGCGCCGGCCCTGGCTTGGGACGAAGAGATGTGACCATCACCCGGTGCCGGAGGCGGCGAGAACGCGTTCTGATTCGACTCCTTCCCTCGGAACATAGAGAAGACTGGCTCTGTTGTTTTCCCCGAACCGCTCCGGGATGATCTCGTTTACTTGTTCAGCAGTGACTGCACGGTATCGATCGGCTTGCTCGTTGATCAACGCCGGCTCGCCGAAATAAGTCGCGAACATCGAAAGCCGGTCCGCCCGCTCGCCCGCCGACTGCAGCGAGGCTGTAAGATCAGTCTCGATCAATGAAGTTGCCCTTCGCACTTCCACTTCGGAGACGCCATCACGATGAAGATGATCGATCTCGCGCTCTACCTCCTCTTCGAGCTGGGTAGCGCTTGTTTCGGGGCGTGCCGTGACGTCGACCACTAGAAGATCGGTACCTTTTGCCAGGTCAAAAGTGAACGTCGAGGCATCGGCTGCCACCTGTCGTTCGCGAACGAGAGAACGATGTAGCCGGCTACCGCGTCTCAGGCCAAGGACCGCAGATGTGATGCTGGCGGCGTAGTACGCCTCACTTCCAAAGACCGGAGAGCGGAAAGCCATGAACAGTCGGGGAAGACTGACAGTGTCGTAAACCAGTTCCCTCAGCCGCTTTCCGAATACCGGCGGAAGGTCCATTCGCGGCAGGGGCGGCCTTGCTTTCCCTCTGGGGATGGGCCCGAAGTAGTCGTTGACCATCTTGCGCGTTTCCGCTGATTCGAAATCACCGGCAATCGAGAGAACGGCGTTGTCAGGCGTGTAATACGTCGCGAAAAACTGTGCAATATCATCCAGCGACGCCGCCGAAAGATCATCCATCGATCCAATGAGTGAATGTTGGAACGGATGCGAAGCCGGAAAGACGAGCTCCTGCAATTTCTCGAGGAATGTGCCGTACGGCTGGTTGTCCACTGACCAGCGTCGCTCGTTCTTGACGACATCACGTTGGGTATCGAGCTTCGCCTGTGTCATCGCAGGTAGTAGCTCGCCCATCCGGTCCGCTTCCAGCCATAATGCGAGCCCGAGCTCGTTGGAAGGAATTGTCTCGAAGTAATTCGTTCGCTCTAGCCACGTCGATCCGTTGAGCGTGCCGCCTGCTCGTTGAATCAGCTCGAAGTGCTCGTTGGAGCTCACATGCGCGGAACCCTGAAAGAGCATATGCTCGAACAAATGCGCAAAGCCGGTCCGACCGATCTTCTCGTTGGCCGATCCCACGTGGTACCAGAGGTTCACGGCCACGATCGGGGCGGTGTGATCCTCGGACAGCGTGACGAGCAGCCCGTTCTCGAGACGGAAGGTTTCTACGGGAATTCGCATTGTCGTAAATTGCCCGCCATGCAAACCTACTGGAACCCCCTCGGCATTCTCATGTGATTGCCGCTCTCGTTGTGCTCACGCTGCTGCTCGGATTCCTGGCTCTTCTTTGGCAATCCCAGGAGCGGATACTCTTTCAGCCTCCGCGTTTTCACGAAACTCCCCTGGAGACCGGCCGCGCGAGCTACCGCGCTTCGGATGGCCAGCATCTTACAAGTTTCGTCGTCGGCGATCCGCAGACTGCGTCCGGCATCCTTCTCTGCTTTCACGGAAATGCGGACCTCGCAATGTGGCAGCTGGAATGGGCCCGTTCCGTACAGGAGCGTTCCGGATACGCAGTCGTGCTGGCCGAGTACCGGGGCTATATGTCGCTAGGGGGGAGGCCAACCTATTCCACCACAAAGCTCGACGCGCTTGCGGCATACGACTATCTGAAATCCTCGTTTGGAGTCGATAGTACAAGGATGGCCTACTTCGGACATTCGCTTGGCAGCGCCATAGCCGTTGAGCTGGCTGAGGTTCATCGTCCTCGCGCGCTGCTTCTCCAGTCTCCTTTCTCCTCTGCGCGCGCAATGGCGAGGTTGATCGTGACACCGCCCATCGCTGTCGTCTGGAGAGCTATCTCCCGGATTCATTTCGACACGATACGTGTCGTCTCTCGTCTCGATGTTCCGGTTTCCGTCTCACACGGTAAGCGCGATCGTATCGTTCCCTTCAGAATGGGACTCGAGGTCCACGACGCCGCCAGAAAAAAGGGTCAGCTTCTGGTAGTGGAGAAGGCGGGCCACAGCGACGTCCCTGAAGTTGCCGGAGAGGACTACTGGAAATGGCTCACTACGGCCCTGGAGAGACAGAGCTGAGTTGGTCTTTACAACTTCCTCTCGAATAGGAACGCCATAGGTGCCTTGAGGGACTCACTGAAGATGTACTTCCAGCGCTCTTCTCTATTCGGCGAGATCGGGCTGGTGCGGGTCGGAGAGGTGTACGGCGTGAATCCAAAACGTCTCGCCAGGATTCTGAGTCGCAGCATGTGAAAGGGATCACTGACCAGAAGGGCGCTCTGTAGCCCGCGTACTTCCAGCATGCCGGCGACTGCCCGCATGGATTCGCTCGTGGTTCTTCCCTCGTTCTCCACCAGGATCGCCGTGTCCGGCACGCCGTGCTTCTTCGCGTAATTTCTTCCCACGGCTGCTTCGCTGGTGGTGTCTCCTGAGCCCGTTCCACCGGTGAGAATCAGCAGCGAAGCAAGATGACGATTCCAGAGATCCAGGGCGTGATCGAGTCGGGCACGCAGCACGGGTGACGGCTTGCCGGCGTACTGAGCCGCACCTAGAACTACTATGGCTTGCGCCGGTCTCGCTTCGTCACGAGAGCTCCAGAACAGAACTGTCACGGCTGAGACTACCCACAGAAAAAAAACCGTCAACATACCGATTGTCAGCATTCGACGTGCGATTCTGATGGCTTGCTTCGCTTTCGCTGCCCGCTTCATGCGTCGGAAGCTACGCTAGAGTGCACGACGCGTGTGAGGCTCCGGACAGTCGACTGAATAACCCAGTGCCGTGAGCGTCACTTTGAATTCGTCCTGGACGGGGACCTCTCCATGTACCAGCCATATCGGGCCGAGATTCGGTGATTTATCTCTCACTCGCCCGAGCCACGCGATCATTTCGGTCCGATCGGCGTGTGCACTATAGCCGTCGATGACTTCAACGCGAGCATGCAGCGAAACGTCATCGCCGAAAATGTGAAGAACGGGTTGCCGCTCGACTACTCTCCGACCAAGGGTGTGCTCGGCCTGAAAGCCGACGACGAGTATCGTGTTTCGCGGATCGCTGGCGCCCTGGGCGAGGTGGTGAAGAATCCGGCCATTCTCCATCATCCCTGACGCTGCGATGATGATCATTGGCCCGTGTGCACGAGAGAGCGCCTTTGATTCCTCCACATCACGCGTGTAGTGAAGGAGATCGAACCTAAAGAGCTGTTTGGCCTTTTGGACCATTTCCTCGGAACGATCAAAGCTCTCCGGGTGCATCTCGAAGACCGTGGTCGCATCGATCGCGAGGGGGCTGTCTACGTAGATGGGTATTTCCGGAATTGCTCCCTCCTGCGTGAGCGAGTGGAGCGCGTAGATCATCTCCTGGGTGCGACCAAGCGCAAAGGCCGGAATGAGAACCCGCCCACCTCGAGCCGCGGTTTCCCGGATTACCTGAGCGAGCTGCGCCTTGGCTCCTTCTACCGACTCGTGCTCGCGGTTTCCGTACGTCGACTCCATGATCAGCGCGTCAGCACCTTCGGGAGGAACCGGATCCCGGACGATTGCGAGCCCGCTCCGACCGATGTCTCCCGAGAACACGAGCCGCTTGGTCTTCCCCCCTTCAGTGCAGTCGAGCAAAACCGAGGCGGAGCCAAGTATGTGCCCCGCATCGATATACGTGGCCTTCACTCCGGGTACGACGTCAAACGACCTGTTGTAGGGAACGCCAATCATCAGGTCCATGGTTCGTAGTGCGTGGCGCATGCCATACAGCGGCTCTATGAAATCCTTGTGTCTCTTTGCCAGGAATTCTGCATCCCTCTCCTGGATATGAGCAGAATCAGCCAGCATCACTGCGCAGAGATCGCGCGTTGCCGAGGTAGCCCAGATTGTCTTCGAATATCCTTCCGCAATGAGGTATGGAAGGCGCCCCGAGTGGTCGATGTGTGCGTGGGAGAGAACGACGGCGTCGAGATCCTTGATCGGCAGAGGAAGTTGTCGGTTCTTGTCCGCCGAATCCTGTCGCTTTCCCTGAAACATTCCGCAGTCGAGCGCGACTGTGGATCCGTTTACATGCAGCAAGTGGCAGGAACCGGTGACTTCCCTTGCCGCGCCGACAAACGTTATCTCCAAGCAGCTAGCCTTCTGCTACCGCATCGCGCTGAAAGAGGATCGTGACGCGCTGCTCGTCCTGAGACATCATTGCGGGCTCCCAGCCTCCTCTGCTTCGCTCGTTCAGGAGATCGGTGAGGGTGTCTTCGTCTTCCCGCGTATGCCGCGTCAACTTGACCACCACAGCCTGGTATTCTTTCATCGGGAGTTAGAGATTATGAGCCGGTGAACATCCACTGCGCAGAGACTGGAATCCTGGGGCAAGAATGATCGAGCGAGTCAAGGAATTCCCGACGCTGACTATTATCCGGCATCCTCTCGTTCAGCACAAGCTAACGATTCTGCGCGATCAGCAGACTCAGACGAAGCATTTCAAGGAGCTGGTGGACGAGATCGCCATGCTTATGGCCTACGAGGCAACAAGCGAACTGACGCTCGAGCCCAGACAGGTGGACGGCCCCCTCGAGAGAACTTCGGGCTGGCATATCAGTGGAAAGAAGCTGACGCTGGTTCCCATTCTCCGAGCTGGTCTTGGCATGGTTGAAGGCATTCTCCGTCTCGTTCCATCGGCACGGGTGGGCCACATTGGGCTCTACCGCGATCATGACACCCTGCAGCCCGTGGATTACTACTTCAAGGTTCCTGGAGATACCGCTGAGCGGGATTTTTTCCTGCTTGATCCGATGCTCGCCACCGGAGGGAGCGCGGCCGCGGCGGTTGCGTCTCTCAAGAGAGCCGGCGCCAACCGGATCCGGTTCCTTTGTCTGGTGGCTGCTCCCGAAGGTGTGCGGCGTCTCAGCGAGGCTCACCCCGATGTTCAGATTTACTGCGCCGCGCTTGATCGCGAGCTCAATAGCCAGGGCTACATTCTGCCCGGTCTAGGCGATGCGGGAGACCGACTGTTCGGGACGAAATAGTCGTCTAGCCGAACCACTCTCTCGGGTTCAGCCGTTGCTGCTCGGCCGCATCCATGACCCACTGCTGATTCTGCGGATCAATGACCTCGCTGGAAACCGACTCGAACCATTTGGTCGCTTTCTTGGTGTTCCCGATCCGTCTCCACAGCTCTCCCACGAGATATGTGAGGATCGCACGCTCATCCCGCGGAACACCGTCGTAGGCACCTAGCGCCTCTTCGAACTTCCAGACAGCGTGCCGGCGAAAGTATCTCTCGGCTTCCACATCTCCCTCATCGACACAGCACCAGGCCGCACGCAAAAGAAGGTCAGCAACGTGACGAGCCTCCGTACCCTGCCACTGTGCGACCTTAGCGGCGGCTTCGTACTTCTCAGAGCCACATATGGGCGACTGGTGTAGAGGCGCGAGCTCCTTCAGCACCTGTTGTTTCAGGATAGGGCTGACTTCCGTCGGTGCCGTGAAATCTGCTTCTCCGCCTGAGTAGCCACACTCGCTACACATGTGGATGAGATAGGCAAGCGGCTGAGTGCCGGCGGCTCGCTCATGAAAATCGGTCCGTTTACCGCCGAACGCATTCGTCGAAACCACACTCTGAGACTTGAACTCGTTATCACACACGGGACAACGAAGCTCAATCTGACGCAGCGTTGTCATTAGCTGCTCCTCCTCTCGCTCTCAGGAAGAGAGAAGGAATATCTGTGCCATGATTTAGAATTTTGTTTGGAGACATCGGGCTTGTTGAGACTTTCAGTGGATTGTATCTTCTCGCATCGCAAAAACCGCGAAAGGATTCCCACCCCGCGAACTGGTCGTTGATGCTCATCAACCTACTGCCTGACTTCTTCGCAGTTCACAACAGTACCGACCGTGTCGCCGCCTATCTCCGCTACTTCGAAAATCACCGCCGCTTTCTGGAAGCCTACTGGCACAACTACGTCCTCGACCCGGCGGGTCCTCATTTTATGGAAGTCGTTCGCTCTGCCGCACTTGCGAGCCGGGTAGATCTTCGCACCATGCTTGAGAGAATCGATATCGTCTCTCTGGCCAGAAATACGGAAGAGCAGTGCAGGGCTTTGCTGGATATCGATATCGATATCGATGTGGTGCTGATGGTCGGCGTCGGTGCCGCTAACGCCGGAGAGCTCGTTGTCGACGGCAAGGGAATCGCTTTCGTCTGCCTCGAGCACTTCACCAGCGTCACCAATCCCGAGACTCAGGGATTGGGACTCGATCCGGAGCTGATTCCCCTCTGGTTGGCCCACGAGATCGCTCACACCGTTCGTTACGCATCGCCGACCAGCCGCAGCGAGCTGAAACAACTCGTCGAAGACGCCGGTGGCCATTACTCCTATTGGGAAACGGGGCGACGCGCAACGCTCCGCGAGCTCATGATCAATGAAGGATTGGCCACTCATGCCTCACGGATCATCAGTCCCGGACACGCAGCCTGGGAGTATTACGGATACACCCGACGTGAGTACGCGAGCGTTCGTGAGCTCGAGCCGTTGATGACGAAGTCGCTCAATGCGGACCTTGACCGGGCAGGTCTGGGTTTGAGACTTCGATACCTCTCCGGTGGAATGAGCGATGACGCCCGTACGGTTGACCGGCACGTTTTTCCCGAGAGAAGCGGCTATTTTCTGGGCGCTAAAATGGTCGAGTCAGCAGTGAATGCACGCGGGCTCTCGTGGGCCATTCGTGCGAGCGCGAGCGAGATCATTTCAATCTCGAGCTCTGCCGCCGCTTCTGCCTGAGCTACTTCCCCACGCAGAACGAGCTGAATACCCGATCGAGAACGTCTTCAACGTCGACGGCCCCAATTAGCTCCTCAAGTACGTAGACAGCAGCGCGTAGGTGGACGGACGCGACTGGCGCAGGCAGCTTTTCCTCGCGCCAGGCTTGCTGAAACTGTCTGATTTCCACGAGGGCGGTGGTCAGTGCCTGCTGGTGGCGTGCCCTGATGAGCAATGGGAGGTCGGGCGCAGCTTCTCCATATTTCGAAGCAATTGCATTGTTGATCGCGTCCAGCAAGCTCTGGAGACCCTGGCCCGTATGGGCGCTGACTCGAACCACCCGGTCGCGGTCCAAATCGTCTCTGCGTAGCGCCAGGTCGGCTTTGGTCCGCACAGCTATTATCGGTGCGCTCGACTTGCGACTTACGGAGTCAGTCGTTTGATCGAGGCCTTCGGAATTTTCTGCGCATGCAAGGACCACAGCGGCGCCCGCGAGATACCGCTCACTTACTTCTATTCCCAGAAGCTCGATCGGATCAGTTGTGTCCCGCAGTCCGGCGGTGTCGACGAGCCGCAGTGGCCACTTCCCACTGTCGACGACTGCTTCCAGAGCATCGCGCGTAGTACCGGGAATCTCAGTGACGATGGCTCGGGATCTCCCCAGAAGGGAATTAAAAAGGGAGGATTTTCCGGCATTTGGCGGTCCCGCGATCACTACTACGGCTCCTTCCCGAATCAGCTCGCCCGCAGGAGCTGTGGCTAGGAGTGCTTCCAGTGAGGCGACCATTGTTGCGATGGCGCTTTCGATTTTATCGCGCGGAACAGGACCATCGTCCTCTTCGGGAAAATCAATGTCGTAGGCAATCAATGACTCAAGGCCGACCAGATCTTCCCGCAACTGCAGCAGACGGCGGGAAAGTCCGCCATCAAGCTGGCTTAGAGCTGCGTGTTGCATTGCCTGGGACCGGGCTTCGATGAGATCACCTATGGCCTCAGCCTGCAGAATGTCGAGTTTTCCATTCAACACCGCGCGCCGGGTGAACTCTCCGGGAAGTGCTTGTCGCGCACCCGAGGAAATCAGCGCAGCGATTATTGAGGCGGGCACCAGGTATCCGCCATGTGTCGAGATCTCGACGATGTCATCGCCGGTGAACGAGTTGGGTGCTGGAAACAGCGTGACGAGTGACCGATCGAGCACATCGCCCAGATTGTGAACTGTGCCCAACTGAGCTGTGCGAGGTTCGGACGGCCAGGGCTGCACGTGTTCCCGGGCGATCGCATATGCGGCTGGACCGCAGAGCCTGACGAGTGCCAGTGCACCCATTCCATGTGGAGTCGCCACAGCAACGATCGTATCATCGAGCTGCGCAATACCGGTTGGGGCAACCGGCTTCACGAAGCTGTGGTTGGCAGCACGAAGCTCGTGCCTGGCTCCAGAATCTTCACCGAGGGATGAAGCGCATGGCCCTGAAGTGTTGCGCGCAACCGGTCTATCGCATCAAACGCAGTGGACGTTACGTGATTGAACGTCCCCCAGTGATAAGGGATGAAGTACTTCGCCTTAAGCAGCTCGAACAGGGCGAGAGCGTCGGAGCTGGTGAGGTGTCCCTTTCGAAATCCGGGCTTCCACCAGGGCGCGTGCCCGATAGGAAGCAGGGCGACATCGAGATTTCGGCCATTGACGGCCAGATGATTCTCGACGAGACGTGTGGTATCGGTGGTGAGCGCTGTGTCGCCGGCAAAAAAACACGACGTTTTATTAGTATCTATCAGATACATATTGGTCGCGCTGCGCCACCTGTCGATTCCGTAGCGATTTCCCTTGTGGGTTGCTGCGGCAGCACGAATGGTCACGCCTTCCAGCTCGGCAGCCTCGCCAGGCGCGACTCCTACAGCATGACGGTACCCCTGCTTCCCAAGCCACTTCGCTATGGACGGTGGAGCGAACAGCGGGATGTCGTCAGGTAGCGCGTCGAGAGAATCGAACGAGAGGTGATCTGCGTGCGCGTGCGTAAGCAGTATCGCGTCGAGCTTTGGCAGGGCGTCGAGCGCGATTCCAGGCGCGCTCACCCGCGGAAGAAATTTACCGAGTGCGGGATCGAAATTGGGGTCAGTGAGAAGTCGCTTCCCTCCAACCTCAATTAGTAGCGTTGCGTGACCAATGTACGTGACACGCAGCATCGTTTCTTTATCCTTTTGGACGCGCCTTCGCTCGTTCCCGAGCCAGAAGCCATTGCTGCGGAAGGGCCGCAATATTCTGGGCCGTGTAGTACAGATTGAGGCCTGAAGCCATGTTGAGAAGCACGACAGTCATCATTACTGGGAACATGTAGCCCATCATCTTTGCCTGCGGATTGGGAGGAGCATTACGCATTCCAATCCAGGACAACAGGTACATCGATGCGCCCATCAACAGCGGTAGGATATAAAGTGGATCCTTGATCGATATGTCGTGCAGCCACATGAAGGGCACGCCGCGGAATTCGATAGTGTTCTGAAAAACGAAAAAGAGCGCAAATAGAATCGGCATGGGCAGGAGCGCCGGCAGACATCCGGTCAGTCCCGCAAAAGGGCTGACTCCCGCATCGTGATAGACCTTCATTATCGCCTCACGCTGCTGCACCGGATCCGGGTACTTCTTCTGCGCCGCGGCCAGTTTTGGCTGCAGTTCCTGCATCTTGAGACTCGAGCGCATCGTGCTCTGGTTGAGGGGCCAGAGCGCAAACCGAACCAAGATTCCAAGAATCACTAACACCCAGCCGTAGCTGAGGTTCAGCCGGTTATGCATCCAAAGGAGTGCCTGAATCACTTTTGATGCGATCGGATGCACGACGCCCTGAAGGAAGCGCCATCCATATGGGTTCACGTGGTCGAAGTCCTGCCCCATTCGTGCCAGCCGCTGTGATTCCTGCGGCCCAGCATAAATCTGGAACGCGAAGCTCTTGTTCTTGATCGCTTCTACCACGGTTGCCGTAGCATTTGTGGCAACCTTCGATGTACGCGGACCACCACCAAGAGTGACCTCACTGAAGAGCGTGCCGTTTGGAGGCGCAAGAATTCCAAATACAAAGTATTTGCTCTTAACGGCGGCCCAGCTAAGGGGACCGGGCTCTAGAGTTTTTTCTCCGGGCTCCAGATTTCCAAACAGTACACTCCGTGCATGGTCCTTCTCGGGTTTGAAGCTATAGGCGAGAGTTCGATAATCTGCGGTCGTGTCTGCTTCAGCGGGCTTGAGTGTCCTGGGCAGATCAATGAGAAGGTAAGCCTCTCCAGAAGGCCCCTTTATGCGTCCGTTGACCCCAATGGAATAACTTGCCGCCGTATCTTGGGAAATTGCGTACGTGATGGACACCGTGTCGTTCTTTACCTGGGCGTCGTAGGTAAGCGCTTCTTCTCCTCCTGCAGTCCTCGCCCTCGAAAGAACGAAGGAAATCCTCGATAGATCGATGGTGTCGCCTGGCGCTACAAGCCTGTACCCGAGCAGCGGAGAGCTTTCTACTGCGAGATCTACCAGACCTCCCCCGCCAGAGCGGTTCACATAGTCGCGCATTGTGATCGAGACTGGTGCGGCACCAACGTTAGTGAACCTGTAAGTAGCCTTGACTGTGTTGACAGTCGTTGTTTCCACTGCCTGATCGGCTGTTCGCGTTGACGTGGGGCTTGCACGAGTCACCAGTGGAGCAGGCGTCGGAGCCGCATTCGGCAACGAGGATGACGCGGCCGCTGGCACCCCGGTGTTCTTCATTCGAGAGCTCGAATCTCCAGCAGGCGATATACGAGAGCTTGTGGTTGTCTTTGGCGCTGGAAATAGCAGCTGCGAAACTGCGATTACTATGAGCGAAAGAAACAGAGCGAGGAAGAAGCGCTTATCCATTCAGGGAACCGGATCGTAGCCGCCCGGCCGAAAGGGATGACACCGAAGAATCCGACCAGTTGTAAGTCGGATTCCTTTGATCACCCCGTGTCGCTCGAAGGCTTCAAGCGCATAGGCCGAGCACGTTGGATAGTAACGGCAACTGGCTGGAAAGAGTGGTGAGATTGCCAGCTGGTAACCGCGAATCAGAAGAACAAAAACCGACCGCATGATCAGTGTGCTGCGATTCCAGCTACCCAGCTGGCGATGGTATCCACTTGCGCGGCGAGGGCATCAAAGGTGGAGCGGTATGCCTCGGGCTTGGCTCGTATTAGGAGGTCTACGCGCCCGATTACAGGCAACAGCCGAAGCCGCGCAAGTTCTCTTAAACGTCTTTTAGCGCGGTTCCGATCGACGATGTTTCGCCCATGTTTCGGAACAACGACCCCCACTCGCGGATGAGGCAACAGGGAAGCAGAGACCCGAGCCTCGAGACACTCGGTTTGCATTCGCTTCCCTGCGCGTCGTACCAACTCCAGGTCCGCTTCTCTCGTCAGCCGCCGGTTGCGAGGAAAGCCGAGACTCTTTATATGCCAGCGTATTTGGAGGGTAACTGGACGGTAAGCCGTTTACGTCCTTTCTTCCGGCGGCGGCTTAGAACTTCGCGTCCCCATCTAGTAGCCATGCGCAACCTGAAGCCGTGTGTGCGGATACGACGCTTGTTGCGGGGACGATATGTAGGCTTGCCCATTACGATACTCCAGAAACCAATAAGATGCTGTTGAGAGCCGGTAAAACTATTCCAGCATTGAAGATAGGTCAAGTCACGTAAAGGAGTTCGCTTCTCATTGGTTTGACTTTTCCACATAAAACGGCTAGCGTGGCGCGTCATGTCGCTGAGTCCCGCCGAAGTCTGGAACCGCCTGCTCGATCGAGCCCGTCAAGAACTCCCGGATCAAACTTTCCAGGCGTGGCTCGAACCGACAGAAGCTCTTTCCATCGAAGGCAGCACACTCTTTGTAGGCGCTCCGGATCAGTTCACTGCGGATTGGAACGATTCCAAACACGCGGGCTTATTGTCGAGCTTTTGCCCAATAGTCCTCGGATATCCCATGAACGTGGTGTTCCGGGTGAACGAAGAGCGGAAAAAGCGATCTCAGATGGATTTTTTCGTCGCTCCGCCCGTCGCGATACCAAAACCGGCATTGACACAAAACGGCACCGGCTCGCCACCACTCAGCCAGCGTTACACGTTTGACCTCTTCGTAATCGGCAAATCGAACGAGCTTGCCGCTGCTGCCGCTCATGCCGTAAGCCAAGCCCCCGGTAAGGTCTACAATCCACTCTTTATCTATGGAGATACCGGGCTCGGGAAGACCCATCTAATGCAGGCAATTGCACACGATACACTCGACAGAAATTCGGAAACACGTATCACCTATGTTGCGGCCGAGCAATTCATGAACGAGCTGATAAGCTCCATCGGTGAGCGCACCGTTGCTGATTTTCGCCGGCGTTACCGCGAGGTGGACCTGTTGCTGATCGATGACGTTCATTTCCTCAAAGGCCGCAAGGAAGCAACTCAGGAAGAGTTCTTTCACACGTTCAATGCACTCTACGAAGGCGGGCGGCAGATCGTTCTCACCAGCGATCGTCCACCTTCTGAGATTCCTGGTTTGGAAGACCGGTTAAAGAGCCGCTTCGAGTGGGGAATGGTGGCTGACATTACTCTGCCTGATTTTGAGCATCGCGTTGCCATCCTGAAACAGAAGGCTCATGTCGATCGACTTGAGATGACGATTCCCGACGATGTGATTCACTTCATCGCCGAACATGTTCGATCCAATGTCAGAGAACTCGAGGGATCCATAATCAAGCTTCTCGCTTATGCTTCCCTGAAACACAAAGACATTACTGTTGAAGTCGCTCGCGAGGCTTTACGAGATAAGCTTCGGGCAATTGAAGGACTCGAAGCAGAGCCTAACGGAAAGCTCACAATTCTTACCATCCAGCAGGCAGTAGCAAAAGAGTGGGGAGTAACCGTTGATGGCCTTCGTTCCAAGACGAGAACAAAGACTCTCACTATTCCCCGTCAGATTGCGATGTACCTGGCCAGGGAGCTTCTCGCGACTCAGCTAGTCGAAATTGGAAATGCGTTTGGTGGCCGTGACCACTCCACCGTTATTCATAGTATCGACAAGGTCCAGGTATCAATTGGCAAAGACCCTGATCTCAAAACACGCATTAATCGACTACGTGGAATGTTGGAAACCTTTATCTCAGCACCTGTTCGTGTGGAAAGGATTTGACTTCAGGAAAGTGATGTCGACAACTCAGATTAACTTGCGTTACCAACATCCTACCACACATTAGCCAGCATAGCGGAAATCATGCTGCTTTCATAAGTTAGATCGACTCGACACAGCTCCACACTGCTCTACTACGGCTACTACTTTTAATCTCTTAAATAGAGACTACCAGTACACCACTCGAATTCCACAGAGGGAAAGGGATGCGCTTCACGATCTCTCGCGAAAAGCTTCAGGAGGGGCTCGCAGCAGTAGCTGCCAGCATCCCAGCGAAGACGACACTCCCTGTTTTGGCGAACATTCTGCTTGAGACGACGGAAAAAGGAATCAAGCTGTCCGGAACTGATCTCGATATTGCGGTCAGTACGGAGGTAATGGCAGATGTTGACGTTCCCGGCGCTGTTACAATTCCCGCAAAAAAGTTGAGTGAGATTGCTCGAGAGCTGCCGCCGGCTCCGGTAAAGATTGGAGCAGTCGGAGAGCAAAGGGTCACGATTGAATGTGGCCGCTCACGGTTCAAGCTTCTTGGTCTTCCGAGAGATGAGTTTCCGACATTCCCGTCCGTACGGTTTAGCGAGAGCTGGAGGATTCGGTCGGGAGATCTGCAGCAATTGATATCTCACACCTCGTTCGCCGTATCTGCTGAAGAAAGCCGGCCAATCTTGAATGGGGTGTTATGGGAGCTCAGGCCAGACAAAATGCGGATGGTCGCTACCAACGGACATCGATTGGCGAAAATGGATGTTCCAATCGACTCAGTAAATGCGCCGGCAAGTGACCTGATTGTTCCGCCGAAAGCTCTTGAGCAGGTGAGACGACTATTTCCTGCTGAGGAGGAACTCGAGATTGCGCGCGGGGATAACCACATTGGATTCCGATCGCCTTTCACCGCAGTTTTCACGCGCCTGATTGAAGGCCCGTATCCGAATTATGAGCAGGTCATTCCGAAGGACAACGACAAGGTAGCTATCGCCGATAAGTTAGCTCTGGCGAGTGCTCTGAAACGGATGTCAGTAATTGCTTCGGATCAGACTCATCGAATCCGGCTATCGTTCAATTCGGGAATGTTGAAATTCAGCGTTCAGACTCCCGACCTGGGTGAAGCTCAGGATGAGCTTCCAATCCGCTATACGGGAGATCAGCTGGATATCGGTTTCAATGCGAGCTACCTGCTGGAGATTTTGCGCTATATGCCCACGGATGAAGTGAAAATGACCTTCAAAGCGCCGGAAAGAGCTGCGACAATAGAACCAGAAGGCTGGAAGGATCCAGCTTCGTACATGTGTCTGGTGATGCCGCTCCGCCTAGTCGACTAGGGAACGATCTGGAATTCCTGTTTGGAATTCTGCCTGAACTGAGATCTAGTGGCTGACGCCATTACGCCGAGAGCGAGAATTTGATCGACTGTCAGTCGTACAACTCGACCAATTGCAGCGTCCAGGTAGTAGAGCGCAGTTCCAGTTCCAGCCGCGTCGATTGATACGCGATGTTGCTGAAGTCCTCCCTCTCCTTTAGCGCGGGTCGTATCGGTCCTGAGAATTACCAGCACCGGACGACCTTCGTAGGAAGCACTGCCTAAAACGACGTACGATCTTGTCGTATGTGCGGTCGTGGGTATGCCAGCCTGACAACCCTGAACATCTGCCGAGTCCTTCCAGCTCACTCCGGTCGACAATTGTTCCGGAAAGGCAATCAACAGATTGTGAAGATCTGTCATCAGCATCGAGTTGACTGCACTGCACTTCCCGCGGGCTGGCTCTGGGCTGATTGTCAGAGCGCCGTTTGTGAGTGAGCCGGAGATCTGGATGGGCAGCTGGATAGACTGAACTGAGCCAATTGATCCCTGAGTTGTGGTCGCAGAAGTGTCTATGAGAGCCGTGAAGTTGGTTGCCCGATCCCCAGGTTCCAGGGTTAGTAGCTCATTGGTGATGTTGGTGGAGATTTCCCGATGGGTCTGCAAGTCGGGACCAATGCTTTCGATGGCCGCACTTCTCGAGATCCTGTATCTGACTGCACCGGATGCGTACCTGAAGGATGATGCTTGCACGGTAGGCGCTACAGACACTGGTGGCTGAGAGACTGGGGAAGTCGGCAGTGGAGACGGGACACCGGGCGGCAAGCTTCGATTCCCACTACAGGCCACGGCAAATCCGAAAAGGAGATACCAACACCTTCCTCGGTTTGAAATCTTCATGTACTCTCGCCTGAGATCTTTGGAGAAAACAAACAACCTCCAGCGATATCACTGGAGGTTGTCATATTAGCGAAGCAACCGGTCTATAAGCCGGGTCCTGTCGGACTATGTGAGTAATCCGGACGATCATTTCTCTACGAGCATGGTCACCCATGCCCTCTAGCAGCCTACCCGCGGTGTCTTGGTCGAGGTGGACTTCTCTCGCCGCATATTTGGCCTTGCTCCAGCCGGGGTTTGCCGTGCCGCTCGTGTTGCCACGAGCGCGGTGGGCTCTTACTCCACCGTTTCACCCTTACCTTCCCGAAGGATGGCGGTCTGTTTTCTGTGGCACTTTCCGTCACGGGTGACTCTCGCTACCCGCGCCCAGGTGTTACCTGGCAGCCTGTCCACTAGAGCCCGGACTTTCCTCGGATTGGTATCAACATGATACCTATTCGCGATCGTCCGACCGATTGCTCTCCTCAAATATAACCAAAATGACGAATAGGGCGATTCAAGCGCTACAGGCTCATCGGGGTGTGACGAGCATCTGACGCACCCTTGTATGCTTCCTCAACGGTCTGGTCTTTCCAACTCTCAACCGTGAGGATCACATGCCCTCAGATCCAAAGCGCAGCTCACCACGCATTCCCGTATCGACCATTCTCACCCCGCTCGAGCGATCGAGGGTAGACGCGGCAGCACAGGGGTTATGTGACGCTATTCATCGAGATTCACTCGAGGAAGTTCTTTCTGATCTGAGAGAGCAGAAAGCGGGTCTCGTTTTGATATCCGTCACGCGATACGGCTCCCAGAGCTCCGCGCGGGTGGCTGCAATGGTCCGCGAGTTCCCAAGAGTTCCTGCTATAGCTCTGTTGACCGAAACGCAGAACTCTACACCGCACACGACTCTAGCACTCGGACAACTTGGAATTCGAACTCTCGTCGATGCGAGAATGCCGACAGGCTGGCAAACACTCAGAAATCTGTTGGCCTCTCAAGGGTCAACGGATTTGCAACGCTCCGCTCTCACTCAGATTGGTCTGGACTTACCTGGAGCATCGAAGGACTGCTGGAGATTCTTCGAGCTGCTTTTTGATACATCTCCAAGGATCTCGACAGTGCGCCAGCTCGCGCGTCATATGAATATTCTTCCGAGTACTTTGATGAGTCGTTTCTTCCGGGCAAAGCTGCCGGCTCCCAAGCGGTATCTATCACTCGCCAGATTGATACGAGCTGCTCGTCTCTTCGAGAATCCAGGATTATCGGTGGCTCGCGTAGCAAATCACCTGGACTATTCGTCACCTCAGAGCTTCGGTAGACATGTACGCACGATTATGAAGATGTCGCCGGTCAAATTCAGAATTACTTACGATGGACAGGGCATGCTTCAGTACTTCAGAACGGAGCTCGTTCTCCCTTACGTGGAAGTACTCTGCACATTTCGGCCGTCAGCAGCTTACCCTGGCTGGATACCGAAAACACACAAACCGATTCGTGGAGACAACACTATCGTGTGAGGACAGCGATGATCTGGCTTGCGCTCACGAGGCTTACGACGCTGACGCCAGTCTTTTCGATTGCCTGTCGTCCTCCCTCTTCACGGTCTACTAATGCCAGAACTCCAGCTACGGATGCTTTCGCGTTGCGCACGGCGTCGATCGCGCGTAATGCGGACCTGCCCGTAGTTATTACGTCCTCGATTATCGCAACACGGTCTCCCTCTCCGACCGGACCTTCGAGAAGCTTTCCCGTACCGTGAGCCTTTGGCTCTTTTCGCACGGTAAATGCACGCAGCGGATGATCTGAGGAAGCACTCGCGTAGCTGATCGCGTAAGAAATCGGATCAGCCCCGAGTGTAAGGCCTCCAATGGCATCGACTCCCCAACCAGTCTGCCGTAGTGTCGACAGCGCGAGAGGTCCAATCAACGCCAGTCCGTCGGGACTCATAGTTGTCAAACGGGCATCAACGTAAAAGTCCGACTCTTTTCCTGAAGCAAGCTTGAAGCGACCACGCTTTGCGGAGCGCTCCGCAAGCAGTGTGATCAACCCAGAGTAGTCGGTCATGGTGCGAGAGGTTATGGATTCTTATGATTGGAGTCAATGCATTCGCTTTCACCGCTCGGGTTTGATTCTTGGACAGGTCTCATTGGATGGATTGTGTCGCTCACTACCGTTCTGGGCTTAGCCCTGGTACTGCGGCACGAGCGCCGACAGGCTCGCAGCCTTGTGGAGCGCTCCAAGGAACTGGAGCGGCTCTCCTCGGAATTGTTGCGGGTGAATCGGATGAAGAGCGAGTTCCTCGCAAACGTGTCTCATGAGCTTCGTACTCCTCTCAATGCAATTGTCGGATTTGTGGATCTTCTTCGCGAAGGCGTATACGGCGAGCTCGCTCCACGTCAGGTAAAGCCTGTCGAGCGCATTGAAGCTTCGGCCAACCACCTTCGTCACCTGGTCGATCAGGTTCTCGATTTGGCGAAGATGGCTGCGGGACGGCTCGAGATTCATACGGAAACAATCGACCTGCGTCCCTTCGTTCTAGATGTTGCGAGCGAGATAGAATCACTGGTTAGTGAGAAGGGACTCACCCTGTCTCTCGTCATGGGCGCGGCTCTGCCGCGAATCAGAACTGATCCCACCCACCTACGCCAGATTCTCGTGAATCTTCTCGGGAACGCCGTGAAATACACGAATGACGGAGGAATTGTCATTCGTACGCGCCTCGTCGACTCACTTTCCAAGGCTGGTCCTACGTTGCCGGATCCAGCGCCGTACCCAGCGAATCCATGGATCGGAATACAGGTCATTGATACCGGAATCGGGATTCATCTGGCGGACCAAAGCCGAATCTTCGAGGAATTTGAGCAAGTTGATGCGGGGCCGCGCGGCAACTCCGCGGAGCGTGGCACCGGGCTGGGGCTCGCGATCTCGAGACGACTTGCGGGCCTCATCGGAGGGATGGTCGAGCTCGAGAGTGAGCCGGCGAAAGGATCGACCTTTACCCTCTGGCTCCCGGTTGATCCTGATGACCTAACGGCTACGCCTAAGTAGTCCTTTGAACTTGGCAAGAATTTTCGGCTGATCCGGCTGGATACGAGCAGCCTCTATAAAAGCGTTTGCGAAGGCGTCTACGCTCGGGTACCTGTCAGTCGGGGATCGAGCGAGAGCCCGCATAACAACGGCGTCAAGTTGAGGCGCAAAATCAAAATTGCCCTCTCCGGCATCTTTGAGGGAAATCGGCGGCATCGTGAGAAGCTGGGTGAACATCTCACGCGGCGCCTTGGCGGTATAGGGCAGGCAACGCGTGAGGAGGTAATAGGCGATTGTTGCGAGACTGTACTGATCAGCAGCCGCGGTCACAATCTCGCCGGATAACGCTTCCGGGGCGATATACATGAGAGTTCCGACAAAGAACCCCGCACGCGTGAGCCGCTCGTCGCCGGAAGGTGATGTGTCGGTCGCAATGCCGAAGTCGAGCAGCTTAACGAGGCGGGTTTTCGCGTCGTACATTACGTTTTCGGGTTTCAAATCCCGATGCACGATCCCGGCATCGTGAGCTGCCTGGACACCGGCAGCTATCTGCGAGACGATCGTCGACACCTCATCTCTCGGCAGCGGAGCGTACTGCTTGGCATAACGATCGAGAATCTCGCCTTCGGCCCACTCGATGGCGAGGAAATGGAGGCCACTCTCGGATTGTCCTATTTCAATCGTCTCGACGACGTTGGGATGCTTCACACGAGCGCCGTATTTTGCTTCTCGCACGAAACGCGTAACGGCAGTCGCATCCTGGCGCAGTTTTTCCCGTAGCACTTTGAGAGCGACGGTGCCATGATTCGGGTGTTCAGCCAGGTATACGGCTGAAGTTCCGCCTTCGCCTACCTCCTTCCTGACGCTATAGCCAGCTACGGAAGCGCCGACCATCTGTTCTCGAGACACGCCGCGAAACTAACAGAAACTAGCGAAACCGGATAGGGTATTAATCACTCATGCTGATTTTCAAGAAACAATTTCCGAAGCTGCTGCTTCTGGGCTCAGCCCTCGCGTGCGGCTCGGCAACATCCAGTGGGAATGCCCGACCCAATCCGCGGGCTCTCCCCGCAGAAGGTAGTGCACCCCCAGATGTGAGCGATATCTATCGGCAGATTGGCTTGCTGGCTGCGCCTAACCCGCTCGCATTCGTGGGGAGGCTTTCTTTCTTTGCCAGCGCGTCTTCCGATACAACACTCGTTCTGGCCAGTATCTCGATCCCCAATCGCGCCCTCAGCTTTACGAGGGAAGGCGACAGATATCGCGCTCCCTACGAAGTTAAAATCACACTCGTCCGCAACGGATTTGAAGCAGCAAATGTGAATGTGATGGAGATAGTGCGTGTCGGCTCGTTCAGAGAAACCAATCGCACGGACGAGAGTGTGATCTTCCAGCATTATTTTCACATCCCGCCCGGTGCATACGATCTCTCGGTGACGGTTCGCGATGTTGGCGGATCCCGCGCCGCATCCCAGCAAGCTGTGATCACGGTACCATCTCTGATCGTAGGGCGCTTGTCCACTCCGACCCTTGTTTACGAAGCAATTGGCCGCTCGGTGCTGGACTCCGCTCCCCGATTACTGGCGAGCCCTCGTTCGAGCGCTGTATTTGGGCGCGACAGTACAGTAGCGATTTACGTCGAAGGTTATGGGCCGGGCACCCGGCTTCCTGTCAACTTCGTGGTGCGGAATGAAAAGGGTGCCGAGATATGGCGTGATTCTGCGACGCTGGCGCGGAACGGAGCGCTCTTCAGTGGCGTCGTGAACGTGCCCATTTCAACCGTTGGAGTTGGGATCGCTCGGGTATTCTTTAGTCGCCGTGATGCGAGAGGTGCGGATAGCAGCGACGCACCGCTCTTTGTGAGCTTCGGTGAAGACATTCCACTCATGTCATTCGAAGACATGGTCGGTTATCTGAGATTCTTTGCAACTCCGTCCCGTCTCAACGCGCTTCGAAGCGCTCCTTTGGAGAAACGCGCGACAATGTGGGCGGAATTTCTGCGTGCAACCGACCCAATTCCGGAAACACCAACCAACGAAGAGTTGCAGGCCTACTTCGGAAGAGTTCAACAGGCCAATCTTCAATTCAGAATGGATCGAAATCCTGGCTGGCTGTCCGATCGCGGGATGGTTTTCGTCGCCCTGGGAGAGCCTGACGAGGTATTCGATCGGAGCATCAATCAAACGCTCTCACCGACGCAGGTTACGTCTGCCGCCCGCCTTCAAATCTGGCAGTATCGTCAGTACAACTCGCAGCTCGTTTTTTATGAGGATACCGGGCGATGGAGATTGACTCGTCCGAGTGAAACGGAATTCCTCTCGATCAGTGTTCGTCGCCAACGCTGAAGCCTGTAATCGAGCAAACACGAAAACGGATATAAAACGCCCTCGCGCTTTTCATCACCGAGGGCGTTTTATATTGACTTCATGAAAGCTCCGGAAAGCCCGCGACTGTTTCTTGTCGATGGGTATGCCCTCATCTATCGTGCCTTTTTTGCTCTGATCTCGC
This sequence comes from Gemmatimonadales bacterium, assembly GCA_031394125.1. Taxonomy (GTDB): domain Bacteria; phylum Gemmatimonadota; class Gemmatimonadetes; order Gemmatimonadales; family Gemmatimonadaceae; genus UBA4720. The sequence continues at coordinate 33,678 of JANMWS010000009.1, forward strand.
GACCTCTTACCACGAGCAAGGGGGAGAACACTTCAGCAAGCTGGGGGATAGCAAACTTCCTTCAGAGGCTCATCACCAAGCATCAGCCGGAATATCTGGGCTGGGTGCATGACTCGGGTCTCTCATTTCGCCACGAGCGCTATCCAGCGTACAAGGCAACACGGGAGAAGCTTACCGAAGAGCTGCAGTCGGATTTCGATCGTGGAATGGATCGAATATGCGAGATGCTGGACGCCTACCGCATTCCGATCATGACCCTTCCCGGGTATGAGGCCGACGATGTCATCGGAACACTGGTGGCGAAGAGCGTCGACGCCGGCGTAAACGTGGTGGTGGTCTCCGGAGATAAGGATTTCCAACAGCTCGTGAAGCCGGGGGTCTGGCTTCTCAACCCAGGCCGTGGTGGCCCGGCCAACGTGGAGGAACATTGGGTTGGTGTAGAGAATGGGGACGAACGCCTCGGAGTCGCCCCTGAATTCGTCACCGATTATCTGGCGCTGGTGGGTGACTCATCCGACAACATCCCTGGAGTCAGAGGCATAGGAGACAAAACGGCCAGCGAGCTCGTGAAACAGTATGGGCACCTCGAGTCGATACTGGCGCACGCAGGGGAGATCACGAAAAGGCGCCCCCGTGAAGCGCTCCTAGAGCACGCAGAGAATGCCCGGTTGTCCAAGGAATTAGTAACAATTCGGGACGATTTACCGGTCCCCTTCGATCTCGAATCGCTCAGGATAAAGCAGCCCGACCATCATCGGCTGCGGGATCTGTTCATCGAGCTGGAATTTCACTCGCTCGCTAAAGACTCGGCCGCACAGGCACCAGTCGAAGAAAAGCCTCGGCAAAACGTCAATTACGTGACCGCTGATACCATCGAAGCGATGGAGCACGCCATTAGCCGTGCGCGTGAAGCTAAGGTGATAGCAATTGGTACGGAGACTCTGATCGATCCCGAAAGTCCGCAGCTGGTCGACCCGCTCCGCTCGTCGCTCGTTTCGATTGCAATCGCTGTCGGGGAGGGCGAAGCGTACTACTTCCCGCTCCGGCACAAGTTGCCACAGGGCGGGCAGGGAGAGCTCCTCGTCGATGCCGCCGGCGACCGTTCGGCAACCGACGCACCGGAAGACCGAGGCCTCATTAGAGGAGGCGACGAACCATTCGCGGAAACGACCGCAAAGAAGAAGAAAGCCAGCAGTGACTCTATGAGCATTGCTGCCAGAATGCTGCGGGAGAACACGGCAACCAGCGTTCGCAATCTTCCTCCGCTCGATTCGCCGGAGATGCAACCGCTCAGAGATCTTCTGGCAGACCCGATTATCCGAAAGACCGCGCAGAACTCCAAGTATGATTTGTTGATGCTGCGCAGTGCCGGAGTGAATCTCGTGGGGCTGGACTTCGACACCATGCTCGCAAGCTATGTACTCGATCCCGGACGCCGCTCGCATGGCCTGGATGTGCTGGCGCTCGAGTTCCTCGACTACACGATGACCTCGTACACGGATCTGTGTGGCAAAGGCCGGACGGCAATCCCTTTCGACGAGTGTCCTGTCCCGGCGGCGCGAGACTACGCCTGTGAGGACGCCGACATGGCGTTGCGGCTGCGCCGGGTATTCGAGCCGCAGCTAGAGACCTATGAGCTAACCAGACTTTTTGATGGTGTGGAAGTGCCTCTTGTCGACGTACTGGCTGAGATGGAATGGACGGGAATCGCGATCGACCTGCCGTTGTTCTCCTCGCTGAAGCAGCGATTCCAGGCAGAGCGTGAGGCAGTGGAGAAGCAGATCTACGAAGTCGCGGGAGTGGAATTTAACATCAACTCCAATCCACAACTTCGGGATATACTGTTCGGGAAGCTGAATCTTCCTGTCATCAAGCGAACCAGCACAGGCCCGTCGACCGATGCCGCCGTGCTGACGGAGCTGGCAGAGGCAGGGCATGAGTTGCCGACGCTGCTCATGGAATACCGGGAGCTGTCGAAGCTCGAAAACACCTATCTCGATGCGCTGCCTCGACTCGTCAATCCGAGAACGGGCCGGTTGCACACCTCGTTCAATCAGACAGTCGCCAGCAGTGGCAGGCTTTCATCCAATGATCCGAATCTCCAGAACATTCCAATTCGTCGTGAGCTTGGTCGCGACATAAGGCGAGGCTTTATCCCGCGGAAGGGTTGGCTGCTGTTGGCTGCGGATTATTCGCAGATCGAACTTCGACTTCTCGCGCACCTGTCTCGTGATCCCGTTTTTGTCGAAGCGTTCCAGGCAGGTGGTGACATCCATCGTCAGACCGCAGCGCTGATCTTCGAAGTTCCTCTGGAGGAAGTGACTAGCACAATGCGCAGTCGGGCCAAGACGATCAACTTCGCCACGATATACGGCCAGGGAGCGCACGCTCTGTCCCGCCAGCTTGCTATTGAGCACGCTGAAGCCAAGGCATTCATCACGCGCTACTTCGAACGCTTTAAGGGAGTTCGCAACTATCTCGACTCCATGGTGACATTTGCCCGTGAGCACGGATACGTGCAGACGATATTTGGCCGGCGTCGATACATCCCTGAATTGCGCGAACGGAATTTCAATATCCGCGCTTTTGGCGAAAGAGTAGCTGCGAACTCCCCGATTCAGGGATCTGCTGCCGACCTGATCAAGATCGCGATGATCAGGATCGACGATGCGCTGAAGACCCGGCAGCTGCAGAGCAAAATGCTGCTTCAGGTCCATGACGAGCTGGTCTTCGAGGTAATTCCGAGCGAGCTAGATCAAGTAAAGGAGCTCGTCAAGCACGAGATGGAGCACGCAGCGGAACTGTCGGTCCCTTTGGTTGTCGATCTCGGAGTCGGGAAGAACTGGCTGGAAACGAAGCTCTAGCGTCTCAATAACGTCGCGGGTGCTGCTGAAATGCGGCCCAGTATGCGCCGCTCAGCAACCCGGCGAGGTACAAGCAGTCGAACAGCACGGAATGAACGACCATACCTACGACTGTGAGGTGTACGACGTAGGTAAGAAGCACCAGCCCGATGCCAAACAGGATCGTGAACATTGCAGGCTCACCCGCGTCCGTGCTGTGCTTGACTGCCATATTTCTAGCGATCCTCACCGGTAACTGGTGGGTGAGGCGGCCCCACCATGCTGCGAGGGCGATAGCTCTTTCGCGCAGAGTGTTGCTGCTCGCCTTCGCCTGACCAAACTCTTTTCGCGGCAATCCGGCATCCTCGGAAACAGCCCGCAAGCGCTCGGCTATTTCCTGAGTGAGGATCGTGTGATCGCTGCCTCGCCAGAGATCCATCTCGATGACCGATCCGACGCGCGCGCAGACGGCAGTACCCGGCGTAGCCTTGTCTTCGAAGACGAGCCCAAGAGGAAGAATCCTGAGACGCGTAATCCCATGTTCATCTCGGGCCTGGAGCGCGACTCGCGCCAATCCCGTCTTGAGTGGCTCGAGCCCAGCCTCATTGTGGCTCTTGCCTTCAGGAAAGATCAACAGTGCTCCGTCTCTTTCGAGAAGCTCGAATATCTCCGCGAAGGCTTGTGCATTTCGCGATCTATCGACCGGCAATCCGTTTTGCTTCGTCACCTCGTCACTTGCTCGGCGCAGCGGCACGACATGCAGCACTCTGAAGAGGATCGCGATGAGGAGATTGTCGGCGAGCGTTGCTTTCGCGGTCATCGCAATGCGACGGGGAACGAGCCATCCTACGATCAGGGAATCGACCAACGCGTTCTGATGATTGGCCGCGATCAGCAAGGGACCGCTCACTGGAATCGTCTCCGCCCCCACTATGCGGATGTCGTTGTAAAACCAGTGTAGCGCTATCCCGGTGATCCACCGCAACAAAGCGTAAATCATCTCGAGCGAACAGGCCTGGTAAAATTGTTGGGAACGCCACGCAACATCAGCAGCGCCAGAATCATCCCGATCGCGACTGTTGCAACTCCGGCGCGATAGGCGAACCCTGTTCCCATCAAAGGCGTCAGTCCATCGACGGCGAATGCCCACACGAATGGACCAACAACGGCTGCGGCCCTCGAGGAAAGCACCATTAAACTGAAAAAACGTCCTGCCTCGACGTCGGGAACTAGGCTCAATAGTAGCGGACGCTCCGCGGTTGACACGCCTCCATAGATCAGTCCTATGCACGCACCTACGATCCAGAAAGCACCTCTGGTCGGGACAACGATCATAGCTACCAGAAGCACGACCCAACCCATTAGCACCCATGACAGCGTACGCTTGGGCCCGAACCGGTCCACCAATCGGCCGATGCCATAGCTACCGATCACTGCTGGAATCGTGAGTATCACGAAGAGCGTTGCTTCAGAGCCTCCCTCGAACCCCATCGCGAAAATTGCGTAGAGAGCCATGTTCGCGATGATCGTTCCCATCGCATCCTGATAGAGGAAAGACGTGAGGATGAATCTCAAGCTTCCCGGATATTTCTTTGTCTCGCTTAAGGTGTTACGGACATCGCTGAATGCCTTGCGCCACGGAATGCGCTTTTTTCCACTTATTGCGTTGTGATCGTGGTAGAAGAAGAACAGCGGCAATGAGAACACAAGGAAGAGAATTGCCGTCGGAACGAATGTGGAAACACGTCCACCATGTGCTGTGAATGGAACTACGCTTCGCAGGAAACGAAGAATGGTCTCGGGAATCGCTCCGAGTATTGGCAACGACCCGGAGAAAAATGGCAAGGTCAACAAGACGCCCGTTATCGAGCCGGCGTAGGCAAACGCAGAGCCAAGTCCCGAAAGACGGCCGCGGTGATTCACAGGAACGAGCTCTGGCAACATTGCGTTGTAGAACGGTTGCGCCCCCTGATACGCGTAGTTGGCGATCGTGAATGCTGCAAGTACCGCGAACAGCGCGATACCGGGCGGCAGCAATGTAGGCAACTGGGTTACCGCTCTCACACCCTCGCCGATGAGAGGCAGTCCGATCTGGCCGAGAATGGCAATGAGAATCGTGGAGGCGCACGCAACAAGCGTGAAGCCGACAACCCACGGCTTTCGCCTTTGCGTGGCGTCGGAAATCGCCCCAAACAGCGGGATCGAAACCACTACCAGCGCCGATGCTATCCCGTTCACCGTAGCATAGAGCGTATTGGAATGACCCAGATCTTTGACCAGCCACGCCGAGAAGTACAGCGTGGCGATATTCATTGAAAAAACAGTATTGGCAAAATCGTAGAGCGCCCAGCTTAACCGCTCGCGGAGCGGAGCCACGGGCGGATTGAGATCGCCGCTCGCTGTGATATTCGGACCGGCTACGGAAGAATCACCCGCAATTATGGCTGTCGACTGCATCGCTTGCTCCGCCCGTAAAAAATCGTACATGAGAAACTCTACACCGCTGGACCTGCGACTCAAATACGTATCGTGACGTAGCACGTCTTGCGCACTCTCGACGCTGGAAGATGCGACAGGCAGATTTAATCCATGGCAGGTCGTCTGGTTATTCCCAGCAGAATCTTCGTTCCGGTGCTTATGGCACTAGCCTGCCGGGATAAGACGGGGAACGGCGCCGATGCCGGCAGATCTCTCCCAGGCGTGTTTTCTCTGGGCCCGACTAGCAATACCAACTGGAACGTGAAGGCCGGGCCGGTGATGCTAGTCTCGGCGGGGAATAGCTCTGACAGCGTTTCGATAGTATTGCCAGAGGCAACCGATAGTACCATTGAATTAGTCCAGGATGTTGCACCAGTTTCGGGTCTCGTCTTCGAGCTTTTCAACCGGGGTGGAAAAGTTGATTCCACCCGAGTCTTGCCGCAAAACATAGGAGCAGACACCGCGCGAGACTGCAGCGCTTGGCCCGTTGGCAGGACGCAATCCGCGCATCCGGGCTGGCGTGTTGGATTTGTGCGTGGAAACGTAAGCGCAATGCCACTCGATTCGATCGGATCGCTGCCAAGCGCGGATTCAGCGATGCTCGCTGCATCACTGGCCCAAACTGCGGCGATCCTGCCCGTCTCGTCGGACCCGACGTTTCGAAGACTCCCATTCAGAGTACAGTCAGCCTACACGTTTCGATTGGATTCCGTCGAAGTAGTAATCGCTGATATCGTTCGCACGCTCAATGAGGAAGCCAATCCACGAATCGAGCATCTCCTGCTTATAGGTGAGCGCCCAATCGGAACGAAAGGGAAATACGCTGTCGGATACTTCAGCCGGATAGCTGGTGCCGAAGAAACAATGCAAGCGACAGAGGTGCTTACCGCAGTGCGGATAGGAGTATCAAAGAGTCCAGCAATTGTTGTCAGTGTCGACTCCGAAGAAGGCGTCCAGCTTGGACTGATCGAACGGACTGGCCCGGGTCAATGGCGTCCTACCTGGAAAAGCGCTTACACCACCTGCTGAACCTTCGACCTAATATCGGTCTGTCAAAGACCGGTGGGCGCACTCACAAAATTCCAGAGCAGATCGTACTTATTGCCAAGATGCTGCGCCAAGGCACAGACGCCGAGAGTTTCCGTCGCGTAATGTCCGGCGTAAATGATCACGAGATCATTTTCTTCCGCGTAAATCGCTGTCCAGTGCGGTCCTTCTCCAACAATGAGTGTATCTACTCCCAGCGCGCTGGCCTCTCGTAGCGTATCTGCAGTTGCTCCCGCTCCTGTGCAGATTGCCCATTTCCGTGTTTGTCGGCCGGTCTGCAGCACGGAGGTGCAAACATGTCCTCCGTGTGTTCGCGCAAATCCCCGGGCGGATGCAAGGAGCGCTGCAGTTTCAATATCGCTTTCTCCGCATAATCCGATGAAAGTGTCTTCGAAACGGGCAAAGGGCGCACTGGGCTTGAGGCCAAGCTCCTTTGCAAGGAGGGCATTGTTGCCGAGCGTCGGATGGCGGTCGAGCGGAAGGTGAGAAGCATAAACCGCAATGTCGGCTTCGATGAGCATTCGGATGCGCTTATAGTGGGAGCCAATAATGGGCTCGAGTCCACCCCAAAACATGCCGTGGTGGACAACAAGAAGGTTTGCACCACTCGCGACCGCACCCTGCACTGCCCGCGTGGAGAGATCGACCGCTGCTGCGATCCTCCTGATGGGTGCCTGATTGTATAGCTGAACGCCGTTGACAGCGTTGGGGTAATCTGCGCTGTTTTGGGCCCCAAGAAGGGTGTCCGTGTAGCGCGCGAGGTCCCCCAGAGATATCGTCATATCGTGACAGATTTGTGTGGAGAAACCCCTTGCTCAGCCCGATGGTTGTGAGCTAACTCGTTGAAACACAAGTAGTTATAGCTCAGGTTGACAACCTTGTTGATTAGTTGGGTACGCGCATGACATCGAGCAGCCGCTCGAGGTCGTCGGCTGAATAGAAATGAAGAGTAAGGGTGCCCCGGTTATGCGGTCCGACAGTGAGTGTTGCATCCGTCTGCAGGAACCGCCTGAGCCTGTCCTGAATTAGGCGAATCTCAGGGGATTGACGGTCAGCTGATCTTGGCCGGCCGGTCTTCCCTTTCCTTGAGGCGCCATCAACCTGGCGTAGCCTTTGTTCGAGCTCTCTGACTGTGAGCCCCTCTCGCACAATTTCGTTCGCCAGGCTTATGATCTTGTCCGAATCATCCAGGCCCAGCAGCACCTTCGCGTGCCCCATCGACAGCTTCCCATCCTGGAGGAGCCGTCGCGCGGACTCCGGCAGCTGCAGTACTCGAAGCATGTTGGCGATCGTCGTTCTATCCTTTCCGACCGTCTCCGCAATCTGTTGCTGCGTCAGCCCGAAGTCTTGGGAAAGCCTATGATAACCTTCTCCTTCTTCAATTGGGTTGAGATCTGTCCGTTGAAGATTCTCGACAAGTGCAAGAGTGAGGAGAGTCTTATCGTCAATCTCCCGTATGATTGCCGGGATCTCTTTCCAACCAAGTTTTGTGGCTGCGCGAAGGCGCCGTTCGCCAGCGATGAGCTCAAATCCGTCTTTGCCAGGTCGGCGGCGGACGGTAATTGGCTGGAGCAGACCGCTCGCCTTCAGACTTTCCTGTAGCTCGATGAGATCTTCGGCGTTGAACTCTGTTCGTGGCTGAAATGGATTTCGAGCCACCTGTGCGATAGGAATCAATTTGAGCGCGCCCTCATCGGTCGAGGCCAGGCCCCCAGCTGTACCGAGGAGTGCCTCAAGTCCCCTACCCAATCGCCTCGGCGTTTTCTCAGTGGCCACCGTTCTCTCCTTGCTCGGTTCGCTCCATCAATTCTTTAGCGACATTCATGTAGGCCTGCGCGCCCACCGAGGCCGCATCGTAGAGAATGATCGGTTTGCCGAAGCTCGGTGCTTCTGCTAGTCGGACGTTTCTTGGTACCACACTGTTGAACACTTTCGGTCCAAAGTATTCGCGAGCATCATCAGCAACCTGTCTTGAGAGGTTCAACCTAGAGTCGTACATGGTCAACAACACCCCGTCGATGCCGAGCTTTTCATTGGCGCTATGCTGAACTTTGTGAACAGTGTTCAAGAGCTGAGATAAACCCTCTAATGCGTAGTACTCGCACTGCACAGGAATAAGTAGCGCGTCGGCCGCGGCCAGCATGTTGATCGTAATCAGGCCCAGCGACGGGGGGCAGTCGATGATTATGTATTTGTACTCGGGGCGAAGCGACTCGATGGAGTGCTTCATGACGTGCTCACGGTCAGACTTGTCAATGAGCTCCACTTCTGCCGCAGCCAAGTCGGGGGTCGCGCCAATGACGTCCAGTTTCTGAAACTGGACGCTGGTTTGACGAGCGGAACCAAGGTCGGAGTTTCCGACGAGGACGTCGTACAGGGTGAGCGGTACGTTTTCTTTTTGAAGGCCGACCCCGCTGGTGGCATTCCCTTGCGGATCAGCGTCGACGAGGAGCGTACGTTGCTCGGCGGCAGCGAGGCTCGCCGCGAGGTTAACTGCGGTCGTCGTTTTTCCGACTCCACCCTTCTGATTTGCAATTGCGATTATTCGCGCCACGAATTCACAGTAGAGGGCATGGCGCGTAATCTACCAACCCGTTCAGTTGGTTTCCACGTGGAACATTAGAAATAGGGTTCCACGTGGAAATAGGCTACTGGCCTGGGAGAAAACGCCACCGAGTATTCACCTCGACAGACAGAGTTTCCTCCCCCGGGTTGATCGGAGTGTCCACTTGTGCGGCGCCACCCGCCATTTGCTTCACCATCATTGGTCGCGGGGGTGGCGGGGAGTAGCCTACGATATCAATTCCGAGGAGCGTCCCGAGAGATCCACGTGCTGCACGCGCGGCGGCTTCCGCATCAGCGCGTGCCTTTTCGATCGCTATACCGATCGCGCTTCGCCGAGCGACCTCTGTATTGGAGGCATAGAATTGAAGAGAGGTGATCATGTTCGCCCCGTGCGCCAGCGCAACGTCGATAACCGGACCTACCTGATTCAGCTTTCTAACATCGACCAGGATGGTGTTGGTGACATTATAGGCAACGATCACGGGTTCCTTGCCTTGCTCGTAACGTTGTTCCGGATAGACGTTGTAGTTGATCGTTGAAAGCTGGTCGTTTCCAAGACCGAGAGCTCGCAGTGCCGTCATCACCGACTGCTGCTTGGTGGCGTTCTCAGCCGCTGCGGCCGCTGCGGTCGCAGCACGGGTTTGCACACTGATCTGTATTGTAGCGCGGTCCGGCGAGACCTTAATCTCTCCTCTTCCAGTGACACTTATTTGGGGGATCGGGTCATTTGGCGCTCGGCTGTCTTGACTCTGTACGGTTAATGGCGCTAAGGAGACGCTTAAGACGAGGAGTTGTTTCAAGTATTTCATTTGCTTCTCGGTGTGGAAGTGGGTACAGGCACAGGTAAGACGTCAGATTTCATGAGCATTGCACACGAGGCGTCAGGAATAGACAATCTCGATGTCGTGAATCCTGCTCAGATTCATGCCGATGATTCCAGCTGCTTCAGTCCGCAGGAACATATTCGCGAATTTTGCGCCCCATACAATTTCGTCCACCTTGTATGAGGATCGTGAGTGCACGGTTTGCGAAAGCGCCTCATCGGTCCCAGTGAGAAGAATCAGGACCTCCGCGTCGGCGTCGAGAAGATCCTTCCTCGCAAGACCCCACATCGGGCTGTTCTGATCTATCGGATGCACGACCGTCCAGCTGAGCGTAAAGAAAACAACGCGGTGCCGCTCCAGATCCAGGTCGTAGAACTTGCGAACGCTGATTCCGTCGACCAGTTCGAGCTTGGTGAGAATAACCTGGATCTGAACTTCGATCAGCTGACTGCTTCTCCCATTCGCGATTCTGAACTCAAGCGCCGTCTTGCCGCGATAAGGAGCGACAATCGCATTGCGGCTGTAAACAATTCGTGCAGACGGGCGGGAGAATCTGCTAAAGATGACGCCTGTCGCCAGCGCAATGCCGATGATGTAGACCAGCGCCTCTATTCCAACGAAAGTGTTGGCAGCGAGTCCAACAGGGATGATGTTCCCGTATCCGATGGTCGCGAAAGTGTAGACGCTGAAGAAGAACGCCCGATAAAAAGGCTGATCAGCAAAACTTCCGACGGTAGACTGCAGTGCGCCCGGCCCACAGAGCAGGAACGCAAGCGCGAACAATGCGTTGACCGCGACGTACGATACCGTGATAAAGCCGAGAAACTTCAGCCACGATATGGTGAGCAGCCAGTGGTAAAGGCTGAGTGCGGAAAATGGATTGAGCCCTTCGCGAACTACATTGAACGTTCCGTCACGATTCAATAACCGCTGCCGTGCGCCTCTCGCGACCTCGGTTCCGAAGCCGAGATCCTTGAACTCTTCCTCCGAGCTCTTTGGAACCGGAACGGGCTGTTCGGTGAATGTCGGTGACGGCACGCGAGATCTGTCCTGAAGATGCCTTCGTTAGGGAGCTGCATCGGAAAAATGGCCACGATTGTTGGCCAACGCTACATTCCCGCGATGGAAACCTCGAACATCTCAATCGGTCGCGCGACACTGCTGATTGTGGTGTCCGCGCTGAGCTTTGGATCGATCTCGGTGCTCACTGTTCTGGTTAAGAGCGCTGGAGTTCCGCTTCTCACTGCGATGGCGTGGCGTTACGTGCTTGGTGCGGCCCTGCTCCTCGCGGTCACTGGCGTCAAGCAGCTCGGATCAGTCCCGAGGAGCCGTCTCGTGCAGCTTCTGTTGATCGGCGGATTCGGGCAGGCACTGATCACGTACCTCAGCCTGCACGCCCTCGAATACATACCCGTTGGTCCGCTCGCATTCCTCTTCTATACCTATCCAGCGTGGGTCGCATTGCTCGCGGCGATGAGACGAACTGAAAGACTTACGTCAATTCGGACAATCGCACTGACTCTGGCACTGGTCGGTGTCGCGGTAATGGTGGGGGCACCCTCCACCGACAAGCTGAATCCCGTTGGAGTAATACTCGCGCTCGGTTCCGCGCTACTGTACTCGGCATACCTCCCATCTCTCGAGCACCTCCAGCAAGGAATACCAGCCTTAGTTTCGACTTTTCTACTGGTTGCTGGAGCGGCGGTCACGTTCGTCATCGCCGCACTTCTTGCGCGCGAGCTCTACTTACCTACAGCGGTGTCGGTGTGGTCGAACATTGTAGTGCTCGCATTGGTATCGACAGTGATTGCGTTTTCCACTCTGATAAAAGGTCTTTCGGTTCTTGGACCGGTGAGAACCGCGATAATCGCGACGGTCGAGCCTTTCTTTACCGCGATGCTGGGCGTGGCGGTACTAGGAAATCAGCTGACCATCACCACGCTTGTAGGCGGCATTCTCATCGCTGCCGCAGTGCTGCTGATACAATGGAACCCGACTCGGCGCGAAGCTATCGCGTCGCAGCAAGGCGTCGACGGCGCTCTACCTCGATGACGAGGTTCTGCAGATCACTGGGGCTCACACCAGGAATTCGCGAAGCCTGAGCGAGCGACCGCGGTTTTAGGTTCGAGAGCTTTTGCCTCGCTTCCATCGATAGCGACTGCATCCCACTGTAATCGAGATCACCGTCGAGAGAGAAATCGCCCATGCGACGCATACGATCGGCTTGTGCTCTCTCCCGCTCGAAGTAGCCGGCGTACTTGATCTCCAGATCTGCAGTAACGATCGCCTCGTCGTCGAGATCGGCGCCCTGCCCTACTGCATCGAGCAAGGCCCGAAGCGAAACTTCCTGACGGCGCGCGACTTCGACAATTCTTACGGGCTGCAAAAGATCAGAGCTTCCAGCGGCCGACAAAATTGGCGCGGCTTCCTTCGGCTGTATACTCGTTGTCTCGGCGAGTCGCAGCGCCGAGTCCTCATGACCTAGTCTCGTGCTGATAGCTTCCTGCTCGTGGGCGGAATAAAGTTCAAGCCCGAGCCCGATTTTACCCAAGCGTCGCAGCGCGTTGTCCTGACGGACCGTTAGCCTGAACTCGGATCGCGAAGTGAATAGCCGATATGGTTCGTCGACGCCTCGTGTGACCAGATCGTCAACAAGAACTCCTACATACGAAGTCTCTCTGCCGAGTACGAGTGGCTTGCGATCCTGTGTCGAAAGCGCTGCGTTCAATCCGGCAACAAGTCCCTGCCCGGCAGCCTCCTCGTACCCTGTGGTGCCGTTGATCTGCCCGGCGAAGTAGAGTCGGCGTATCGCCTTCACCTGAAGCGAGGGATCGAGCTGGATCGGGGGATAGTAATCGTATTCGATCGCGTAGCCCGCGCGGTTCATGGCTACGTTCGAGAGTCCGCGGATGGATCGCAGAATTTCGAGCTGCACCGGCGCGGGAAGAGAAGTCGACAGACCGTTCACGTAGAGTTCGGAAGTGTCGTGTCCCTCCGGCTCGAGAAAGATCTGATGTCGCTCCGCGTCGGGAAACTTTACAATTTTGTCTTCAACCGATGGGCAGTATCGAGGGCCACGCGAAGAGATTGCACCCCCGTACATTGCTGATTTGGCGATGTTCTCCTTGATTATCTGCTTGCCTTCCGCTTCGAGGTAAGTGATCCAGCACGGCATTTGTGTGGGATGTCTCGTGTCGGCTCCATTGCGACGCTTCGAGCGCCAGAAATGAGACCACGAGTAGTCGAACTGCTCAATCTCGCTTTCCTGGCGCTCCAACTGGGAGAAATCGACAGAGCGTCCGTCGATACGCGGCGGAGTTCCGGTCTTGAACCGGGCAACCGTTAGTCCTGCCTGCTCCAGTTGTTCGGCAAGATGCGTAGTTGCGCTTTCACCAGCGCGACCGCCCGAGAGACGGGTTTCAGTGCCGATGTGGATTCGTCCGCGAAGAAAAGTACCCGTAGTGACGACGACGGCTCGCGCGCCAAAGCGCCTTCCTTCGAGTGTCTCCACGCCGAGTACACTTCGCCCGTCGGGGGCAAGCAAAAGGCGGGCGACGGTTCCCTGCACAGTGTGCAGGGTTTTATGCTCTTCGAGGAGGGACCTTACTGCGCGTCGGTAGAGCCCGCGATCACACTGAGCGCGTGGCGCCCATACTGCTGGACCCTTGCTCCGGTTGAGCATGCGGAACTGGAGCATCGCGAGATCCGTGGCTCTTCCCATTATTCCGCCGAGCGCGTCCACCTCGCGAACGACGGTTCCTTTCGCAATTCCACCGATCGCCGGGTTGCACGACATCTGGCCGATGGTCTCGAGCGCACTAGTGATGAGCCCTACCCGAGAACCCAGGCGAGCTGCCGCGACTGCGGCCTCGGTTCCGGCGTGACCGGCTCCGATGACAACTACATCGAACTCGGCCTCGAAATCCTTCGACTGGGGCATACATTAAAGATAAGCGTCGCGACAAACCCAACGCAGTTAGTCTCTAATCGAACATAAATCATGGCGCTGGAGCTTGCTCACGGTAACGCAGTCATCCTCATCCGTCAGAGCGCGTTCGAGCGCAACGGAATAACGCGTAGCGCAATCGACGAGCGGTATAATCTTACCGCCGACGAATTTCGGGTTGAGGAGGGCTTGGTCGTATTGGGCCCGCTCCCGTCCGACGACATGCTACCGGAGTTGATCGACGATCTCGAACAAAGCGGTCTTGTTTACTTCGACGACTTCTTCGAGCTGACGGGAAACTGGCCGGAGTGGCTCAAGCTCTATGCTCGGGGGTGTGAAGACCGGGCGAATTTAGAGGCGCTGTTCGACGACGGACCACTCCTCGACGAAGGCAGTGCCGTTCTCGATCCTGTCGATAACGACCTCCGCACCAACCGATAGTTGTCTCTCGCTCAGCGCGCGGGCGGGAATGCGGAGTTGCCGGCCCATATACTCGTAGGTGATTTCACCAGCACCGCCGGACGCAATCTGCTGCGAGACCACTGCGAGCTGGCCCTGGATCTCATCGCTCTGCTCGGAAAGAGGAGCTGCATCGCGTAGTGCCCATCGTGCGAGCAGCGTGATCATTCCGCTGATGGCTAGGCCACCGCTCGCGATAGCGATCAGCAGGATGGCCCAGGAGGGTAGTCGAGTGCGTGAGACGAGGGGATAGCCAGCCGCTCCGAGGCCTACGGCGAACGCAGCTATCGCCGGCAGATTGAAGAACGGAGAAGGCGCCTTCGAGCGGTTTCTCCGCGCGTGCTCCACTCCGTGCAGCATGGCGAATACTGCCAGCAACAACCCACCGATGAACGACGTGAGAAAAACTACTCGTAGGATCGTCACTCGCTCGAGGGGGTATCCGGATTGAAGCTGATCTCAGCCGTGATCATGATTCCAGATATTTTCTGAACCACGCTACCGTCGCCGGCCATGCCGCTCGTGCGGCGGCCAGGTTGGCACCATCCATCCCGGTTTGTTGTCGCAGAAATCCGTGTCCGGCACCCGGGTAAATGATGTGGCCGTATGTCCTGCCAAGGGCGCGAAGAGCCGAGTCTGCAGGCGTGATAGTGGCGTCTACCCGGGCATCACTTCCGCCATACAGGCCAAGGACGGGAGCACGCACTGAGTCGAGGCTGGCTGTCGGCGGTGATACTCCGTAGTAGACCACGGACGCACCGAGAGAAGGCGAATGAACAGCGTGGGCGAACGAGATTCCCCCACCCCAGCAGAATCCGACGATGCCGTACTTTTTCTGCGCGGCGGGTAGCGACATTCCGTACTGCGCGACGGCATCGAGCTGTCGCTGAACCCATGTGGGATTGAGCGTCCTCGTGGCCGCGACCGCGAGAGGGGCGAGGACACTGTCAGACACGTCCGGAAGGTTCTTCATGGTGAGCAGATCCGGCGCGATGGCGATGAAGCCGTCGGCGGCGAGTTGGTCAGCTATGCTCCGGACCCACGAGGACAATCCAAAGATCTCGTGGACAACCAGGACAACGGGGGCTTTCGTGCTCCGCTCCGGGTAAACGACCCATGTTCGCAGGCTATCTCCGCCTCCGGTGCGAATAGTCACCCATTCTCCGTGTCTGGGTGAGCTGCTGAGACGAGCTAGCGCTCCCGCAGCATCGGGTGGCAGTCCTCGCGTCTGGCGAGCGGCTGTGGCATTCGCTGAAGTCGCCGGCGGCGCGTGATCGGAATGTGAATCGGCCGCCGGAACCATCTTGGTAGTGATACACGCCAGGCTCGCGAGCGACAACGTCACCCAGATCCTCGTGGGATGATTTCGAATTGTCATGTCTTCCTCACTGTTGTTTAGCAAAGGATTCAGGCGCCGGATTCAGATCAAACTGCCGAGCAATGAACTCCCCAACCCGGTGCTCCGCATAATAAAACGGACGCCATGGCACAGAGCCAGTGATAAAGCCGGCGTGACCACCCTTCGCGACGAAGTCGACTTCGAGCGCAGGGTTGTCCCTAGCGGCTTCGCGAACCTCATCGAGGACTTCAGCGGGTAACATCGGATCGTCCACAGCGCTAAATAGTAGCGTTGTGAGTCTAACATCTTTCAGATAGGCCAGAGAGCTGGAACGAGCGTAGTAGTCCTGCGCATCTCGAAATCCGTGCAAAGGACCTGTGATCAGGTTGTCAAAATCCTCGAGAGTTCTTACGGCCGCGATCCTATCATGGGGCGCAAGATCTGGAAAGTGCAGCGCTTTTTTCTGCGCCTTTTTCCGAAGCGAATTCAGGAAGAATCGCTGATAGAACCTCGAGAACCCGCAGTTGATCCGCCTGGACGAGCGTGCAAGGTCAAAGGGGACTGAAACAGCGGCAGCAGCCTTAAGCTGGGGAGGAAGATCTTTCCCTCGCTCCCCGAGGAATTTCAGTAACACGTTTCCACCGAGGGACACACCCGCAAGCGCAAGCGAGGATTCCGGAAACTCCTCCAATATTCTGTCCAGGACTAAGCCGACATCGCTGGTTTCACCGGAGTGGTAGAATCGGCGTGTGAGGTTCAGCTCGGAGCCGCAGGAACGAAAGATCAGAAGGTCGGCTCCCCAGCCTCTTCTGGCGGCCTCATTGAGCAGAGCTTGCACGTAGTGAGAGTGGATGGTGCCTTCGAGTCCGTGGAGCAATAACACCCGGGGAGCGCCTTGATCCGCAGCCAGCCGATGTACCTCCAGAAAATCACCATCGGGCGTATCCCAACGCTCCAGGACCGTCGGCGCAGGCGTTTGTCGCCGGAAAAGCTTTCCCCACAGGGTTTGCAGATGACCACCCGGAATCCACCAGGCGGGGGAATAGATTATGTCACGCGCCATCGACCTCTCCGGTGCCGATCGATGGTGCCTGCGAGCAAATTCCTTGGGACGACGTGGAGGGGCCAGTCTTGGAAGTACAGATATTTGGCATCAGAAAGAGCCCGGACACTCGTAAGGCTCTTCGCTTTTTCTCCGAACGAAGAATCAAGACTCATTTCGTTGATTTGATGGAAAAACCGGCATCTCTCGGGGAACTGCGGAGATTTGCGCAGAAATTTGGCGTAATGCTGCTCGTTGACAAAGATTCCAAACGATTTGCAGAACTCGGACTCCGCTATGCGCAACTTTCGGACGACCGCTGGCTCCAGAAACTCTCCGAGGAGCCACTGCTGCTGAAAATCCCCTTAGTACGAAACGCCAACCAACTTGCCGTCGGAGCTGACGAGAACGCGTGGAAAAGCTGGACCGAACGATAAGGCCTCTCTGGTCGCTTGTGGGGCCAAGCTCGGTCAAGCGATATTGAGCTTCCTGCCTTCCCGCTCAAAACCGGTTCACGAACAGTGACTTATCGCGTTCTCGTCACCGATGAGATCGATGCCGAAGGTGTCGCGCTTCTTCTGGCCGAGCCAAAGCTCCTCGTCGACGAGGTGCCGACACTCCCCAAGGATGAGCTTCTCGCCCGGATCGCTGACTACGATGCGATCATAGGGCGGAGCGCGACGCGAATCTCCGAGGAGCTACTCAAGAAGGGACGCCGCCTCAAGGTAGTCGGTCGTGCCGGTGTGGGCGTGGACAACATCGCTCTCGATATTGCGACATCGCTGGGGGTGGCAGTGATCAATGCCCCGGCGGGGAACACCATCGCTGTCGCAGAGCTGTTTTTCGGTGCAGTGATCTCGTTTCTCAGGCACATACCGCGCGCGGACAGCTCGATGCATGCGGGACGGTGGGACAGGTCGGCACTGTTGGGATCCGAGCTAAAAGACAAGGCGCTCGGAATTGTCGGCCTGGGGCGGATAGGTGGAGAGATCGCAACGAGAGCTAGAGCGTTCGGAATGAACGTTTTCGCTTACGATCCGTACATCGCTCGGACACGCTTCGAGGCACTACGAGTTCAGGAAGCGACCTCGCTCGACTCGCTACTCGAGCAATCGAACGTGGTCACCCTCCACACGCCTCTTACCGATGAGACCACCGGGATGATCGGACGCCGCGAGCTTGCAAAGCTCCCGCCGCGGTCAATAGTGGTCAACATGGCTCGAGGAGGGATTGTCGACGAAGAGGCGCTGATAGAGTCGCTCGAAAGCAAGCATCTCCTTGGAGCAATAATCGATGCGTATGAGAAGGAGCCATTGGCCGCGGATCACCCGCTTCGTAAGCGGCCAGATGTCGTGCTTACTCCACACATCGGTGCGTCGACGATGGAAGCGCAGCGTAACGTCGCAGTGGATGTGTGCATTGCTGTGCGTGATGCGTTACTGAGCGGAGAGCTTTCCCGCTCCATCAACGTCGCCGATGTCGGGGGCCAATGGGCGGAAATCGAGCCGGCGCTTTCGCTCGCCCGAAAGGCAGCAGCGGTCGGCAGGGCAATTCTCGCAACACAGGGAACGAGGGCTGTCCAACGCGTGGATGTTCGCGCCGGATCGGCGTTGACTGGAGCGAGAAGCGCACTCGTAGCCGCCGCTGCACGTGGTGTCCTGGAGGGAACAGTAGAACAGGAGCGACTCAATCTCATCAACGCACGTGCTGTCGCAGAGTCACGCGGTATCGAGCTATCGACGACTGAGACCCCGGCCCAGGAGAATCCTCACGGAATCGAAGTGAGGCTGAGCGGGGGAATGCAGGAGATCGCAATCGCGGGCACAGCACAGCCCGGTGCCGCCCCAAGACTGACTCGTATCGGCGCTTTCCACGTGGACATTCAGCCGAGGGATACGTTGCTGATTCTTACGAATAACGACGTCCCTGGAGTGATTGGACGAGTCGGAACGCTCCTTGGTGAAGCAGGCGTGAACATCGCCGAGTACCATCAGGCACGGCTCGCTCAAGGAGGCCAGGCGTTAGCCGCCGTTTCAGTTGACGGAGATGTGAGTGAAACCATCCGGGAGTCGCTGCTTCGGCTGTCGGACGTTCTGTCTGCTGCCGTCGTCTGCTTTCATTCCGGGTGAGCACAGACGTAAGCAGCGACCGAGCTATACGGCAGGCATACGAAGCCGATTCATCTGGGCTTCAGCTGATCCCGGAACTGGTAGCGCGGCCCGAGACGATCAACGACGTAATCGCGCTCGTGAAAGAGGCTGCTGCCGAGCGGACTCCCGTGACATCTGCCGGCGCGCAGACCAGCACTACGGGCGCGTCGATCACTGACACTGGAATGCTGCTCTCCCTTCGATCCCTGAATCAGATCAGCGATCTCGACGTCAAATCAAGGACAGTCAGAGTTGGTCCCGGAGCGATCATCGCTGACATCAAGAAAACGGCAGCAGCAGCCGGGTTGCTGTTCCCACCGGACCCCACCAGTGAAGAAGAGTCGACCATCGGTGGTGCGATCGCGTGCAATGCATCGGGAGCGCGCACGTTCAAGTACGGTGCGACCCGAAAGCACGTTCGCGCGCTCAAGGTAGTCCTGGCGAGTGGTGAGCTGGTCGAATTTCGCAGGTCGGATCTCGAGAAAAACACTGTTGGGTACGCGTTTGCACATGATCCGATCGATTGGTTCGTCGGCAGTGAAGGTACTCTCGGAATAATCGTGGAGGCTGAGCTTGGCTTGCTTCCTCTGCCCCAACGTGTAGTAGGACTCGCCACGCTGTTCAGGGACGAGAGTGAAGCGCTGAAATTCGTGATTGCCAGTCGGGAAGCGACATCAGTCTCTCCGAGATGCATCGAGTACTTCGACGAGCGAGCGTTGGAGATCGCTCGACGCAGTGCTCCGGGCGCAGCCATAACACAGGATGCCGGAGCGATGGTGTACGTCGAAGAGGAGATCAGTGACGATCTCGACTCAAGTCTTGCACTCTGGCTCGAGCTGATCGAGTCGATTGCTCCGGACTTCGAGCCTCTGGTGTTCGATGGCGAAGCAAGGCTGAGGGAAGCGCGCAGGATTCGTCACAGCATTCCTGCCACGATGAATGACAATGGAGGAAAACACCGTGAGGCGGGAGGCAGAAAAGTCGGCACCGACTGGGCCGTCCCTTACCGAAAGCTGGATCAGGCAATTAAAACCGCTCGTTCATTTGCGGCAGAGCGGGGACTCGAAGCGCCGGTCATTTACGGACATGCGGGCAATGGTCACCCTCACCAGAATTTCATCGCCCGGGATTCGGGAGAGCTGACTACTATAGAAGAGGTGGTCGAGCAAACACTTAGGCACGTTCTATCCCTCGGCGGTACGGTTGCGGCGGAGCACGGCATCGGCAAGCTCAAGCGTCGATGGCTCCCGTTGCAGATGAATCCTCTCCAAATATCGATGATGACGGCGGTAAAGCGTGAGCTCGACCCGCTGGGCATTCTGGCGCCTGGCAACATTCTGTGACCCGATTCAACTCGGTCGTCCTGGATGTGGATTCGACGTTGAGCGGCGTGGAGGGGATCGATTGGCTCGCGTCACTACGTGGTGCTGAAGTCGAAGCGTGGAGCGGTTCTCTGACTGCTCGGGCCATGGAGGGACTCATTCCGATAGAAGCGGTTTACGGAGAGAGAATGGGCGTAGTGAAGCCGACTCTATCCGAAATCCAGGAACTGAGCGCCGTTTACATCGATCGCGTCGCACCAGATGCGCGAGACGCGCTCGGCAAGCTGCGTGAGCACAACGTCGAGCTTGTGATGGTTAGTGGCGGACTACGCGAGGCCATCCTGCCGCTTGCCAAGTTGCTGGGGATCCGCGAAGAACGAGTTCACGCCGTTTCCGTATTCTTCGGTGGAGACGGCGAGTACACCGGATTCGACGATCGCTCTCTGTTGACGCGCCAGAACGGAAAGCGGACGATGGTGAAGGAGATGGCCTTGAAAGGTCCGGTATTAGCAGTTGGCGACGGGATGACGGACTGCGAGATCAGACCGGTCGTTGACGGCTTCGCTGCGTTCACCGGCTTCATGAAGCGCGATCCCGTCGTTGAGCGCGCCGATTACGTAATCGAAAATTTTGACCAACTCCGAGCCCTTGTACTTGAATGAACACGAACAAGACATTCGGCACCTTTTTTCTTCCCGGTCCAACCGAAGTTCGTCAGGAAATCATGGCTGCCATGATGCAGCCGATGATCGCACATCGCGGATCGGCGTTCGAGCAGCTGTTCGAACGTCTTCAGCGTGGGCTAAGGCCGCTGTTCATGACTGAGCGTCCCGTCTACATCAACTCATCGTCCGCGACAGGAATGATGGAGTCGGCGATTCGTTGTGCTCCCGCCGGCCGCATGCTCTGCCTGGTAAACGGCGCATTCTCGGAGCGGTTCGCCCACATCGCTTCGATGTGCGCGCGAGACGTAGACCGGTACGAAGTCGCGTGGGGGCAGATACACACCATACCACAACTGGACGAACGGCTGTCGATGCGGAAGTACGCCGCCATCACAGTCGTACATTCGGAAACCTCAACAGGTGCGCTGAATGATGTACGCGCGATCTCTGATTGTGCTCATCGCCACGGTGCGGTCTGCCTGGTGGATAGCGTAAGCGGGTTCGCCGGAGCAGAGCTACGGTTTGACGAATGGAAGCTCGATTATCTGCTGACAGGCTCTCAGAAGGCACTGGCACTTCCGCCAGGTCTCTCTTTCGCCGTTGCTTCGCCCTCGTTTGTCGATCAGGCGAATGCGTCGTCCGCGCGCGGAGTCTATTTCGATCTGGTCGAGCTCGACGCTTACGCGCGGAGGAATCAGACTCCAAGCACTCCTGCCTTGTCGCTTTTCTACGCGCTCGAGGTCCAGGTGAAATCGATCGCCGCCGAGGGAATCGAAGCCCGATGGGCCCGGCACAAAGCAATGGCCGCAAGGAGCCAGGAATGGCTGACAAAAGTTGCAGATGAAACCGGGAAGCGCGTCGTGAACATCGCACCTCTTGGATCCCAATCGCCGACTGTGTCGACGATCAGACTCCCGACCGACATTCCCGGAGACACATTCACTGCCGCAGTCGCAAAAAAGGGGATCGTTGTCGGCAGCGGGTACGGGAAGCTCAAGAGCTCGACGTTTCGGATCGGACACATGGGTGATCACACGCTCGATACTCTGGAGCGTTGTCTCTCGGCTTGTTCGAGCGTGCTCCGCGCTTGACACAAATCTCAGTTTCGAACGCCGGTGTTGAATTTGGCGCTACGAGAATATTCGAAGGTGTAACATTCACGGTCGGCAAGGGTGACCGTTGGGCAATCCTTGGCCGGAATGGAAGCGGGAAGACGACGCTTTTCCGCGTGATCACCGGAGTTCAGAAACCAACTGAAGGTGCCGTGACGCAACAGCCCGGGTTGCGAGTGGCACTCCTCGAGCAGCATCGCGACTTCGGTGGAGCGCAAACTGTCTGGGAGGCGGGAGCGGGAGAATTCGCGGATCTTCTCGCGCTCGAGCACTCTTTGGCGGAGCAAGGCAGCGAGCTCGCAAAGGTCGGGGAAGCCGCTTCCCCACAGATGCTGGCCAGATACGACCGCGATCTCGAACGATTCGATCGCGAAGGAGGTTACACGTTTGCCCCGAGGGTAGACGCAGTGCTTCAAGGTCTTGGCTTCGACGCGGAGAAAGCGCGTACACAACCATTGGAGCAATTGAGCGGTGGCGAACGCGGACGGCTCGGGCTCGCACGACAGCTGGTGAGCGCGGCCGATGTCCTTCTGCTCGATGAGCCGACGAATCACCTCGATCTAGAAACGACCAAGTGGCTCGAAGACTACCTGAACAACACTGACAAGACGATCCTGCTCATAAGCCACGATCGGACATTTCTCGCCAATATCGTAGATCACGTGCTCCACCTGGAGGGTGGTACGGCCGTGGAGTACACAGGAAGCTACGAGTCATTCGTCGCTCAGCGCGAAGAACGTCGGCTCAGTCAGCAACGGGCGGCCGACAAGCAGCGCAAGGTGATCGCTGAAGAAGAAGACTACATCAGGCGTAATATCGCCGGTCAGAACTCGAAGCAGGCGAAAGGACGACGCAAGCGTCTGAGTCGAACGCCGAGACTCAGCGGTCCGACTGCGGAGGAAGGGAGTGCCATGGGCCTCAGGCTGGACATGGCAGAACGAGGCGGTGACCAGGTGATTGTCGCCCGGGACGTCACAGTCGGAGTAGAGGGACGCACACTAATCCGAAACTTCACCGCCACAATTCAGCGTGGCGAGATAGTTGGCTTCGTTGGCCCAAACGGAAGCGGAAAATCCACGTTTCTGCGAGCGCTCGTGGGAGAGCGAGAGGTCGACAGCGGAGAGCTTCGCATCGGTGGATCTGTCCGTCCCAGCTACTACCGCCAGGATATGGCGCAGGTACCAGTGGATCGTGCGCTCTTCGATATCATTAGTGAGCTGAGGCCAAACTGGGAGCGCCGTCAGGTGCAGGGGCACCTTGCCCGCTTTGGTTTTTCAGGAGATGAGGCTCAACGGCGCGCCGAGACGCTTTCGGGCGGGGAGAGGGCTCGGGTTGCACTCGCGATGATGGTGCTCAGCCGGGCAAACTTTCTCGTGCTCGATGAGCCGACGAACCATCTCGACATCGAGTCAGTCGAGGCTCTCGAAGAGGCTCTCGAATCATACGAGGGCACCATCCTCCTGGTGAGTCACGATCGCGCAATGCTCGAAGCTCTGACGTCGCGAGTATGGGTGCTTCATGAGCATCACGTTACGGATTTTCCCGGATCATTCGGAGAGTGGGAGGAGCAGAGCCGCGAACGCGAGCACGCTGCTGCCGTTGCCGCATCCGAGCAGGAAGCCCTTCGCAGGGTGAGGGAGCGCCAGACGACCAGAAGGCGCGAAGTCAAAGGAGATGAGAGCCGAGCGGTGCTACGCGAAGCGAGACAGAAAGTGGAAAGGTGCGAGAAGGAAGTCGCAATGCTCGAGCGGCGAATAGCGGAACTGACCGCCCTTCTCGAGGATCCGGAGCTTTACACCACCCGCGAAGGAATGGAGAGATCACGGCAATCTGGAAAGGAGCTCGATGTAGTGCGTCGACAGCTGGATGCCGCCATCGAGAGATGGACAGCCGCGACCGAGCGAGCCGAGCAGCTCTCAGCGACCTAATTGTCAAAACTCGCCGATAAAGCCTATCTCAACCTCCAGGTGGTGCCCGAATCTCTGCTGCACTTTGTCCTGCGCAATCGCGATCAGCTCGCGAACGTTTTTCGCGGTCGCCTTACCCAGATTCACCATGATGTTCGCGTGAATGTGGGAAATCTGCGCGTCACCATGGCGGAACCCCTTCAATCCGACTTCATCGATCAGGCGTCCGGCGCCGACGCCCTCGATTTTCTTGAAAATCGAGCCCGCGCTCGGGTGATACTCGAGCCACGGGTGCTTGCCGCCACGCCAGCTGAGATTTTCCTGCATGATGCGGTGCATGAGAGCTTTATCGCCTCGTTCCAGCTGGAAGGTCACCGCGAGGGCGATGTCCCGCTGCCTGTGGAGCGTACTGGTGTCGTAACCGAACTGCATGTAGTCCCGATCGACGGTTTGTCGCCTCCCATCGTGGGTCAGCAGCTCGGCTGCCGCGAAGACTTCCGCGATGAACATGGTTCTCTCCCTCGCAGGGGCGGGCGAAAGGAAGTGGAGGTTTTGCCAGACCGCTCCGCCAACCGTGCTGGGAATCCCGACGTAGTGCTCCAAACCCGACAACCCACGCTCGACGGCCTGGGGTATCAGCTTTGCCATCACGGCTCCGCTTTCCACCCAGAGCTTCCCATCGTCGAAAAACTTCAAATGACTCGAAGTATTCCGAATGATCAGGCCTCGGAATCCCTTGTCGCCGATGAGTATGTTGGCACCGAGACCGAGCACGAAATACTCGATTTCGAGCTCACGAGCAGCGGTGACAGCCCCTGCCAGATCCTCCGTCGATGTTGCATCGTAGAAGAAATCGGCTGGACCGCCGATCCTGAATGTGGTGTATTGAGCAAGTGGCTCATCTCGCTTGAGTCTTGCGCTGTCGAGTCGAGCGATCAATTGCCCGTAAGCGTTCGAACGGGCTTTCCCAGAATCTGACATGTCCGAAAGAAAAGGTGTCATGCGTCACTGCGCTACTCTAGCGCTTCTCCTGTCCGTGCTTCTGCCGATGGAGGCCAGGGCGCAGAGAGCCGAGTTGGAGAAGATCATTCAGCGCAAAATTCTCGCGAACGGCCTCGAGATAATTGTTGTTGAGAACCACGGCGTTCCGTTAGCAACGATCGAGATCGATGTAAAGAACGGATCGTTCACGCAATCGCCCGCGTACGAAGGGCTGGCTCACATGTACGAGCACATGTTCTTCCGCGCGAATTCGACATATCCCGACCCAAACCAATTTTGGGACCGCGCCTCAGACCTGGGCGCAGTGTTCAATGGAACTACGGCGGAGGAACGCGTCAACTATTACATGACGGTGCCTGCGGAAAAACTGGGAGATGGAATACACCTTCTGGCGACGGCGCTGCGTGCTCCGCTTTTTCGGCAGGACGAGCTCGAACGGGAGCGGCAGGTGGTTATCGGAGAATACGACCGAAACGAGTCGAGCCCCTTCTTCGCGCTGTCGCGTGAGATGGATGCGAAGCTCTATCCAGGCAGCTTCAGCAGAAAAGACGTCATCGGCGACCGGCAGATCGTTCTGACGACTACGCCGGAAAAGATGCGTACGATTCAGAACAAGTACTACGTTCCGAACAATTCGGCTGTGATCGTTGCCGGTGACGTCAATCCAGTGACGGTTTTTGCGCTGGCCGAACGGGAGCTGGGCCAATGGAATCGGGGTGCCGATCCCTTCGTGGCCGACCCGATTCCCGCGATTCCGCCGATTCAGAAAAGTGAAGGGCTCATTGTCGAAGCCCCTGTTGGAGCAGTGACGGTTCAGATTCAATGGCAGGGACCAAGCGTCGGACAGGACCCGAAAGCAACCTACGCCGCAGACGTATTTTCGGATGTGCTCAATGATCCGCAGTCACAATTCCAGCAGAGGCTCGTCGATAGCGGTCTGTGGCAGGCCGTTGGAGTCAACTATTACACGTTGAACCACACCGGCCCCATTACCATCAGCGGCCAGACATCAGCAGAACAGCTTCGCCCAGCTTTGGCGGCGCTTTACGGAGAGATCGCCAAATTCGACACGCCCGGATATTTCACATCGGACGAGCTAGAGGCGGTTAAGGCGCACCGCGCCGTGACGTCGGCATTCGACCGGGAACGGGCTTCCGGATTCGCTCACACGCTTGGCTTCTGGTGGAGCGTTGCGAGCCTCGAGTATTACATGGGATACGTTGATTACATGGCACACCAATCGTTGGACGATCTGCGCGGATACGCACGCAAATACATCGTGGGCAAGCCGCACATCGCGGGGGTTCTGATCTCGACGAACGAGCGGCAATCCCTGAAACTCGCTCCGGGAGATCTCGTGATGGCGGGGGCACGCTAATGCTGCTTTCGATTGCTCTCGCACTGACTGCGCTGACCACCAGCTTCGATGTCTCTGGCGTGCACGTGATTCTCCGTCAGAACAGCGCGAACAACGTGGTCGCTGCTAACCTTTATCTCCTCGGCGGCGCTCGTCAGGTCACCGAGGCCAACGCCGGGATCGAGCCAATCCTGCTCGATGTCTCAGAGCGAGGTACCCGGCAGTACCCAAAAAACGCGCTGCGTCGCGCAATGGCGAAGCTCGGAAGCGAGATCGTAATCGCCCCGAGCGCGGACTGGACGATGTTCGGCATTCGGTCGAGCACCGAGGTTTTCGATTCTACCTGGTCAATCTTCGCCGACCGAGTGATGCATCCGACGCTGGTGAAATCGGAGATAGGCGTCGTCAAAGCTCAATACCTTTCGGGAATCAGACAGCGGCGAGACGACCCCGATGCGCTCGCTGATCTTCTCGCCGACAGCATCACGTTCATCGGGCATCCGTACGCGGTCTCGGTCGGCGGAAACGAACAGTCAATCCAGGCGATCGATTCGGCGGCGCTCCGCGATTATCAGCGTACACAGTTCGTCACATCCCGAATGCTCCTGGTCGTGGTGGGTAACATCGACCGCGCGCACATCGAGCGTCTGGTGAACAAGTCGATAGGGCAGCTTCCTCGCGGCAGTTATGGCTGGACGGCGCCACCCCGTGTTCCCGAGTCTCAAACGGCGGTTGTGATTGCGCGCCGACAGTTGCCCACCAACTACATACTTGGCTATTACAGCGGGCCCCTGGCAAAGGGAGAAGACTATCAGGCCCTCAGAGTAGCGACTTCTGTCCTGACCGGACGCATGTTCGCCGAGATTCGAACCCGCCAGAATCTCACCTACGATGTTCACGCGCCGTTTGTAGATCGGGCAGCGACGGTAGGTGGGCTCTACGTCTCCACGGTTTCGCCCGACACGACTCTCAAACTGATGCGAGCCGCTGTTGTCGATCTTCAACAGGGCATGCTCGACCCTGCCGGGCTCAAGCAACTCGAAGAGCAATTCATTACGGAGTACTTCCTGGACAACGAGACAAACGCGGCCCAGGCTGATTTTCTTGCCCGATCGCAGTTGTACGGGGGAGATTATCGCGAGGCGGATCGGTTCGTCGACGAGCTGAAGAGCGTCACGCCCGAAGCCGTTCAGCGCGTGGCGAGGAAGTACATGAAGGGATTTCGCTTCGCGTATGTGGGCGATCCATCGAAGCTGAACCCGCGGACTATCGCCCTGTTCTAACGACTCGGGTTAGCCGGGACGCAAGCAAAAAAGCTACCGGCTACTCCGCGAACTCCTCGGCGACGACCCGAGGATCCATCGCACCGCCGTAGAGCGCTATACCGATTATCGCGGCGGCGACCCCGCGATCTTCGAGAGCACGAAGATCGTTGAGGCTACCGAGCCCGCCCGAAGCGAAAACCGGAAATTCTGCGGCTTCGGCGACATCTTCCATGAGTGGTAAATCCGTTCCGCACATCGCTGCTTCGCGGTGTACCGCGGTTACCAGCACACCGGCGAGCGGCAGCCCATTGAGCTCTTCAATCAGATCGAGCACCAGCTTCGAGTGCGTGCGAGTCCAACCGTGGGAGAGGATTCTTCGGTCGCGGACATCGGCAGCGACGACAATGCATCCAGGGAAAGCCGTGCTCATGTCGATGAGCCAGTCAGGGTCTTCGAGCGCTCGCGTTCCGATCACCACGCGCTGAGCGCCGTCGCTCAGCATCTGATCAATGGACGCCTGGCTCCTGATTCCTCCCCCGACCTGAACTTCCGCATCCGTGGCGGCCAGAATTGCTTGAATCTCCGCCGTGTTTTGCCCTCGTCCGGCGACTCGATCCAAGTCGACGACGTGGAGGTGATGGAACCCATACTGTCGCCAGGCGCGGGCGACGCCAACCGGGTCTGGGATCCGAAGTAGCTCCTTGTCGTACGAGTCGGCCGCGAGCTGGACGCAGGCCGCTTCTCTCAGGTCGAGCGCCGGAATTGCGATCATCCGGTGCAGTTAACCCCGAGGGCACGAATCATGACTAGTGTAGGCGTAGCGAGGATTTGCGTGTCAGTGACCTTGTGAATAAATTCACAATCTCTGTAGCATTGAAGTCTACTGTTATTTATGCACTATTGTACGGCTCTGGGAGGCCTTAAACGATGCGGTTCCATGGATTCGCGATTGCTGTTGGAGTAATTACGCTTGGCGCTTGCGCCGGTGGAGAAAAAAAGCCTGCTGATACGACGCATGTTGCGGTGGATACGTCGACCTCGTCGGCTTCCACGACCACTTCTATCACCACCACGACGCCTGGCGCCTCAGGGGCAGTGACCGCGGCCGCGATCACGGGCACTATTCACGAAGTGAAGATGATCGGCGATGCGAAAGGCTATCGCTTCGAGCCCGCGAATTTCACTGTCAAGGCAGGGGATGGTGCCAAGTTCGTAGTCGTTAACGGCGGCCCGCACAACGTCGCCTTCGATCCGGCAACGATCCCGGCTGGTGTCAGGGGGCAGCTCGATGCGAACATGGGTGCCGAGAAGATGGGAGAGCTCTCCAGCGCCCTGAAGACCAACCCGGGAGAGTCCGTCACTGTTTCCTTTGGGAACATCAAGCCCGGGCAGTATCCCTATCACTGCACTCCGCACCTCGCGCTTGGCATGAAGGGCGTAATTACGGTTCAGTAGCTTTTCCGATGGTGAGAAACGGCGGGGGCGAGAGCTCTCGCCGTTTTTTCGTCTCATTCTCAGCTTCTCGGTCGGCGCTTAGATTGCATTGTCGAATGCTAATGTGTGGGTTCCCTAGTGCCGTCCAGGCGTCAAGCCAAATCGGACTGTCGCGCTGCACCTAATTCCGTGAATCTTTGAATAATGAACGTTCATAGCATTGCGCGGATGAGTGGAGGCTCGGCCTATCTCTGGATGGCGGCGCGTGCCAGAAATGCGCTGCGCCGGGTCGTCGTCTTCGGGATTGTGGGAGGAGTCGTATTCATCGCCGCACTGATAGCATTCGTGCTCGTGCCGAGGAATGCGTCGCGAAAGGCATTGGCGGTGGCGGCAAGGATCGAGGCCAAGAACGATTCATCACCCGCTGTGGCGGCGAGAGATCGATACCTGGCAGAGGTCACAGCAGTCGATTCAACATTGGATGCAGCACGTCGAGCAGCCAATCCTGTCCCGGCGCCGGTCATCGATACCTTTCCTCCGGCAGTGAGAGCACAGCGAGATTCGCTCGGCGCCCAGCTGGCGACGCTCAATCGGTTGATCGATCGCGCGGAGAACGCTCCCCTTCCCACCTCGTACCGGGCTCTGGCCGCGTCACCCGAAGTTGCTGCAGATCCCAGGGTGAGAATTCTTCTCGACTCGCTAGCTGGTATCGAGCGCGATCGAAATGCTTTTGGCGCAGTAGGCACCGTCGATCCCGTGTATCTAGCCCTTACGTCGAGGGCTAATGCAATCGGTCGTTCGATACAGGCAGTTGCGGATGCAAAGAGGGGTGAGATCAGAGGGAAACTGGCATTGATCCGGCCCACTTCCCCACCGGTAGTGAAACCCACCATCACGGTGGACACTGCAAAACTCCTCGCTCAGCGCGGGACAGCGCAGCAAAGCTACGCGGCAGCGGCGCGGCAAGTAGATCAGATCCGCAGTAGGAACTCGCGCATCGATCGTGAATCCGCGCGGGCCCGTGAGCTCTCCAACGTCGGCGCCCCACCTTGGGCGATGCTGGCCGCGGCGGTTGTGCTCGCGCTGGCGGTTGGCTTCGCTGCGTCATTCGGAACGGAGCTCAAGCGCCCGCACATTGCTGATCCCCGTGAGGCGGAGCAGGTCAGCGGAGCGCGGGTGCTGACGGTGATCCGGCCGCCCGAGGTCGTGGTAGAGCGGAGTCGGCGCCAAGCGGATGTCGAGGCACCGCCATTGATCGATGTAGTGTCCGAGAGTTATCGAACGCTGTATCTCCACATTGCGTCGGTTGAGGCAAGCGTACCCATCGTCACGATAACGGGCGATGATCCAGGGATCGTGGCGACAGTCGCGGCTAACCTGGCGGCATCCGCTGCTTACGAAGCGAGAAGCACACTGCTCGTGGACGTCGATCCGACCACCTGCAGTGTCGCGAGCGTGTTGCGGATCAGACCGGACCCAGGCCTGTCTGGAATAATCACAGGCAGCTCAACGTGGCCTGAGGCCATTGTCCCGACCACGATTGGCCGCGATAGGCCTCTCGACGTGCTGCCGAGCGGAACTCGCCGGTCAGGCTTGCCAGAGTCCAACGTGGTCGAAGAGGTGAAGAAAGAGCTGGCTCGAATGCAGCGGCGGTACGATTTCATCATCATCGCCGCCCCCACGAGCTACGTCCAAAGGAGCGCGAGCAGCATCATACCCGCACCCGACGTGATCCTCTGCGCGAGAATCGCGCACACAACGGTTGGAGGGCTAAAAACAGCAGTGGATACACTGCGTGGCGCGGACATGCGCATTCACGGGCTCGTACTTTGGGACGCAGAAATGCCGCAACTGGAAACCCGTGAGGAAATGCTCGGGTCAACCAGCCAATCGGAGGCATTTCAGCCAGAGCTTGCCACAGCGCGCTAGCCTTTAAATGGCAGAAACAATTCCAGACCTAAGAGGGATCCCCAAGGCTCGAGCATACAAAGAGCTGCAGGGACACTGCGAGGCAATTCTCGACGGCATCTCCGACTCCATTGCGGCAATGGCGACGATTTCCGCGCTTGTGCATCATGCATTCGGGCATCTCTGGACAGGCTTTTATCGGGTTGTAGAGCCTGGAGCGTTGTTGCGGGTGGGACCATACCAGGGATCCCTCGGATGTCTCGACATCGCTTTCGGCCGTGGCGTTTGCGGGACCGCCGCGGCAGAAATGAGAACCGTCATTGTTCGCGATGTCGACAAGTATCCTGGCCACATAACGTGTGATGCCCGCTCGCGCTCGGAAATCGTGGTACCGGTTCTTGGGTCGCGGGGTGATCTGCTCGCCGTCCTCGACGTAGATTCCGACCAACTCGATGCATTCAATGAAGAAGATCAAGGCGGACTCGAGCAGATCGTGTCCTGGTTTGCGACCGTGAAGCAATGACGGCCACAGGTTACTCGGACGTCATCAACCACGCGCTTGCGTTCGCGGCCAAACATCACGACCGGCAGGTGCGAAAGGGAACAAAACTTCCCTACCTCACTCATCCAGCGAACGTAGCGATAATCCTTACGCGGTACGGATGCGACAACGACACCGTCGTGGCCGGGATTCTTCACGATGTCGTCGAAGATTGCGTTCGAGATGGTTACACGCGGGAGATGCTGGAGCAACGCATCGGCGACAAGTTCGGCCCGAATGTGCTGGATGCAGTTCTCGCCATCACGTATCGAAAGAATGACGACGACGGAGTGGAGCTTTCAGGGGATGACCGTAAGGCGGACTATCTCGAACGACTGGCCACAGCCGATGATGCGGCACGCTGGGTTTGCGCTGCGGACAAGATTCACAATGCGTCGTCGATCGTCGCGGATTTGCGGAGAACGGTCGATCCGGAGACGGTCTGGAACCGGTTTGGCGGCGGAAAATCGGGGACCGCGCGCTGGTACCGGCAGGTCTACGACCGGCTTCGCGAGGTGGGGTTCGGCGCACCTATCATGACGGAGCTGGGCCAGGTTTCGAGCGAGCTTCTTGAGCTCGCTGGCGAATCAGCAGCTAGACCGCAATAGCTGCGACTGGCTTGCCGTAAGTCTTCTCGACGTACTCGTCGAGTATCTTCAGAAATTCCGGAACGATCGTCTCGCCCTTCAGTGTGATCCTGAGCTTGCCATCGACGTAGACCGGAGCCTTGGGGTCCTCGAAAGTCCCCGGCAGTGAGATGCCAATGTTGGCGTGCTTGGACTCGCCAGGCCCATTCACGATGCACCCCATCACCGCTACCTTCATGTCGATCACGCTTGGGTAGCGCTGCCGCCACGTCGGCATCTGCTCGCGCATGTAGGTCTGGATGTCCTCGGCCATGTGCTGGAAGAATGTCGATGTGGTGCGGCCGCACCCCGGACAGGCAGTCACCTGAGGATTGAAGTTCTGGAGCTCGAGCGACTGAAGAATCTGTTGAGCGACGTGAACCTCTTCGGTGCGATCCCCGCCAGGACGCGGTGTCAGCGAAACCCGGATCGTGTCGCCGATACCTTCTGACAAGAGGATCGAAAGAGCCGCCGTACTGGCAACGATTCCCTTTGAGCCAAGGCCGGCCTCGGTGAGTCCAAGGTGGAGCGGGTAATCACACCGAGCGGCCAGCTGCCGGTAGACGTCGATCAAATCCTGCACTCCGGAAACCTTTGCCGAAACAATGATGCGGTCATGTCCGAGTCCGACTTCTTCGGCGATCGCGGCGGAGCGTAGGGCGCTCTGAATCATCGCCTCGATGTAGACCTCTTTTGCCGTGCGCTGGTCCGAGCTCTGGGCATTAGTGTCCATCAGCGACGTCAGAAGATCCTGATCGAGCGATCCCCAGTTGACTCCGATTCTGACGGGCTTGTCGTTATCGAGTGCGATCTGGATGATCGTCCGGAAATTCTCGTCGCGGCGTTTCCCGCCAACGTTCCCCGGATTGATTCGGTACTTTGCCAGAATTCGCGCGGTGGCGGGATATCGGGCGAGTAGCAGATGGCCGTTATAGTGAAAGTCCCCGATCACCGGGACAGAAACATCCATGTCGCCAAGGCGGCTGGCGATCTCCGGCACCGCTCGTGCGGCTTCGTCGTTGTTGACCGTTACGCGGACGAGCCTACTTCCCGCGCGCGAAAGCTCCGCTACCTGAAGAGCGGTGGCGGAAGCGTCGGCAGTGTCGGTGTTGGTCATCGACTGCACGACGATCGGATAGGCGGACCCAATGGGTACGTCCCCTACCATCGCGGATACGGTCGGTCTTCGCGTTACAGTCGGCACATCTGCTTGCGTGTGTTGATTTTGAAAGCTAATTCCCTGGTCCGAGCGGTGCATGTTGGACCGTGAACATCTTCCCTTCCCGGCACTTCTGGAGCTCAGATGGCTGATACCCCTGATTCATCCGACGCACCCGCTACGTCAGTTCCCGTCAAGAAGAAGC
Source organism: Gemmatimonadales bacterium (assembly GCA_031394125.1). Classification (GTDB taxonomy): domain Bacteria; phylum Gemmatimonadota; class Gemmatimonadetes; order Gemmatimonadales; family Gemmatimonadaceae; genus UBA4720. The sequence continues at coordinate 66,874 of JANMWS010000009.1, forward strand.
ATCGCAAGGTGTTCATTATTCTCTTCTCGCTGCTTCTCATTCCCGCAGTCATCGCAGTACTATGGGTCTGGGTCTCCCTCGGCTATTCGTATTCGTCGGGGGAGCGTGCGGGGTACGTACAGAAGATTTCCAAGAAGGGGTGGGTCTGTAAGACCTGGGAAGGCGAGCTGGCGATGGCAAACCTGCCCGGGACAATGCCGCAAATCTTCGCGTTTACGGTACGAAATGACTCGATTGCCATGGTGATCGAGCAAAATGCCGGCAAGCAGGTTTCGTTGACTTACGACCAGCATAGGGGAGTGCCGACCACCTGCTTTGGCGAGACGGGGTATTTCGTTACGGGGGTCCACAGAACCGGGCCCTGAATCTGTCTATTGTCTGCTCAGCCGGTCCTTGCTATTTTTCCGCCAAGTCGAGCTGGGAAGGGCGGGCGCAGGCCCGTGCTCCCTCTCAAAACCAGTGCGGGGTTAGTGAGACCCGCATATCAGATTGTCGAGGGTCGGGCGTCCGCCGCTCCCCAAGACACAAATTCAGGAGCAGGGAATGCGTACGACCGGCAAAGTGAAGTGGTTCAACGATGCGAAGGGCTTTGGCTTTATCACACCTGACAACGGGCAGAAGGATTGCTTCGTTCACTACAGCGCGATTTCCGGCTCGGGGTTCAAGTCCCTTGCCGAAGGTGACGCGGTAGAGTTCGACATCGTCGAAGGTCAGAAGGGTCCGGCTGCAGAGAACGTGACGAAGGCTTCTTAAGCCGCGTCGACTTCACTGGCACAATCTGACGGGGCGTCTCATTCGAGGCGCCCCGTTTCATTTAGGGGAGGACGTCCCCTCTTCGGAACCGGGGCTATCTCGACAGCGCTCTCCAGCCTCTCCAGCAACCTCGCTCGGAAAGATGGCAGGTCGAGGGCGAGGTTCAGCCCTTGTTGTGCGAGGTATCTGCCTTTGCTGTTCGCGAGACCCTCAGCCAGCGCGATCGCTTTTTGCGTTGGCAATCCGAGCTCCTGAATGAGCAGAACCGCCAAGCCGAGAATCAGCAGGCCTTCAACGGTCAGTCGACGAGCTATGCCCTGGCGCTCCTGTGTAACGCCGGGGACGCGGTTATGGGAGAGGGTGTTGTCCAGCCATTTTACAGAAGTCCCGAGCGCAAGTGCAGCTGTAGCAATTGTATACGCACGCGCCATTAATTATCCTAAACTTAAAGGATAATTAAACCTACCCGCTCTTTGTCCAGCTACAAGACCCGCTCCTCATTATATTGTGCCCGTTCTCGATATGGTGCCGTTTGCCCACTCTCTACGAATTCTGGTGAACAAGATGAAGCGTTTTCCCTACCTCCTAGCGGTCTCGGCCCTTGCTTCGATCGTGCTTTCGGGTCAAGCCAGCGGTCAGAAGACCTATGCCCTCGGGGTCGGAGGAGGGGCTGTCATACCTGTTGGCAAGCTGAGCGACACGCAGACCACTGGCTTCAATGGGATCGTAGCTCTTGCCCTCGGTGTCGCCGAACTGCCAATCGGGGTCCGATTCGACGGGATCTACAACAGCTTCTCCCGAAAGGACATCACCACACCGCCGACCAACACATACGGGTTTCGAATCGCCGGTTTACTTGGCAATCTCATCTACGCGTTCCCCGGAACTACCGCAAAGAGCTACATCGTGGCCGGGGGTGGGCTATACAACACGAAATTCGATATCGCCGGAACCAAAGCTGAAAACCACTGGGGACTGAATGCGGGGCTAGGCGTAACGTTCGCGGTGGGTCCGATGGCGAGCTTTCTGGAGTCGAGATATCACTTCATATCCCGTGAGCCGACGAAGGGCGGCGTAATACACTTCGTCCCAATCACGCTCGGGGTAATGTTCTAAGTCCCGAAATGAAAGAGGCGCACTACTGTGCGGCTCTTTGTTGAAACCTTCCCCGCCCTAGATCGCGCGAAGCACCAACTCGTTGCCGCGGGCTGCCTCGCCTACCGGCCACAGCGCCTCACGAGCGGAACGAAGCTGCGCCTTCACCGCGGTCGGACCAGTACCTCCCGGGACGTCCCGACGCGCAACTGATCGAGAGGGTTCGAGCCAATCGAGCGCGTCGTCCCCGAACAGAGGATGCGCCGCCTTGAACGATGCGAGCGGCAACCCGTCGAGATCACAGCCATCGCGCTCACTCTCGCGAATCAGCGAGCCGATAGCGCTGTGTGCCTCGCGGAACGTGGCGCCCTTTTCCACCAGATAATCAGCCAGATCCGTTGCCATCATGCTGCTCGAGAGCGCGGCCCGCATGCGCTTGGCATTGAAGCGGATTTCCTGGAGCGCGCCGGCGACTGCGGGAAGCACAAGGAGGGCGGTGTCGACGGCATCGAACAGGACACGCTTGTCGTCCTGGAGGTCCTTATTGTATCCGCTAGGCAACCCCTTGAGCGTCGAGAGCAATGTCGAGAGGTCGCCAATTGCGCGCGCGCCTGATCCGCGTGCCAGCTCCAGCGCATCTGGATTGCGCTTCTGGGGCATCATGCTGGAGCCGGTGGTAAAGGCATCTCCAAACTGGACGAATCCGAACTCACTCGACCCGTAGATGATGAGATCTTCGCCAAGTCGTGAGAGGTGCGTGGCCATCATCGCGACGGCGAATAACAGCTCAGCAACGAAATCCCTGTCGCCAACCGCATCAATACTGTTTTGCGAGAGGCCGCTGAACCCCAAGCTACCCTGAAGAAGCACGCGCGAAACTGGAAATGCGCACCCGGCAATAGCGCCGGATCCCAGAGGGAGAATACCGGCCGCCCGTGAAGCGGACGCAATTCTGGCCCGGTCGCGCTCGAGGGGCCAGAAGTGCGACAACATCCAGTGTGCGGCAGCAACCGGTTGCGCGCGTTGAAGATGCGTGTACGCCGGCATGAGCGTATCCTGTAGCGTCTCCGCGTGGTCCAGCATCACCTGCTGCAGTGTCCGCGCGGCGGAGTCCAGCTTCGCGCACGCATCCATTGACCAGAGCCTTGTCGCGGTCGCGACCTGATCGTTTCGGCTTCGACCGGTGTGCAGTTTTGACGCGACGTCTCCGACCTCGTCGTGAAGCATCCGATCGATCATCGTATGCACGTCTTCATCGGACGAGATGGGCGCGGTACCCGCCGTAAGCTTCTCGGCAACCGCCGCCAAGCCTTTCTCGATTGTCTTGCTTTCTTCGAGGGAGATGACTTCGGCTCCCCAAAGAGCGACAGCCCAGGCACGAGATAGATTGATATCGAACGGCCATAGCCGATAATCGGTACCAATCGAGCGGTTAAGGGCGTCTAACGCGGCCGCGGTCGGCACCGCGAACCGTCCTCCCCAAAGCTTGTGGAACGTGTGATCGGACACGGGGAAGGGGAGGCTCAAGCTATCGCGAGAGTCTGCGCCCCTCGCGATTCGTTTTTGCTCTCTTTCTCAGCCTTCGCCGCGGCCATTTCCTGGTCGCGGATAGCACGGACACGAGCCGAAAGACCGTAAAGCCGGATGAATCCACCGGCATCGCTTTGCTGGTAGACGTCGTCTTCACCGAAAGTGACGAACCGCTCGTCGTACAGCGCGTACTCGCTCTCGCGACCTACAACTGAGGCCGTTCCCTTAAACAGCCGGAGAGTCGCTGTCCCGGTGACGCGCTCCTGAGTGATGTTAACGAAGGCGTCATAGCCTTCGCGCTCGGTCGTCCACCAACGCCCTTCGTAAACCAGATCGGCGTAGCGCGGAGCAATCAGATCTTTCGCGGCCAGTGTGCGCCGATCGAGGATGAGCTGCTCCAGCTCGCTGTGAGCGGAGTAAAGGAGAGTACCGCCCGGAGTTTCGTAAACCCCACGGGACTTCATTCCTACGAGGCGATCTTCTACGAGGTCGATCCGTCCAATCCCGTGGCGCCCGCCAATCTTGTTGAGCGCGACGATGAGGTCGACGGAGTCGAGCTCGACACCATTGACCGAGACGGGCGTTCCTGCGTGGAATCCAATCGTGACGTCTTCGGGATGATCGGGCGCATTTTCGGGGGCCGTGGTCAACATGAACAGATCTGCCGGCGGAGCGACAGCGGGCTGCTCGAGCACGCCACCCTCATGGGAGATGTGCCAAACGTTCCGATCGCGCGAATAAATCTTGTCGCGGGTCGCAGCAACCGGAATCTTATGGGATTCCGCGTAGGCGATCGCGTCCTCTCGGCTCCGGATGTTCCATTCACGCCAAGGCGCTATCACCGGTAGATCGGGAGCGAACGCAGCGTAAGTCAGCTCGAAGCGGACTTGGTCGTTACCCTTTCCGGTGCAACCGTGGGCCAGCGCATCTGCTCCCACTTGCCGAGCGATCTCAACCTGACGGCGGGCAATGAGGGGACGTCCCATGGAGGTGCCAAGCAGATACTTTCGACCGTAAACCGCTCCTGCCCGGAGTGTCGGCCAAACGAAATCCTCGACGAACTCCTGCCGGAGATCCTCGACGTAGCACTCGTCGGCGCCGGAAGCAATCGCTTTGTCCCGTACGCCTTCCAGTTCCTCTCCCTGGCCTATGTCCGCGGCGACACAGACAACACGCGCGCCGTACCGCTCCTTGAGCCAAGGGACGATGATCGAAGTATCGAGCCCACCGGAGTAGGCGAGGGCAATTGTGCGAATCACGGGGCGCCTCAATAAGTATTCAGAATATCTGAATATTTAATCGTCTGGGCGGCGTACGTCAACCTCGATCAGGGCTCCCCAGCCATGCTTCGCAACCGCCGCATGACGCGGTCGCGGGCGGCGACCGAGCGGCAGATTATCAGTATGGTATCGTCGCCACCGACCGTCCCGAGAATGTCGGACCAGCCCTCGCCATCCAGCGCGGCGGCGATTGGCTGAGCGCCTCCGGGAACTGTCCGCAGGACGAGCATTTCACTGACACCGTCGAGCCGAAGAAACAACTGGGGCAGGAGGGTATCAAGTGCGGCGCGGCTCTCCTCTATGCTCCCGTCGGTAATCGCGTAGCGGGCGCCTTCGGGCGTCGGGATGCGGGCGAGCCTGAGCTCGCGCAAATCGCGGGAGAGAGTTGCCTGGGTTACGTCCCACCCGCGGTGGAGAAGGAGCTTCCGGAGATCCTCCTGGCTGCTTACTACCCGGGCCTCGATTATCTCGAGAATTGTGTCGTGCCGTTCGCGCTTGTTGGCCATCGAGGGTGAGTTTAGCACCCCATTGGCCCGAGCGCGAGGTAGCCTCGCGGATCATTGACTAGAAGAATGTGTAATGTTATGCATTATTTATGCATAAAGTTCCGGTGGGGGTTCTTGGCGCGAGTGGCTATGCCGGGCGGGAGCTGTGCGGATTGATCGCGCGGCACCCCAAGCTCGAGCTCGTGTTTGCCTCAGCCAACGAGCAGCGCGGACAACGCGCCCGCATCGGGCCATTGGACGTGACCTATGTCGCGACCGAGGACGCGCCCCTGGGAAATGCCGAGATCGTGTTCACGGCGTTGCCGCACGGTGCTTCCGCCAAGTGGGTAGGGAACGCGCGCTCGACTGGCGCGCGGGTCGTCGACCTTTCTTCGGACTTTCGTCCAGGAACCACGGGAAACGCGACGAACGCTGAATACGGTCTCACCGAGCTGATGCGCGAAAACATTCCGGGCGCCGAAATCGTGGCAAATCCCGGCTGCTACCCAACGGCCGTGCTTCTGGCAATCGCACCACTACTGAAAGAAGGATGGGTGACACCAGGTGCGACCATCAATGTATCGGCGGCGAGCGGAGTAACCGGAGCGGGATACTCCGCTCGCCCGGATCTGCTTTACGCAGAGGTCGCTGAGGATTTTCGCGCCTACGCAGTCGGCAACGAGCACAGGCACCTCGCAGAGATGCAGGCTGTCACAAGCGAGCTCGGTGGCCGAAACAACGACATTCTATTCATCCCGCACCTTCTTCCGGTTGCGCGCGGAATTCTGGCGACCATCACGGTGCCGATCGAAGAGCACACCGAAGACCCGTCGCTCTTGTGGAAGGATTGCTATCGTGGAGAGCCGTTCATCGAGATAGCAGATACTCCGCCGTCACTCCGCGATGTCGTCCGGCGGAACGTGGTTCGCCTGAGCGTCACCAAAGCCGCGAACGTGCGGAAGCCCACGCTTATAATCATTTCAGCGATCGACAACCTGGTGAAGGGCGCGGCTGGGCAGGCGCTGCAGAACGCGAACATTCTCCTTGGATTGAGCGAGCAGGCAGGGCTACCGGCATGATGCGCGTGGTGAAGATAGGAGGGCGTGCCCAGGCCGATCCCCGCCTTTTCCAGCTTCTTGGTGAAGCTTGGAATGACTCGCCAACATCGCTGTGCGTAGTGCACGGCGGAGGTGACGAAGTGTCCGCGATGCAGAAAGCGCTTGGCCGAGAAGCAGTATTTGTCGGCGGCCGTCGGGTTACCTCGAACAGCGATCTCGATCTGCTGCGAATGGTCCTCTCGGGCGTCGTCAACAAGAGGCTGGTGAATGGCCTTGTTGCGGCAGGAGTCGCCGCGATCGGCTTGTCGGGAGAAGATGGCGCGCTGATCAGAGCAGAGGTCATCGATGCCGAGTCTCTCGGTTTTGCCGGACGGCCGACCAGCGTCAACTTACAGCTTCTACGCACTCTCATGGATGCGGGCAATCTTCCGGTGATCTCACCGGTGGGCTATAACGACGACAATGCACAAGGTGGCGCGCTCAACGTGAACGGCGACGATGCCGCATCGGCCATCGCCGCGGCACTTCAGGCGGACGAACTGCTTCTGATCGCTGATGTCGAAGGAGTTCGGGACGAGCAGGATGAAGTGCTTCCATTAATCACCCTGGAGTCCGCAAGGGAACTGATCGAAAACGGAACAGCCTCAGGAGGCATGGCGGCAAAACTCGAATCCGCGCATGCGGCTCTTCTCGCAGGAGTCGATCGTGTGCGAATCTGTGATCTCGCCGGTCTCCTCGATGCTGGGCGGGGCACCTTCATCACTCAATCCCAGAGCGTAGTCACATGACCGCGGTCACGCTGCCCATCGAAGTAGACGTCATCGAAGCTTCTACTCCGACAAACACTTCACTCCTCGGCACCTACAAACGCGCCCCAATGGAGCTCGTAAGAGGTGAAGGAGTGGAGCTCATCGATGCAACTGGAAAGCGGTATCTCGATTTCGCCGGTGGAATCGCCGTAAACTCACTCGGCTACGGTGACGCCGGGATCGCTCGAATAATCAGCGAGGCTCTGAGCAATGGGCTGATTCATACCTCGAATCTTTATCGGACGTCGGCGGGAGAGCACCTCGCGGACAAGCTGGTCGAGTGCTCGTTTGCCTCGAAGGTCTTTTTCTGCAACTCCGGCGCCGAAGCGAACGAAGGCGCGTTCAAGTTCGCGAGAAGGTGGGCACGAAAGATCGGCACTGACGCCAAGGTCGAGATCATCGCACTGCGCGGAAGCTTTCACGGGAGACTGTTCGCGTCGTTGGCGGCGACAGATCGGCCATCGTATCGCGCGCCGTTCCGTCCTCTGGCGGGAGCCGTGTCAATTTGCGAGCGCGACCTATCCGACCTCGAGACCGCGCTAGACGAAGAGACGGTCGCGGCGTTGATCGTCGAGCCGGTGCAGGGTGAGGGAGGAGTGCGAGTCCTCGACGACGCTTTTCTCAAGAAACTGAGGACTCTCACTGCCAAGCGGGAGATCGCGCTCATATTCGACGAAATCCAGTGCGGGCTCGGAAGAACGGGCCATCTGTTCGCGTACGAGAGAAGCGGCGTCATTCCCGACATGCTCACCCTCGCCAAGCCCCTGGCTGGCGGACTCCCAATGGGTGCCGTTCTCGTATCGGATGACATCGCTTCGACAATCGAGCCGGGAGACCACGGAACCACGTTTGGCGGAGGTCCGCTCGTATCCGCGGTCGCCGCGCACGTGCTGGAACGGCTCTCCGATCCGTCCTTGCTCGAGTCCGTTCGGGAGAATGGAGCGTGGCTCGGAGCGCAGCTCGAAGGGATTGCGCGCCGCTCGGGGAAGGTTCGTGCGATACGCGGAGTCGGCTTCATCTGGGGACTGGACGTCCTGGAGCCAGCCGGCGACATCGTCAAGCGTGGGTGGGACGAGGGTCTTCTCACGCTGACGGCAGGCGAGCATACGCTTCGCATTCTTCCTCCTCTGATAATGGACCGGAACGATCTTGTCCGTGGGCTCTCCATCATCGAGAAGATCATCGCGCAGTAGCGCGGACCGGAGTCGCCAATGCCAGTGTCTCCGGTTAACATACCGGAGACTTATTCGAAGAGAACGTTATGTCATTGGCGCGACTCTCATCTGGCCGACTTCCCGCACTTCTCATCGCGGCAGCCGCGTGTAGTCCCGTGCCAATGAATACCGGGACACAGACCACAGCGGCGGCTGCGTCCGATACCGTTGAAGCGCGCCAGCTGTTCGAAGAAAACATTGACGCCATACACAAACGTAACCGTGCACGGTATCTCGCCACCTATCTTCACACCAGCTCCCTGGCTCGTAACGGTCCTTCCGGATTCGAGCTCGGTTACGAAAACTGGAGCGCGCGACGCGATTCCACCTGGCCGGACACTCTTGTTGCCAGGAACCTGCGCGTGATACCGGTTGTGCCCGGTGTCGTCTATGGCACCTACTGCTACACCGTGACGCAGAAGGATACGACTTCGAGCGGCGTGTCCGAGCGAGTGTTCGTCAAAACGCCAGAGGGATGGAGAATCGCCGTGACCACGGCGTTCGGACTGCCCGCCGGTGCGCCCGCGCAGTGCAAATAACTCTTCGATTCAAACCATTGTGAAAATGACCCGTCGATTCGCGCTTTGGCTGCCAATCCTGTTTACGGGGTTCATTGCTGGTCCTGCGGCCTGTCAGGCGACCAATACGCAGCCACCCAAGCTGGTAGTCTTCATTACAGTCGATGCGATGCGTCCGGATTATCTCACCCGCTTTGCGCCGCAACTCACCGGCGGCTTGGGAAGGCTGTACAACGGCGGCGCGGTATTCACCAACGGATTCCAGGATCACGCGATAACCGAGACTGCGCCCGGGCATTCGGTGATAATGTCGGGCCGATATCCGGTACATACAGGTATATCTGCGAATACCGCAGGGGTAAACGACACGACTGTCAGTCTCGTAGATGCAACGGGGCTCGGCGCATCACCGTTTCGCTTTCGCGGAACGACGCTAACGGATTGGCTCATGGCAAAAGACCCCCGCACCCGCATTCTTTCGGTTTCCAGGAAGGATCGGGCGGCGATCCTTCCCATTGGCAGATCCAAGCAGCCTGTTTTCTGGTATGCATCGAATGGAATTTTTACAACCAGTACGTATTACGGCTCGAGCCTGCCGGAATGGGTTCGCGTCTTCAACGCGCGAAAATTGCCTTCGAGCTATGCAGGAAAAGTGTGGCAACCACTACTTCCGGATAGCGCTTACAGTGAGCCGGACAGCGTTCCGATAGAAAGCAACGGCATCAACTTCACGTTTCCTCACCTTGAAGCCAGCTCGCCCGACACGGCGGCCCGACTGCTTCCCGACTTTCCGTGGATGGACGAACTGACTCTCGATTTCGCGATGACGGGAGTGAACGCGTTGAAGCTCGGCGCTGGACCGCAAACGGATTTACTGTCCGTTTCGCTTTCAACAACCGATGCGATTGGTCACCGCTACGGACCCGACTCGCGCGAAGTTCACGACCAAATCCTTCGACTCGACCGGGCCCTTGGGGTCTTTCTGGATTCTCTATACCGAATCCGGAATCCGAGCGGCATCGTGGTCGCGCTTACGGCCGATCACGGGCTTACTCCCTTTCCGGAAGTCCACGCGCACGATCCAAACAAGGGCGCGATTCGCGTAAATCCAGGTCCCCTGCTGCAGCAGCTCAGCAACTCGCTCTCCGCGGCTGGAGTACAGGGATATGGGTTCAACTTCATCGCAGGTGTGTATACCGGCAACGGATTCTATTTCGATAGCGGAGTGCTGGAGCTCGATCACGCCGCGTTGAACAGGGCCCGAATCAATCGTGACTCGCTGGTGCGGGCAGTTCGTGCGGCCTTTCTGAAAGTACCGGGCGTTGCTCGCGCGGACAGGATTTCGGAGCTTGCTAAGGGGGATACTCTGAACGACAGAATTGCGCGGCGCTGGCTGCACATGTTTTCGGATGAAGAGAAGGCCGCGCTCGTAGTTACTCTTGCACCCTTCAACTACTGGCTCTCGGGCTGGATCGCGCAGCACGGCAGTCCGAACGATATCGACGCTCGTGTGCCGATCATTTTCTACGGCAGCGGCGTCAAACCAGGACGGTATGACGAGTTCGCGGGGGTTGTGGACATGGCTCCAACACTCGCTGCAATCGTCCATGTGACCCCGCAGGAAAAAGTCGACGGACACGTTCTCAAGCATGCGGTCAGGTAGAGTCTCCCGTACTTCGGTCCTGAGAGCATTCGACGAAATCGAATTCGGGTCGACGAACACTCTCAACCTCAGGGAATCGCTTCCTTCTGCGGCCGATGCGCGTTTTCGAACCGAAGCATGGCTGCGCGAGCGGCAAATCAGTCGAGCGGCCGAGGTTCTGGTGATAACGGGGCGCGGTAATCAGAGCCCGAACGGAGTCTCTGCGGTCCGGGAGGGAATTCTCTCGCTACTGCCGTCCCTTCGCAGGCGTGGAGTAGTGAGTGAGTGGAGAGAGCATTCGCCGGGATCTTTTGTCGTCAAGCTGGGGTCGATCTCCTCGCTTCTGGAAGCGCCCAGACGGAAGCGCGATCGCAGTCCGATCGAACCGACGGTAAATCCGGAGTCTCTGAAGAATCTCGAGCGATCAACGCTGGAGCTGCTCCGACGACTGGCGATTCGCACTCTCGAGTCGTTAGGAGCGCGCGAGCCGGACAAGTTCGTCGAGGCGGAGATGCTCTCCAAGTTTCACTCGCTGGCCGGAGGGATAAATCCCGGCGAACAGGGCGAGGCCAGATTGCGCGAGGCCATCAAGGCAGCGCTGGACCAGCTCGACGAGTGAAGCCGGACGCGGGTATCGTTGGAAATACCATCACACAAAGGACATCACACGGAATGAGCAAACCAGCTCTGATTGCAATGCTCGCGCTGCTCGCGCTGACTCTGCCGCTTCGCGCGCAGACGACTCCCGGCTACTCTCAACAGGCAGCGGTTACCGAGCGCGCTAGTGAAGCTGACGCGATAACGCGCCCGTCGCCGTCGAGCGCTTCAGCGCACTCGAGATTTCTCTCCCAGCAGCCACACATGGCCGGCACGCCGGCGCAGGCGCGGACCCGCGACTACGTGATCAACCAGATGAAATCGTGGGGACTCGAAACGGAGGTGCGCTCTTATAGTGTCTGGATGCCGCATCCGGTGAGCACGCGAGTCTGGCGGATCGCGCCCAATCCCGTCGAGTTCGATCTGAAAGAGGGAATTATTCCTGAAGACACGACCTCTGCTGCGTATCCACAGGTAACGCCATTCAACGGCTATGGCGCGGCTGGCGATGTTCGTGGCGAAGTCGTCTACGTGAACTATGGGCTGATCGAGGACTACGCGCAGCTGGATTCGATGGGCGTGTCGGTCAAAGGCAAAATCGCGGTCGCACGCTACGGCCGATCATATCGCGGCATCAAGGCGAGAGAGGCGGAGAAGCACGGAGCAGTCGGCCTGATCATCTACAGCGATCCCGCCGACGATGGATACGTGCGCGGCGACGTTTACCCTGTTGGTCCAATGCGTCCGTCGCACGGAATTCAGCGCGGGAGCGTCATGAATCCGAGCGGCGATCCTAGTACTCCAGGGTATCCGAGCACGTCGAACGCGCGGCGAATACCCGTCGCCGAAATGGACATCCCACGCATCCCGGTATTGCCGGTCTCGTACGGGAATGCCGCCGAACTCCTTCGCGGATTGGGCGGTAAGTCGATTCCTCAGCCATGGCAGGGCGGTCTTGCCTTCAGGTATCACGTCGGGCCTGGGCCGGTGCAGGCTCGAATTGCAGTGACGACCGATGCTACCACGAATCCATACAAACAGATCTGGGACACATTCGGAACGATTCGCGGAGCGGAATTTCCGGACGAGATCGTGCTCGTTGGCGGCCATCGCGATGCATGGGGACCAGGAGCAGCCGACAACGTCAGCGGCACCGTCAGTGTACTCGAAGCAGCGCGAACAATCGCCGAGCAAGTGAGAGCCGGGCGCAGGCCAAAGCGCACGATAATATTCGCGACGTGGGATGCCGAAGAATGGGGACTGCTCGGCTCTACTGAATTCGTCGAGGAAGATTCGCTGCGTCTGAGCAGGAACGCGGTTGCCTATCTGAACCAGGATGATGTTGCTCAGGGGCCGAACTTCAGCGGTGGCGGATCTCCATCATTGCGCGCGCTGCTGCGCGACGTTGCCAAGGAAGTGCCTGATCCGAGTCATCAGGGCAGCGTGTACGATGTCTGGAGAAAACGAGCAAACCTCGCAGCAGACACACTCGAGCCAGAAATGGGTGATCCTGGTGGCGGCTCCGACTTCGCGGGTTTTTACAATCATCTCGGGATTCCAATCGCGGATTGGGGTTTCAGCGGGCCGCAGGGTGTCTACCACTCCGCCTACGACTCCTATCACTGGATGGCGAAATTCGGCGACCCAAATTTCGAGTTTCATGCTGCAAATGCGCGCATCGGTGCGGCCGCGCTTCTGCGGCTCGCAAACGCCGAGATTCTCCCTTACGACTACGTGGAGTACGCGCGCACTATGAAGCGATTCGCGTCGCAGGTAGGCCAGGCAATGTCTGACAAGCATTGGAAACTGTCCGCTGCCGAACTATCCGGAGCAGTTGGAAGAATGGAAAGAGCAGCCATCATGTTTTCAGCCGCGCGAGACCGTGCGCTTGCGGCTCAACTATCGACCGCGACCGCGAAGCAGGTCAACTCTACGCTTCTCGGAGTGGAACGACAGCTCACAAGAGCGCAGGGACTTGTGACTCGCCCCTGGTTCAGAAACTTGATTTTCGCCTCTGACGAGAACAACGGTTACTCGACGATGGTGTTGCCGTCGGTAAACGAAGCAATCCGACTAGGCGACGAAACTGCAACAGCTCGGGAGCTGACAGACATCGCTCAACGCTTCGATGCGGCAACGCGAGCGTTGCAGGTGGCAACAGGATTGCTACAGAAAAGCTGAAATGCAGCTCGCATGACGCGCGCTGTCTCAGGCCCGGACATTGCGGTGATCGCGATTGATGAAAGCACGACCGGAAGAAAATTGACAAGAACTGCTAGAGCAGAAGCGAGACGATCACGGCTCACTCCAGAAGAAGTGGTGCCGATTGCAGCGTATGGTGCGAGGGCAACCTGGCCAGCCGGATTCCAGCTGTATCAACGCGGCGCGGCGGCGGATGGAGTCTTCGTCGTTCTGAACGGGCACATCGTTCTGCGCAACAAGATCAAAGTTGGTCGCGGATTCGTTCCGGTCATCGCCACGGCAGGGCAGACATTCGGCACGGAAGGCTTGTCGCCGAACAGTGATTACGTAACCGACGCCAGCGCATCCGAAGAGACGAAGACTCTGTTTCTGAGCGGCGCGCAGTTTCGCGCATTCGTGAGAGAGGCCCCCGGCCAGACACTCCCACTGCTGTCGCAGATAATGTCGGAGCGCGCTTATCTGCTCGAGAAGCTGCACGAGCTTGCGGCGTTGAACGTCGACCAGCGGCTCATATCCACACTCTCACACCTCAGCACTGATTGCAGCTTCACGACTGATGATGGGCGGCTGAAGCTCGAGAACAACCACCACCGCCTTCTCTGCGAGATGGTCGGCGCGACCCGCGAGTCGATCGCGCTGGCGCTCAGCCGACTAGTGTCAGCGGGAATTGCGGAGAGGAGGGGAATGACCTTCCTAATCGAGCCCAACTCTCTCGCTGCCGGGCTTGGCAACGGGCACGACACTGAATCCGCATCGTCGATGACGAGAGAGCTGTTCCCTCAGTGACACGGAATGGACGGGCAGCAGAGCGCTGATACAGCGCCGGTAATACGCGGCGCGCAAACGATCGACCTGCAGGAGGAGGGCTCAATGGGAGTCCTCCTCCTGCATGGTTTTGGAGACACACCCCAGACGCTCGCGCTGCTCGCACGGAAACTCCACAAATCCGGTTACAGCCTGTATGCGCCATTACTACCCGGGCATGGGCGCAACATGGATGCCTTTGGGAAATCGCGTTCCGCGGACTGGGTCTCCGCGGCTAGAAGCGCGCTCACGGAAATGCGCCGGAGACACTCGTCCGTCTCTGTCGTTGGGCTTTCGATGGGTGGCGCGCTGGCAGTACTGCTCGCTGCTGAGCTCTGTGATATTCCCGCACTGGTCCTGATTGCGCCATATCTCGCCATGCCGCGGGTGTTGAGACTGGCGGCGTCGACGCACTGGGCCTGGGAAAGATTTGTGGGAGAGGTGAACTCGAGAGATCCGCGTTCAATCCGTGATCCAATAGAGCGGGAGAAAAACCTTGCCTATGGCGCCATCACCGGTCGCGCGCTATTCGAATTGTCGAAGGTCGTGAAGCGCGCCAGGAAATCTCTCCGGGACGTGAAAGCGCCCACCCTAATAATCCAATCCCGCGAAGATCCGCGGTGCCCGCCTGATGTCGCCGAATTCGCGTTGAAGACGCTAGGCGCGCAGGAAAAGAAACTGATCTGGACGGAAGGGGCAGGGCACATCATCACGGTCGACTATGGCCGCGAGCACGTCTTCACTGAGGTCGAGCATTGGCTGAGGGAGCACACCGACCGTGGCGCGGCAACCGCCGTCTAGCGAGAGCGGCTGCCGAACACCCTGAAAACTAGAAGCGATCCTGTACGAACTCCGTAACCGAATCGACGGCGCGCTCGCCCAACCCCGCCGCCTGTTGGACTACACCCGATGCAACACGCTTCACGCGAGCCACAGGGGACTGTTTCCTCCGACGAGAACGGCCGCTGCTCTTCTTCCTTGAAGACGACTTGGAAGCGGACTTTCGTCCCGCGCTCTTGCGACTCGAAGAAGCTTTTCTCCCGCCCTTTCGCCGCGACGACTTTCGCGCACCCGAAGATTTGCGGGCGCTCGACCGCTTCCGGCCGGTAACCTTGCGGCGTACGCTCTTGCGTCCGGAGGATTTGGACCGCGACCTCTTTCTACCACCACTTCGACTACTGGACTTCTTGGCTGCAGCCATTGGAAAGCTCCGTGTAGGAGGGTTTGTCAGAACGGATAGCAAGATTCGCGCACAATAAGATGGTGGGCCGCTGTAGGGCGGTGCAACGACTCGCCGAAGCAATGCATTCGGATCACGGAATGATGCGCGTCTCGCCGTGCCGCATGATCCACAGGTCTTCGCCGTTGCGCCCAGCAGCTTGCCACCGCTCGCGCATTTGTGCTGGTGGTTCATCCATCGGTTCATCCGTGAGCTTAAACGTTCCCCAATGGGCCGCAGCCATCACCAGCGTGGCTCCGTTCTGGCCAGCCTCCAGCTGGTCGACGGCGTTGATGCAATCTTCCGGATTCATGTGCACGGAACCCATGAACCATCGAGGCTCGTAAGCACCGATTGGGAGAATCGCGAGGTCGAAAGGCCCGCACCTAGTGGCAATAGAGCCAAAATCCGGGTGAAGAGCGGTATCCCCGGCAAAGAAGATAGAGTGGCCCCTGGTCCGAAGCGCCCACCCGCACCAGAGCGTGGTGTTTCGCTTGCCGAGGGTTCTACCCGAGAAGTGTTGAGCGGGAAGGCAGGTCAGGCGGAGATCACCGAGCGTACTCTCGTCCCACCAGTCGCTCTGTACAACGTCTCGTGCCCCATGGCGGCGCAGAAACGCTCCTACGCCGAGGGGTGCGTACCACGTCGTCGCGGGATAACGCTCCGCGAGGCGCGATACACTCGACGAGTCGAGATGGTCGTAGTGGTCATGCGAAAGAATTACGACATCGATGGGCGGCAGCGCATCAAAGCCCACCGCAGGTGGCACCCATCGTTTCGGCCCGGCGAACTGTACCGGTGACGCGCGTTCGCTCCAGATAGGGTCTGTCAGCACGTTGAGTCCGCCTATCTGGATCAGAAAGCTCGTGTGTCCAATCCAGGTAATGGTCAACAGGTCGGGAGCTGCGCGCGGAACGACGTACGAGGGGGCGGCACGCGTGAATACTCTGGGGTCGGGGTCGGGGCGCGGCGGATTCCGCCGTCGCTCGATCAGTGACCACCTAAGGAAATCAAGAAATCCGTGTATCTGCGCACCCGGCCACGGGTTGCGAAATCCACCTCCTGGCCGATGGTGGGCGGGGAGCCGCAGGTCTGGTTGAGCCATGCGATTAAGTAGTGACCAAATCTCTGGGTTGCGATCTCAGCTGACCGCTGCGCGCTCCAGGTTCTGTTCGAGATGAGCAACAGATTTCATTCCAACCAGCGTGGCATTGAGTGGGAGCGACTGGGCGAATGCTATGGCGCGCCTGGCATCGGTGCTGAAACCGGGGAAAGCGGAGCGAAGCTGATCGGGGAGCGACTGCGCGAGCTGAGATTGCATGAGGGTAGCACTTCCAACGACTCCCATGTCGACGCGGTGCGCGGCCTCCAGCAGCGAGATGCGGTCAGTGCCCACACACTGTGTAGGAACACGGACTGCCTCCGTCATGGCAAGGTTGATCGGGAGCTGGATGAGCTTGAAGTGGT
Organism: Gemmatimonadales bacterium; assembly: GCA_031394125.1. Lineage (GTDB taxonomy): Bacteria > Gemmatimonadota > Gemmatimonadetes > Gemmatimonadales > Gemmatimonadaceae > UBA4720. The sequence goes on from JANMWS010000009.1 coordinate 83,547, forward strand.
GGTTCTCGCCTCCCACCTCGCGCGCAACGTTTACGAGCTCCTCGAGGCTCAGATGGTTTCGAGCTTCCGGCGGTATCCTGAACCCGTTCCAGGTCGAGCAACCGTAACAACCAATGATCCCACGCTGTACCTGTTGCTCCAGCATTGAAAACGCGGCACCGATCACGCTCAGAAATGTCGAGCGACTCAGCACATCGAGTTGTTGCTCGGGGTTGTGAAGGTAATAGACATCGATGAATGCGAGTCCGAGATTGCGCCGGCTTCGCTCGATCTGATCGTTCAGGTATCGCGGGGTCAGACAGTGGCCTCCGGACACAACATCCTGCGGCTGCATCACGCCGGGCCCGTAATACTCGCTGTCGAGAAAGCCCCGGTATCCTTCCTTGGTGCCTGGTGGCGTACGCTCGAGAGGTATGTATCCGCCTTTGGTGCAAACCACTATTTCTGACCGCTCGATGTCGCTCCGAGACAGGAGGATGCGAACCGCTTCTCCTATTGCGCGCTCCGAGCGCTGACACCTGTAATTGATTGCAGTGTCCAACAGGTTCACGCCCTTGGCCAGGGCAGCTACTACAGTTGCCGTGTAACGGTTGTCTTCCGCGTCATCGCATTCGCCGAGGTAGGTGCCGAGACCAAGCGAGGAGACCACGAGGCCGTCAGAGAGTGGCCGATAGAAATGGTCGATTTGCCCATTTTCGAACCGTTTTTGAAATCGGTGAGTGCCTTCCGGGGTCGCGCGTCCCTCGATGAGAGGCTGTAGTGCTTTGGATCGACTCATTGGGGAGAGGCTATGGACGTCGGACATCTCGCGCAAGAGGATGCCGGGCGAACTGACCCTTACGTTGCTGTTGACGCGTCCGCAACTTACGAATTCCTCAACACAACAGCTCTTGAACGTGAAGAATTACGCCTTTCTGGTTGCCGTGCTCGCAGCGTGCGCGCAGCAACGCCCGGTCGTTCTCGCGCCGGTGCGAATGGATGCTCCAGGCGCCGCCCCTACAGTATCCGGCTCTGTTTTCGATACCCAACGCGATGATCCGTTTGCGACCACTAACCGGATCGACTGGCCGGGCCCGAATCGATACCGCTCATCGAGTGGTGTGCCAGGCCCAGACTACTGGCAACAGAGAGCGGACTACATGATAGCTGCGTCACTCGACACCGGCTCGGCGCAGCTCACGGGCTCGGTGCAAATCAGATATACAAATAATTCACCTGACACCCTTCGATATGTCTGGGTTCAGATCGACCAGAATCTCTACCGTGCGGGAAGCAAAGGATCGGCGCTATTTCCTGCGGACTCACGCTGGGGAGTCAGGGGATTCCAAGGGGGTTACGACCTGACGGATGTGCAGGTGAATGGGACGTCCGTGCGGCCCCGGATCAACGATACCATGATGCGTCTCGATCTATCTACACCGCTCGTGCCCGGCGGTGGGAAAGCGACAATCTCGCTCAAATACTCATTCAGAGTGCCGGAGCACGGATCGGATCGGATGGGACGGGACAGCGCGCTCTTCGAGATCGCACAGTGGTACCCGCGCATGGCAGTCTACGACGACGTCCGCGGATGGAACACCGATCCCTACCTTGGGCAGGGTGAGTTCTACCTCGAGTACGGCGATGTCGACTATTCGGTGACGGCACCAGCGGGATACACCATTGCCGGCAGCGGCGTTCTACAAAACCCCGAAGAGGTTCTGACCGCGGAGCAACGCCGCCGTCTCACGACAGCGTCACGGAGTACTGACGTGGTGCCAGTCATTACCGAAGCAGAAGCGGATGCGGCAAATACACGACTTGTTGCCGGTACGAAAACCTGGCGCTTCCGCGCGCAACACGTCCACGACGTTGCCTGGGCTGGCGCTCCTGACTTCAGGTGGGATGCAACCAGCTGGAATGGCGTGCTCGCGCAAGCATATTACGAATTCCCCAAAGCCGGAAAAGCATGGGAACACGCGGCCGAACAAACGGCGTGGACGATTCGTCAGTACTCGCAGCTCTTCTTTCCATATCCCTGGCCGCAGGCGACGAGCGTTGCAGGCCCGGTCGGCGGAATGGAATACCCGATGTTCGTCATGGTGCACTACGGCAATGATGACCCGGCGTCGATTTTCGGCACGATCAATCACGAACACGGCCACGAATGGTTTCCGATGATCGTCGGCTCGAATGAGCGTCGCTATGCGTGGATGGATGAAGGCTTCAACACCTATCTCAATGCGTTTGCGAATGAGGCGCGGTACCCGGGACAGAACGCGTATCCCGGCTACCTGAAGAACTGGGGCGATGCGGTGACGCAGAGAACGCAGTCTCCGCTGATGACCGCGCCCGACAACATCGATGCTGCCGCGCTGGGTGCGATCGGCTACCGGAAGCCCGCGGTTGTACTGCTGACGCTGCGGAACCACGTTGTCGGACCTGACCTATTCGATACCGCTTTCCGCGAGTACACCAGGATTTGGGCGTTCAAGCATCCAACCCCCGGTGATTTCTTTCGCAGCGTCGAGAACTCCGTCGGCGAAGACCTCTCCTGGTTCTGGCACAGCTTCTTCTACACGACGGACGTGCTCGATATCGGCATCGAAGGTGTTTCGACGCGCACCTCCGAGGGCCAGACATTCGCGGTGATCACGCTGCGCCGGAATACATCCATACCGTTTCCGGTTCGGTTGCGGGTGGCCTATGCGGACGGCACGACTCAGGATTTCTCGCTGCCCGTGAACATCTGGGCTGGCGGCAATCGATTCGAGGCGGTTCTATCCGTGCGAGGTCCGGTGACCGGTGTTCGGCTCTGGCCCGATCCTTCGGTGCCTGACTGGAATTCCGCGAACGACACGTGGGGCAACGCACCGCCCGCAAACCCCGCGGGACCGGTTACGCGCGAGTAGTGTGGTCGTTTGGTTTAAGAGGGGCTCTCCGATAGATTGCAGGTGTACCCGATACTGAGATCACTGGAGTAAGTAATGCCGGATTTTGGAAGCTGGGCAACGGCTTGGTGGAAGCCGATTCTGTTCGTAGTGGTTGCTGGACACCTCACCAACGTGTCCGTTACACTCTTTCTGCACCGGGCTCAGACCCATCGCGGGGTCAGGCTGCACTTCCTCGCAGCTCTGCCCATGCGGCTGTGGTTGTGGCTCTCGACGGCCATCGTCACCAAGGAATGGGTGGCATGTCATCGAAAGCACCACGCGTTCGCCGACCGCGAAGGGGATCCGCACAGTCCGCTCATGGAAGGATTGCGGAACATCGTGCTGAAGGGCGCCTTCTACTATAGAAAGACGGTTCGTCAGCCTGGAGTCCTCGACAAGTATGGAAAGGGGACCCCGAACGATTGGCTCGAGAGGCATCTCCTTTCTCCGCTCAATTGGGTGGGCATTCTGGTGATGCTGGCCGTTGACATCTACCTGTTCGGCTTCTTTGTCGGCCCCCTCGTTTGGGGCGTCCAGATGATCTGGATACCATTCTGGGCAGCCGGGATCGTAAATGGAGTAGGTCATGCAGTCGGCTACCGGAACTTCGACGTCAAGGACGAGAGCCGCAACATCTCCCCGATTGCGATCTGGCTGGGCGGCGAGGAGCTGCACAACAACCATCACGCCGATCCTCACTCCGCGAAATTCAAGGCTAAGTGGTATGAATTCGACATCGGCTGGATGTATCTGCGACTCCTTTCCATTTTCGGCCTCGCTGAAATCTTCTACGCGCGCAGGTAGATCCGCGCGTGCCTGAATCAGTAACCTGCGCGCGCTGTGGTCAGACGCGCGCGGGGTTCGTAAAAGCGCCGTTTCCGGGCCCAATCGGGGCCCGCGTCGTCGAGGAGATCTGCACACAGTGCTGGGCGGACTGGCTAAAGCAGCAGACGATGCTGATCAATCATTACGGCCTCAATGTGATGGACCCTCAGGCGCGGGCCTTCCTGACGAAGAACATGAGCGCCTTCTTCTTCAAAACTGGCGCTTCCTCCGACATCGACACCAGCAGGAAAGGAACGATCAGTCACTAATGGCGAACCCAAAGAGAGCTCTCGCTTTAGTCCTTTTGCTGGCTAGTGTCGGGTGCAAGACGGCCACCAGTAATCCAGGGGATGTAACGGGCGCGGCGGTCTCGTCGCGCTGGACTGATTCCGTCCTTGCCTCGCTCAGTCTGCGCGAGAAGGCAGCGCAGATAGTGTGGCCGAGTGTGTTCGGCGATTTCGTGTCCGGCGATTCGCCGCAGTGGCGCAGATTGACCGACTACATCCAGAAAGAAAAAGTGGGCGGGTTCACGATATCCGTGGGCTCGCCAACCGAAGTAGCCGCCAAGTTGAACGCGCTCCAGTCGATGAGTCAGCTGCCTCTTCTTTTCGGCGCTGATCTCGAGGCAGGAGCGGGTTTTCGCGCGAGAGGCGGTTATTTCGTCCCCAATGCGATAGATCTGGGTGGGGCGATCGTTTTCCCTCCCGAAATGGCGGTTGGGGCAACTCGTGATACCACGCTTGCTTACGAGCAGGGAAGACTCACAGCGATCGAAGGCCGCGCGCTTGGAATCCATATCGCGTACGCGCCGGTGCTCGACGTCAACAACAATCCCGACAATCCCGTCATCAACACCCGCTCATACGGAGAAGATCCGCAGCTCGACGCGCGTTTGGGCGTCGCCTTCATTCACGGAGTGCAGGATCACGGGATGATTGCAACGGGCAAGCACTTTCCGGGTCACGGAGATACGGGAACCAATTCCCATCTGGCCCTGCCTGTCGTGACCGTGAGCCGGAGCAGGCTCGACACTGTAGAGCTCGTTCCGTTCCGCGCCGCTGTGAATGGCGGGGTTGGAGCAATCATGTCCTTTCACGGCGCAATGCCGGCACTCGATTCGTCGAACGTGCCAGGAACGCTTTCGCCGAAGGTACTGACCGCGCTGCTTCGCGGAGAGCTGGGCTTCAAGGGGATAATCATTTCTGACGCGATGGACATGCGGGGAGTGCTTGATCAGTACGGCTCAGATGAGGCCGTGAAGCGCGCGATTTCGGCAGGAATCGATGTGCTCATACAGCCACTGGACGTCTCGCAAACCATTGATGCAGTCGTAGCGGGGGTCAGGGAGGGCCGCTACACCGAAGCGCGATTGGATTCTTCAGTACGCAGAGTCGTTGAAACGAAGCGTCGCTTGGGGCTCGCGCAGCGGAAGCTCGTTGACTTGAACGCCTTGCGATTCCTGATTGGTGACAGCTCGAATCTTCAGATCGCGCGCAGAGTGGCGGAAAAGTCCATCACTTTGGTGAAAGACTCGCTCAGGCAGGTCCCGATTGCCACAGGAAGTGCGAAAGTTCTGTCGATAACGCTTGCCAGGCGAGCCGACCTTGGCGCGGGGAACGCGTTCAATGCGGAGCTGCGCGCGGGCCTGCCAAATTTGCGCACCGAGTTCATGGCAACCGAAGATGCTCCGCTGAATTTTCCGCGTCTGATCGCGGCAGCTGATTCAGCCGACGTGACGATCGTCGGGTCGTATGTGGGTCAGAACTGGGATGCGGTAAGCGCTAGCGCGCCGCAGGCGTTCGCCAACTTCGTGCAGACTCTGGTTCAACGGGGAAGAAAGCCAATTGTGATTGCGTTCGGAAACCCATATCTGCTCCAGCAACTGCCGTCGATTGGTGCTTATCTGGTTGCGTGGGGCGGTTTTCCGGTTTCTCAGACTGCGGCAGCCCGAGCACTACTCGGCTCGTCCGCGATCTCGGGTCACCTCCCGATCAGCATACCGCCATACGCCGGTCGCGGAACGGGAATTGAGAGGGCAGCAGTATCTAAGTAGTGAGTTTTGTTTCGTCGTCAGATCAGTTGTCGCGATAACGAAATCGATTCGATTTTTTTTCTGTTGACGTTGTCACGCTCGAATTGTATATCAGAGAACGCTCTCCTAGCGACGCGCGCAAGTAGCTGCTGCGACGTCATCCATAAAAACAACTGATGCGGTCTTGACTTTAGTCACCAAAAGTGACTAATTCGCTGCATCATGCGCGAACGCCCCTCCAGAACCAGCCCGTACAGTATCGATGTGGTGCTGGTGACTGCGATGGGGAACGAGCTTGCGATCCTGCTGACACGCGGCTCCACCGAGCGTGAGCGGTGGGCTCTTCCGTGGCGAGCTCCGCAAGCTGGCGAGACTCTCGGAACCGCATCGGTCAGGTTGGGTGAAGACGCCTTGGGCGAGCCTCCGATCTGGACTGAGCAAATCGGCGCCTTCGGAGACGCCAAACGCCATCCGAGCGAGGCCGAGATGTCCGTCGCATTTGTTGGACTCGTCCCTCACCAAACAGCCTCCACCAACGCGGGTTACACCTGGTTTCCGATGCGCGACCTGCCCCCCCTTTCTCCTAGGCAGCGCGCCATGGTCGAGGCCGCGACGCGGACGATACAAGGCCGGCTCGATCAGGCCCCGATTGCCTTCAGACTTCTGCCTTCGACATTCACATTGAGTGAGCTCCAGCAGATGTACGAGCTGCTGCTGGGTAAGCGTCTGCACAAAGCGAGCTTTCGGCGTGCCCTTCAAGGCGCCTGGCTCGTCGAACCCACGGACGAATGGCGCAGTGAAGGGAGAGGCCGACCGGCCCAACTCTTTCGGTACGCACCGAAGAAAAGGCGCAGACCTCACCGGGGCGTGAGGTTCGATTTTCTCTATCCCTGAGACCAGTTAAGGCCAGTATAACCCCCACCAGCCTCAGGAACCCCTTGCGGTAGCGGTGTATTAGTTGCAATGTGTACCTAAGGCTCGACCCCTTGAAAAAGGAGCCCGGTAGCTATGCTGGCTTATCTGGACGGTTTGTGCGCAGCCTTACTCGCACGAGACAGCACAGAGATACAGCGACTTTTGGCACTTCCAGCAGCGCGCGATCTACCACGTAGAGTGCGCGAGGAAGCCGTTGCCATATCCCGCGCTGGCAACCGCAGCTTCATGGCGCCGATACATTCCCTCCACTTCTATTACAAGCTCACTCACATGGTCGACGAGTCGAGCGATCCGATATTCGGAGATTCTTCGAAGCAGAGCGAAGCAGATGGCGGGCAGATCGAGCTTCCTCTCCGCAAAGTAGGAAACGGCGGGCGTTAAGTCCGGCTAAACGAGTGCCCGGAGTGAGTTTTTCTTCTTCATCGCGTCGCCCCAGACATCTCCAATTTTCTCGAACCGCTCCGCGGCATTTCTCAGATTGAATGCGCGCAGATCGAGATCGTCCGTCAGCTCATTCCACTTAAGGGGGGTCGAAACCGTAGCGCCGGCTTTCGCACGCAGGCTGTACGCGGCCGCAACGGTCTTACCCTGAATGTTCTGCAGGTAATCGACGTAAACCGTTGCAGCTCCGCGCTCTTTGACGAAGCGTTCGATCGTGGCCTCTTTGGGGTGCGCGGCCGCAATTTTCGTCGCGATCATCTGCGCAACGAGCGTCGCCGCCTCGTTCGGCGTCCGCGGAGGAAGAGGTAGATAAATATGTAACCCCGTCGAGCCGGAAGTCTTGATGGTGGCATTGAGCCCGAATCCGTCGATCACCTCCTTTGCCCAGCGGGCGACCTGAATGACACGGGCGAAATTGGCGCGGGGGCCCGGATCCAGATCGATAATCGTATGGTCGGCGTATTCCAGTGATTGAACGCGCGAATGCCACGGATCTACTGAGATTGCCCCAAGCTGGACCGTGTAAAGGAGGGTGAGGAGATCTCCTCCAATGATCCGCCTCTGTTTTTCTCCGCCGTCGGTTTCTATCAGCTCTACCCGGACCTCGGGTGGAGTAGTGTCTGACGCCTTCTGCTGGTAAAAGCTCTCGCCGTCGATCCCATTCGGGAATCGTTTCAGAACCAGCGGGCGATCCTGCATGACCGGCAGGATATAGTCGGCGATGCGCGTGTAGTAACGCATTACCTCGCCTTTGGTGCACCTCTCCTTCGGGAAAAAGATCTTGTCCAGGTTGGAAACCTTGAGCGTCTTTCCGCCGCCGAAGTCAAGGGAGCCGTCGCCGCCTTTCTCCTCGATTGCTGCAAGCTGCTCCAGCAGTGAGGCTTTATCGATTTTCCCACGCGTCCTGCCAGCCGATGGAGCTCGCCGTGCGGTTTTTCGTGGCAGAGCCTTCGTCGCCGTTTTGGTGCGGGCAGCAATGCTGTGGCGCGCCGGCTGTTTGGCGATCGTGCGGCCGCGCGCTGATTTCTTCTGGACGCTCGTCGGATCGAGGCCGACGTCCTTCGGATACTTATCGTCGCGCACACCAAGAAAAATCGGCTGGCGGAGCCGGCGGTCCGCGGTCCATTCGTTGAACTTCACCTCGACCACAACTTCCGGCTTGATCCAATGAGCCGTTTCGTTGGTTTTCGGCATTTCTTCGAAAGGCGAAGTCTTTCTCTGCAGTGGTTTGAGACGACGATACATTTCCTCCAGCCCCTGTCTTGTAAACCCGCCACCCGTGTGACCGACGTAGATGAACCGACCGTGGTCGAAGTAGCCCAGCAGGAGGGCGCCGATGTGCTCTCGGCTGTTGCGCGGCTCGGTATAGCCGCCTACTACGAACTCCTGCCTGAATTCGATCTTGAGCTTGAGCCAGTTCCGTGACCGGTTGCCGGGTTCGTAGCGGGAGTCAATACGCTTGGCGATGATTCCCTCCCAGCCCTGACGGCGCGCCTCCTCGAGCATTTTTTTGCCGTCACCTTGTACCGACTCGGTGATGCGAAGCTGCTCCGAGACGCGTTTCCCGACTCGCTTGACGAGGCGAGCACGCCGCTCCGTCCACGGCTCCTTGCTCAGCACTTCGTCCCCATCCATCAGGATGTCGAAAAGAATTAGCGCGGCGGGCGTGGAAGACGAGTGTCGTTCGATCATGTGCGAGTCTTTTACGTGCATGCGGCTCTGGAGCTCTTGGAAGCGCGCGGGCACCCCATCGATCAGCGCGACGATCTCGCCGTCGAGAACGAATGATCTCCTGGACTGAGCCGCAAGTTTCTTCAGAGTCGCAACGATCTCGGGAAATTGCTGTGCTTTGTCCTTGCCATTGCGGGTAACGAGTTTTACGTCGGTAGAGGTTGCGTAGGCAAGAATACGAATGCCGTCGTACTTGGCCTCAAACGTCCAACCCTGTTCCGGCACTTCGCTTCCGACGCTCGCGTACATCGGCTCGAGCGACTTGAGAGAGGGCTTCGCCGACGATAATGTCGCCGCAATTTTCCGCGGAGCGACCTTCACTCGCGATGATATCGCCGCAGCCTTTTTCGGCTCGCGATTGCTGCGCCAGACTTTGCTCTTTCCTGATGCTATCTCTTCCATGGTCCGGCCCGTGTCGACCGAGGTCATGTTCTCCGCAACGACATCCCCTTCGCTCGCGAATTCATCGCGATGCTTGATGAGGAGCCATTGGGGCTTGGACGATCCGTCACGCGCGAATTTCATGCGAATGAGAGCGTAGGAGCCGTGAAGCTTGTCGCCGTGAAATGTGATCTTGAGGTCCCCGCGTTTCAGTCCTTCGCGGATGGTGTTCTGTTCCTCATCGGGTGAGATGGCGACGTCAGACGAGTACGTCCCGCGGTCCCAGAGCATGACCGTCCCGCCGCCGTATTCTCCCTTCGGGATGGTTCCTTCAAATGTGTTGTAGTCGATCGGGTGATCCTCGACTTGCATCGCCAGGCGTTTGACCGAAGGGTCGCGGCTCGGCCCTTTTGGAACGGCCCAACTCTTCATCACTCCATCGAGCTCGAGGCGAAGGTCAAAGTGGAGGTGACTCGCTGCGTGCTTCTGGATGACAAAACGGAGATGGCCTGCGCGCTTGGGAGACGCGGACTCGTCGCCTGACGGCTCGGCCGTCTTGTCGAAGTCGCGCTTGCGCTGATACTCGGCAAGCTGGCCGCGTGCGCTGCGCCTGGCGCTCCCGCTAGTCGTTACGGCCATGACGGCGCCTTATGCTGTCTTTCGCTTCTTCGGCTTCGCGGGTCTGCGGCCTGCCGCCACCGCCTTTTTCTTGGCGCGAACAGCTCCTTTTTTCCCGCTCCCTTCCTCCAGGCTGGCACGAAGGCGTGACATGAGGTCAAGAACCCCGCTGTCCTCAGTCTCGACCTCGGGCTCCTCAAGCTTGGCCTTCTTTCCCTTCATTTTTGCTTTGATGACTTTCATCAGATTGGAGCGATAGTCGTCGGTGTACCGAGTGGGGTCGAATGGCGCCGCAAGGTTTCCGACCAACTGCTCGGCCATCTGGAGCTCCTGAGGCCGCACCGCATCGCGGGCGGGAAAGTTGAACTCAGCGGCGTCGACCAGCTCGTTGGCGAATCGCATGATCTCGAGCACGAGCGCATCGCCGATAACCTTCACACCGGCGAGATGCTGGGTCTGCCTGATGATGATCTTTCCAATACCGACCGATCCGGTGCTTCGAATCGCTTCACGAAGTAACGCGTACGGTTTCTCGCCGCCTTTGGTGGGAACGAGGTAATAAGGTGTCTCGAAGTAGCGGGGGTCAATCTCATCCTGCTTGACGAAATCGAGGATGTCGATCGTCCTGGATTGTTCGAGAGCGGCGGTCTTGAAGTCTTCATCGGTGAGCACGACGAATTTTCCCTTCTCGTACTCATAGCCTTTGACGATCTCATTCCACGGAACGGTCTCGCCGTCAGCCGTGCAGACGCGCTCGTATTTGACGGGTGAAAGATCTTCTTCGCGGAGGAGGCGGAAACTGATATGGTCGGCGCGAACCGCGGTCTTCAATTCCACTGGAATATTCACGAGCCCGAATGTCAGCGAGCCTTTCCAGATTGCGGCCATCCCGGCACCCCCGGTTCGAGTGAGCGAATCGATGGGCAGAGGAAGCAACTCATATGCCGCCTGTGGAAAACCAATTTTGTGAGCGCGTCGACGCAAAAAAGCCCCGTTGAACGGGGCTTTTTGGTTTTGAGACGGTCAACTGACTTTTGTTACGTCCGCGGCCTGTGGTCCTTTCTGGCCCTGCACAACTTCGAACTCGACCTTATCGCCTTCGGCGAGAGACTTGAATCCGGATCCGCCGATTGCGCTGAAATGCACAAACACGTCCGGGCCTCCCTCACGAGAAATGAACCCAAATCCCTTGGCGTCGTTGAACCATTTGACCGTACCAGTAATGCGTGCCATTGAACTAATCCTCTCCCGGCTGGGCAATCCGTAAATCATCTACCATAGGCGAGCAAGCGTGCAGGAACGCTTCGCTGACCATTCGGCGATTGCAGAGGAAAAGCAAGTTTTGTGCAACAGCCTGGAGTCTTACGCCGCTCCCGCGACGTAGTGCGCCGATCTTCCACAGCTCTTGCACCGCAGCGTCACGTGCGTGTAGGGCGGCGGTGGTATCTGGCGAGGATCTCGTTCGATCGAGCCTGAGCAGGAAGGACAGCTCAGAGGAGATCCACTCCGATCGTTGCTGATGAGGAAGAGTGCCTGGGCAGGATTGTACGCATTCGGACGTGGCTTGCGCATATATGGGTCTCCAATTACTTCTTCGCAGCGGTGCACCCGAGCGCTGCACGGGTGAGCATTGACCGCTATTCGGTGAAGAAGAGCCATCCCGATTTGGAGCCTCCGGCACGGCCCTCAGCACCGGACTTATACCTACAACCGGCTGAAACGTTCCGGGGCCGAAAAGCCACCTTGTGGCAAGGCAATAAAAAAACCCCGGCGGGAAGAATCCCGCCGGGGTTCGCTTAGTCGACGGTTTATTGCCGCGCGGACGCGGTAGCCTGCTCCCGCTGAGCGATCGCGAACAGGTCTTTCTGCGACTGGCTCTGCTTGAGAACGTCGATCGCGTGCACTAGCTGGGTGTCTTCTGGAATGCCGCGACGCTTAGCGATTGAATCGCCAAACGCCAGACGTGCCAGCGTGTTGCCGAGCAGGCGATCGATTTCAGGCCCCGCCGCCTCGTACTGCGCGTGATCGACCGTCACACCTTTGGCCTTGAGGCGGTTGTAGAACTCCTCCCGCCATGCCGGCGCCACCGTGAAGTTCGGCTTGACCGTTTTCTTCAGCTCCAGTGAATAGTCGATAAGAGTAGCTCTGACATCAGCGGTCTTGGGAGCGAAAGCGTTAAAGACTTTTTGTTCGATGGTGCTCAGAGTGTCAGGTCTCACTATTATGTCGGGCGTGATTGCACCCCCGCCGTAAACGACGCGGCCGGCGTCCGATCTGAACGTCGGACGTGAGCGACGCGCTGAATCTGTTTCCAGGGAATCCGGCATCACTTCGACGAAGTCTCCACTCGGAAGAAGCTTGCGCTCCTTCTGGATTGAGCGGCCGCTCGGCGTGTACCACTTTGCGGTCGTCATCTTGAGGGCGTAACCGCCGTCGAGCGGGAATACAGACTGTACGAGTCCCTTTCCGAACGAGGTCGTTCCGACGATCAACGCCCGATCGTGATCCTGGAGTGCGCCGGCGACAATCTCAGATGCTGAGGCACTTCTGCCATCGGTGAGAAGCACGAGCGGAATCGTCGGCGCGACGGGATCATCGCTGGCGACGAATGTCTGATTCTCGCCATTACGCGCGCGAATGCTGGAGATCTGCTGCCCCTTTTTCAGGAAGAGGTTGCTGACGCTCAACGACTGATCGAGAATGCCGCCCGGATTGCCGCGCAGATCGATGATGATTCCCTTGGCACCGCTACGCGTGAGCCTGGTGACCGAAGACTCGATCTCATCCTTTGCGCTTTCGTTGAACTGGAGGAGCGGGATGTAGCCGATCTTCCCATCGAGCATCATCGCGTAAGGGACCGCGGGAATATTGATGAGGGCGCGAGTGAATGTGATTGGAATCAGCTCGGGTACGCCGGGGCGCGAGAACTTGACCAGCACCTTGCTGCCTGGAGCTCCTTTGAGAGCCTCGGAAGTCTGCGAGACGGTCCAGCCGCGGGTATTCGTCGTATCGACGAAGTTGATGCGATCACCTTCCTGGACACCCGCCTGCTCTGCGGGGGTATGCGGAAATACGCGCTGGACCGAGATGAAGCCCTGAGTTTCGGCGATCTCCATTCCGATGCCGGCGTAGCGACCGTTGGTTTGCGCGTTGAAGGAGGATAGCTCCTTCGGGGAAAGCAGCACGCTGTAGGGGTCGTTCAGCTCGTGGACCAGACCGCGTGCGGCCTTTTCGTAGAGAGTCGCAGCGTCGACGGTATCAACAAAACGGCTGGAGACAATGTTGAGCACCTGATCGAGGAGCCGAGCACCCTGCTGGGTCTCGCGCTGCTGGAATACGAAGCCTCCGGCCATCATTGGAATCAGAAGGAGGCCGAAAAGCATGCTTTTTCTGGATCGCGACATACGGGCTATGTAATTGGGAAGGCGGTAACCTAATAAGATACGCCCGCTAGGAGGCAGTGTTCCAAGAATGACGCACGAAAGACACCACCGGACACATAGTAGCTGGTCAGGCAGCTCTCGAAGCGAGCACGTAGTCGACCAGCCAGTCGCGGTTAAGCTGCCGGAAGGTGGCGTCGCGAAGCAATCCAGCTGCGAGGAGCATCTCATGGGCGGGCTGGAGCACTCGTTGCAAGTGTGACGGATACCGCTGAGTAAGCGGCAACTGCTCGGCGAGTGAAGCGAGAGGTACTCGCCAGGTAACCATGCCTTCCTCGCGGGCGACTTCGAGGAGCCTGTACAGCCTGCGCGCCACTGGATTGGTGAGGGAGAGGTAATGAATGGCGGAAAGCGTGACGGTATGACCGGCAGCGATGTTCGAACGGATAAGCGGTCCAATCGTGACGTGTGCGTCACCCGGTTCTGATGCGGTCAGGACGGGAAACAGCGTGAACTGTTCGCGCTCGGCAAGTCTGCGCCGCGCGATGGAGACGGAAGTAAGTATGGTGAAGCGTCCTTCTAGCGGCTGTCCTTCGCTTGCTGCAACGTACACCCCGCTCGACTCGAGGATCGTTCTCTCGAGCCGGGTGAGGGCAGACCGAAGCTGTTCGTACGTTCTGCCGTCGACACGCCTGCCGATCGAACGCAGGAAGGCGTGGAGGGTAAAGCTTACCACCCCGTCTTCGGGGGATCCTGCCTCGTGGTAGCGGTGCAGGAGCTCGATGTAGACATCCTGATCGAAAGTGCCGGGCAAGCGGTCGCCTGGGCTGGGCAGAACGCGCCAGCGCCCGCCGCTCTCAGGAGAGAAGGAGATTGCCGAGTCCTCGGCGGAGTCGCTCAGACGGAAGATAGGAAGCGATTCGAGCGACCGATCGAGGACGATAGCACGCGTCGCGATTCGCCGACGGGCCACGTAGGTCATACAGAGAGAATATGTCACTGATCAAGTACATAGCAATCGCAGCCCTGCTGTTGTTCGCTTTGGTGCTGGCGTTGATCGGCATCCTTTCCGTCACCCACGACACGCCGGTGCGGAACGTTATTGCGGAAGGGGACAAGGACGGCCCGCCGTCGATCGCGGACTCGCTGTTCTCGCGCAGCATCGAGCTTTATACCGGGACTCACATTGATCCCGGCAACAGAGTCCAGATTCTGCTGAACGGGGACGGCACCTACCCGCAGCTCTGGAAGGACCTCGCATCGGCCCAGCGCACCATCACGGTGCAGATGTACTACTCCCAGCCCGGCGCAGTTGCAGATACCATGGCCAAGTATCTGATCGAGAAGGCGCGCCAGAAGGTGCGCGTGTTGCTCCTGCTCGACGCCTTCGGGTCGCAGCCGCTCAAGCGGGATTGGCTGCAGCGCGTCAAGGCAGCTGGTGTCGAGGTGGTGTGGCTCCGGCCTCTGCGATGGTACAGTTTGCAGAAAGCCGCGCAGCGGTCCCACGTGCGCGTGGTCGTAGTCGATGGCCGAATCGGATACACGGGCGGATTCGGGTTGGCCGACTATTGGCTCGGCGACGGTCACCACGAAGATCAATGGCGCGAGACGAACGTTCGATTCGAGGGCCCGACCGTCGCCGCGCTTCAAGCCACGTTCGCTGCCGGTTGGGCTGAGGCGACCGGAGAGCTGTTGACCGGGGACTTGTTCTTCCCGAAAAGCTCATTCGCTGAGGTCGGCAACATGAAAGCCGGCTTGATGCACAGCGTCCCGAGCATGGGCAGCACGCCAGCGGAGCGCTTCCTCGCGCTCTCGATCGCCGGCGCGCGAAAGTCCATCTATATCAGCAATTCCTACTTCGTGCCGGGCGAGAATTTCATGCAGCTTTTGCTCGCGGCGCAGCGGAGAGGTGTTGACGTGCGCGTCATCACGGTAAGCAAGAAGACCGACGTGAAGACGACATGGTATGCGGGACGAACGTACTACGAGAAGCTGCTTGAGGGCGGCGTGAGGATCTACGAGTACCAGCCGACGATGATGCATGCCAAGAGCATGGTGGTCGATGGTATCTGGTCGTATGTCGGCTCGATGAACTTCGACAATCGATCGCTCTCGTTCAACGACGAATCGCTGCTGGTTGCCCTCGATCCAGCGGTGGGAGAGCAGATGAACTCGATCTTCATGGATGACATCAAGTCGTCCCAGGAGATGAAGCTCGACGAGTTTCGCAAGCGACCGTTGTCGAACAAGATCCTTGAGTGGTGCGCGCAGAAGCTGCGACGCGTGCTCTAGTACTCCGCCACCGTTCCGCATTTGGCCCGCGATGTGACGGGTACTGCTTCCATGCTAGCGCGATTTCATCCCCTGGTAGGGCAATGGTTCGAGGAGACGTTCGGGGAGCCGAGCGCTCCGCAGCGCTCAGGGTGGCCGGCGATCGCCAGTGGATCGCATACGCTGATCCTCGCGCCCACCGGCACCGGAAAAACTCTCGCGGCTTTTCTATGGGAGCTGAATGAGCTGATCGTGCGCGGGCTCGAAGAGCCGCTGCCGAATGCAGTGCACCTTCTTTACATCTCGCCGCTCAAGGCCCTCAACAACGACATTCAGCGAAATCTGGATCGCCCTCTAGCGGACCTTCGAAGCCGGTTCGCCGCCGCGGGGCAGGAGTTCCCGGAAATACGGGTCGCAGTGCGGACTGGCGATACGCCTGCCTCGGCTCGGGCCCGAATGCTCCGGAAAGCTCCTCACATTCTTATCACGACTCCCGAGTCTCTCAACATCATGCTGACGACGCTCAAAGGTCGTGGGATGTTCAGCAGCACTCGCGCGGTGATCATCGACGAGATACACGCCATCGCGGGAACGAAGCGAGGGTCGCATCTGGCCCTCACGCTGGAAAGACTTGAAGCGCTAGTTGAGACTTCGCCACAGAGAATCGGTCTTTCCGCCACGCAGAGGCCTCTCGAGGAAGTCGCGCGGTTTTTGGGGGGCTGCGAAGATCATGCGTACGGCGCACCCCGATTCCGGCCAGTCACAATCGTCGACTGCGGGATGACGAAAGAGATGATGATCTCGGTCGAGTCACCCGTCTCAGATCTCGGAAATGTTGGAGGAAGTATCTGGCCGGCGGTCGCGCCCCTCGTGCTCGGACACATCCGGGAGTTCCGTACCACCCTCGTCTTCGTCAACAACCGGGCACAGGC
Source organism: Gemmatimonadales bacterium (assembly GCA_031394125.1). Taxonomy (GTDB): domain Bacteria; phylum Gemmatimonadota; class Gemmatimonadetes; order Gemmatimonadales; family Gemmatimonadaceae; genus UBA4720. The sequence continues at coordinate 100,006 of JANMWS010000009.1, forward strand.
CGAGAAGATGGCGGCGCGGGTCAATGCGCTCGCTGAAGAGGAGATAGCTCTCCCTTATCACGGATCACTGGCAAGAGAGCGGCGCTTTGCGCTCGAGGAACGCCTCAAGGCCGGCTCGCTTCGCGCGCTCATTACTACGAGCTCCCTCGAGCTGGGAATCGACATCGGTTCCGTAGATCTCGTGATCCAGCTACAGTCGCCGAAGCGTGTCGCTTCCGCCCTACAGAGAATTGGACGCGCCGGTCATACGCTAGGCGTACCGAGCCGCGGAATCCTGGTGCCGACCTTCCGCGACGATGCGGTCGAGATTGCGGCAATTGTCGCCGCGATGCGAGCAGGTGATGTAGAGCCCACTCACGTCGTTCAGAACGCGCTCGATGTGCTGGCGCAGGTGGTCGTCGCGGCAGTATCGGTCGACGATTGGCGAAGCGAAGACCTATTCAGCCTCGTCCGTCGATCGTACCCGTACCATCAGCTCACGCGGACCGCCTTCGATGAAGTGCTGGCGATGCTATCGGGAAAATATCCGTCGGATGTCGCGGCGGAACTCGAGCCGAGGATAACGTGGGATCGCGTAAACGACAGGTTGACTGGCTCCCGCGCCGCGCGGATGACGGCTGTCATCTCGGGCGGGACTATTCCTGATCGTGGGTTGTACACGGTCAACCTGCCAGACCGGACACGGCTGGGTGAGCTGGACGAAGAGTTCGTGCACGAATCCAGGATGGGAGATGTATTTCAACTTGGCTCCTCTACCTGGAGGATCGCGGCGATCGAGCATGACCGCGTCGTGGTAACACCTGCGCCGGGGACGCCAGCACGGATGCCGTTCTGGCACGGGGAGTACATGGCTCGATCGCTGATGCTCAGTCACCGAGTAGGCGCGCTTCGTCGCGAGCTGGCGGAAGCACCCGACGAAAAAGATCTCGCGGACCGATACGGTTGCGATGCCGCGACGGCGAACTCTCTCGTGACATACATCGCGTCTCAGCGGGCAGCGACGGGCATCGTGCCTGACGACAAGAACATCGTGATCGAGCAGTTCAGAGATGAAACCGGTGCGGTGCGCATTGTGATTCACGCCGCATTCGGCGGGAGGATCACTGCGCCGTGGGGAATGGCTCTCGCTCAGCGCGTCCGCGAGTCTATCAATAACACCGATCTTCAAGTGCAGACGACGGACGATGGGATCATGCTGCGGCTCCCCGATCTGGGGATGACTACGCCCATCCAGGCGCTGCTCGGACTTTCCGGTGCGGAGGCGGAGCAACTCGTTCTCGAAGAAGTGGGATCCACATCGCTCTTTGGCGCGCGATTCAGAATGAATGCGGCGAGGGCGCTGTTGCTGCCGCGCGGGAATCCCCGGCGGAGAATGCCGCTCTGGCTGCAGCGGTTGAAGGCGCTCGACTTGCTGCAGATGGTGCGGCAATTCCCGAGCTTTCCGATTCTCGTCGAGACTTACCGGGAAGTACTGCAGGATGCGTTCGACATGGATGGACTCAAGTCGACGCTCGCCGACATTGCCGCCGGAAATATCCGGATTCACAACGTCAACACCGACGTTCCCTCTCCGTTCGCTGCGAGTCTGCAGTTCGGTTTCGTAATGGATTGGCTTTATGGCGATGACACGCCACGCGCGGAACAGAGGGCCGCGTTACTGTCGCTGGATCGCGCTCTCCTCGATGAAGTAATGGGTGGTGAGGGGAGCGATGACATCACTCTGGAAGGGATCGAGCAGACGCTCGCGGAAAGACGCGGCACCGCAGCCGGCAGGGGAGCACGGACCGATGACGAGCTTGCTCACCTGCTCGACAGAGCGGGCGATCTGAGCGGGGAAGAAGTCCGCTCTCGCGTGGCAACTCCAAAAGAAGGCGCGCGAGGAGATCCATTCGCGGAGCTTCACGCAAGCGGCCGCGTAGTCGCAATCAAGCTGGGAGTCGAAGGAGCGCGTGAATGGCGCTTCATCCTCACCGAGACGTATCCCAGATACGTCTCGGCGTTCAGTGCGGAGGAGCTGGCTCACGTGCGACAGGGCGTAGAGCTGATCGAACAGGATGCCGCAGCGGCGATTCCCGACGTGCTCCTCCATCCCTCTATAAATGCTTCAGTAGCGCGGCGGGAAATCCTCGCGCGATTCCTGACACAATCCGGACCGGTGACAGCTCAGGAGATTCACAACCGCTACGGATGGTCACTCGAGTGGATCGAATCCCGACTAAGCGAATGGGAGAGGACGGGGAAGCTCATTCGCGGAAAATTCCGTCGCGAGATGGAGGACATCGAATGGTGCTCGCGACGCGTGGTCGAAATCGGACGCAGGCGAGCCCTTGCTGCACTTCGCAAGCAGATCGAAGCAGTAGAGCTTCCGCACTTCTCGGCGTTCATGCAGCGCTGGCAACATCTCGATGAACGCGATCGCCTCGAAGGAATGGCAGGGACCGCGACGGCGGTCCGCCAACTATATGGTATAGCACGACCGCCAGCCGCATGGGATCGCGACTATCTGCGCGCGAGAATAAGAGGATATGACCCACAGGCGTTGTCGCAGTTCAGCGCAACGGGGGAGCCTGTGTGGGTGGGAGAGGGTAATTACGATCCCGAGTCCGGCGCGATACCGCTTGGGCGGGTGCGCTTCTTCGAGCGCGGCACCGGTGCGATTTGGTTACCGGGTGAACAGGAGCCGGTGCTCAGTGAAAACGCGGAAAAGGTGCGAGCGACGATCATGGCGGAGGGCGCATCGTTTATCGGCGACATACAGGCGATCACCGGGCTCACGATGCTGGCGACTCGTGAAGCGATCCGCGAGCTGGTAGCGTGGGGATTGGTTACGAACGACACGGTGGAGGCCCTTCGCGAAATCGGTCGCTGGAAACCGATGACGCCGCGCACTGGACCTGATCCAACGAGCTGGCTTCCGGCCGACTACACACCATCTCCCGATCGCAGGATAGTTCAACGGCGTCCCAATCTGCGCCGACTTCCCAAATGGAGACGTCCGGACAAACCGGGCGCGACGCCAGGCGGCTGGACCGGCCGCTGGTCACTCGTTCGCAGACGCGGAACTCTAGGTCCGGACCTTCCGGAGGAAGAACGAGCAGAACGAATCGCGCGTCAGTGGCTCGCCCGCTATGGAATTGTCTCACGCGATTGGTGGCGTCGCGAGCGGCCTCCGGTTCCGTGGCGGTCAATCTATCGCGAGCTCAAGAGACTCGAGTTTCGTGGAGAGGTGCGACGCGGGTATTTCGTAAAAGGACTAGGTGGCGCCCAGTTCGCTTTGCCTGACGCTGTGGAATGGCTTCGTGCGATTGCAAGCGAGGATCAGGCGCCGGCGAGCTTTGTTGTGATGGCGGCGAGCGATCCCGCGAATATCTACAACCTGCCCCTGGAGCTCGTTGATCGCGACCCATTGTCGAGACCTCGGGGCTCTGGCGCATTACTGGTGATGCGCGGCGGGCGGGTCGCAATCGCCGTGGAGGCACGGGGGCGTCGCTTCACAGTTGCAGACTGGTTATCGCCGGAGGAAGTCGCGGCTGCGAAGAGAACGTTACTCGAACATTTGCGCGGTGAGCGATCGGCGCGCTACGTGATGTAGCAGCTCAGCGAATGTCCGCACGGCCAAGAGCGGCGCGGACCGCCTCACGCATTGCGATAACCGCTTCTTCACGCGCTGCCGGCGAGTCCTCGCGCACGTGCAGCTCGATGCCATCGGCGACGCCGAGTCGGTGCCAGCGCAGTGCGATGTCATCGTCATGAGCGACGGCTTCGTCCGCCCCGGAGCCGAGTGCGGGAGCGAGTGACAGCGCAATCTTTCGCTCGAGCGCGTCACCCGTGACATCGCGCATCTCTCCGCGGATCGTATCGAGGCTCTGTCCCTCGCGCTGGCGAATCTTGATGGACAGCAGCTGAAGCAGATGCCGATATCCGTAGGTTGCGCCGGTACCCGTTCCTTCAGGCCGGTCGAGCAGTCCACTCGCCACGTAGAATCGAACCGCGCGCGCACTTGGAGCGGCGCGCGCCGAGGCGTTGGTCGGTCTGACGCCGGCCGCGTCTACAAGTGCTGTTGCGTGTGCGGCAAGTCCGCGGGCGTTCCAGGGAGCGTGTTTAGCGTGGGCGCGGAGGAGAGCGACAGGCGATTCAGCCATGTGGATAGGATAACATTAAAGTCCTCCGCTCGCTCGTCGTGCGGAAGGTCGCCCGCGGGAGACAGAACAGAGATTTCGAAATCGCGTTTCAGCTCGCGGAATCCGCGGAATTCCTCGACCGGGGCGATCGATCCCTGCTCGCCCCACACGAGCAGCGCAGGCTGGCTCAGGCGTCGGAGCGCATGGCGGACATCGATGTTGAGATGCCCGGAGAGGAAAGCCGCCGGCGCGTGACGCGCGCCGCGCTGATGCGAGGCGGCGTAGTAGATCTCCACCAGCTCCCGAGTCACTAGCGCGTCGTTGGAATACGCGTTCCTCAGGTGGCGGCGAAGATTCGGTCGCGATACCAGAGCGTTGAACATTGCGGTACCCGCAATCGGTGTCTCGACCGCGAAGCGGCCCGCTTCACCACCAATTCCGACGGGCTCGTTCTGGCGAACCAATCCTGATGGCGCAATCAGCGCGACGGCTGGAAAACGATGCGGATCGCGCGCGGCCAGGACTATCGCGTACGCCCCCGAAAGCGACGAAGCGACGAGAACTGTGGGCGCGTCGATCACCCTGCTGACAAAATCCGAGATCAGCGAGATGTAAAGGCGGGCGGAGTAGCGAATCGCAGGGCGATCCGATCGGCCGAAGCCGAGCAAGTCAAGCGTGTAAACGGTATTAGTGCGGGCGAGAGAGTCGACATTGTTGCGCCACTCGTACGACCAGGCTGATGGGTGAATCCCATGAATGAGAAGAATGGGTGGGCCTTCGCCATGCTTGGCGAAGGCGACTCGTCGGTCACGCCATTCGAACCCTCCTTCTTCCCCACCAATGAGGTTGACGAGCTTATCAACGCCCTTTCGCGCAAACGCGTTATAAGCCGCGGCAGCGCCAAGGAGGGCTCCGCCGGATAACAGGATCTTCTTCCAGGGTCCTTCAGGTTGTTCGTCGTTCTCCTGCATCAATCCTCACTCAGGTGGGTCAAGGAAAAAGCACAACGACATCTACAGTAGTACTCAGGAAAAAGCGCGGCTACTTGAGAGTAACCGCGCCTCGGGCACTGCGCACGGGGCAGCAAAATTTATCTCCGGGAGCGGCCCTTCGAATCAGCGCTCTTTCGCCTTCCGGTACTCCCTCCGCGAGCCTTAGACCCGCCCTTGGGCCGGGCCGAGCTCTTGTTGGCTGCGCCGCCGCGGCTCGCCTTCGGGGCGCTTTTCTTGGCGCTCTTCTTTCCAGCAGCCTTCCGACCGCCGGAACTCGACTTGGCCTTGCTCGCGCCGGACTTCTTTTTCCCGGATTTTTCAGCGGCGGAGGACTTCGACGTCCCCTTGGCTGCCTTTTTCGGGGTACTGCCGCCGCTGCTGGGCCGGGAGGCCGGGGTCGAGCTGCTGCTTACGCCGGCTCCTCCACCGCTACGAGCTGCCGATGACGCGCTTCCAAGTGTGCTCCGAGCCGCGCCACCGCTCGCAGCACTTGATCCGCCGGATGCCGCTCCCGGAAGTACGCTGCCGAACCCACCACCGGTGCTCGACCCACCTGCGCCGCCGAGCCCACCGCCGGCAAGGGACGACTCCTGCCGCTTTCCTGATCCCTTGGGCCGGCCCCTTCTGCCTCTCGGAGCGCCGCCACCGAACAGATCCTCCTCTTCTTCTTCGTCCTCACCCTCATCGCCTTCGCTTACAACCGTAGCGTCCGAGTCTACCTCCTCGTCGTCATCCGCGTCTTCGGCGCTGTCCCACAAACGGTCGCTATGATCTTCATTGATCGCCCAGCCACCGTCTTCGTCTTCATCATCGTCGTAGGAACGCTTGCCGCGACTGAAGCCACCCCCGATATCGTCCGGGTCGTCGTCGTCCGCAAAACGCAATGGCTCCACTGGTTCACCGCTCGGCATGAGTCCTCCCATAGAATTTTCAGCAACGCGCTGAGTAGCGCGCAATTTTCTGATTTCGCCCGCTGCACGTCGCGTGCCTCGTAGCTGCGGCGTGTAGCGATGCACGCACACACGTCACCGAATACGACTCTCTTGACGCGACGTCAAGGACCACGCTTCGAGAGGCTAGCCGTCCTGGACGGAGCCGTTACCCAGTCGCCGGGTTATGACGCGGAGGAGAGCGTCATAAACACGCGGGTCGAACTGCTTTCCGATGTCCACCTTAAGGTGCTGCAGCGCCGCCATAGGGGACATCGGCTCACGGTAGGCGCGCTTCGACGTGAGGGCGTCGAACGTGTCGGCAGCACAGAGAATCCTGGCGCCGAGGGGGATGGACTCGGCGGACAAGCCGCGTGGATATCCCGCTCCATCCCAACGCTCGTGATGGTGCTCGACGTAGTTCAGCGGTGTCTTGAGATGAAAGAGCGGCGCCAGGATAGCGAGTCCGATCTGGACGTGTTGCTTGACGTGCTCGAATTCCTCGGAAGTGAGCCGATCGGGTTTGTTCAGGATCGCCTCACGAATTCCGATCTTGCCCACGTCGTGAAGCCGGCCCGCGACCTTGAGATCTTCGCACACCGTTTCACCGAGCTCCAGCTCCGCAGCAATCTGCCCGGCGAGCTCAGCGACTCGCTGCGAGTGGCCGCGCAGATATACGTCCTTCGCCTCCATCGCATTGATCAGCGTCTCGGCGATGCTCACGGACATGAGGCGCAGGGATTCCTTTTCCTGCTCGAGCTCGGCGGTGCGAAGCGCGACCTCTTCACGAATCAGCATGTCGAAACGGCGCATCTCAATTAGCTCGAGTCTCTTCTGGAGCGCGCGATCGACAGCCTGCTGCAGGTCAGCGAGCTCTACGGGCTTCATCAGATAGTCGGTCGCGCCGGAAGCCAGCACTTCGGTTGCCGTGGCCGCATCGTTTACCGCTGTCAGCATGATGATCGCGAGATCCCGATCGATTTCCCGTGCAAGTGGAACGATCTGGACGCCGGTCATACCGGGCATGCGCACGTCACAAAGCATGAGCGCGAAGGAGTCCTTGCCGAGCACCTGGAGAGCCTGGTCGCCCGATCCCGCGATCTCGACCTCGTAGCCGCGCGAGCGCAGAAACTTGCGTAGCGCGAGGCGGATGGTTTCCTCGTCGTCGACGATGAGGATGCGGGTCACGTCGCTGCCTCGTCATAGAGCGGAAGCGAGATGGTGAACGTCGTGCCCACATCGAGAGTGCTCTCCACCGAGATCGTTCCACCGTGTGCCTGGATGATTCCGTAACTGACGCTGAGCCCTAATCCGGTGCCCTCGCCAGGCGGCTTGGTAGTGAAGAACGGCTCGAACACATGCTGGCTCACGGACGGGGTCATCCCGTGTCCGGTATCCGACACGACGATGAAAACTGCTCTGTTCTTGCGTCGAGTGATAACCGAGAGATGACGGGCTTTTGCGTCGCGCAGGGCGGATTCCGCATTGACGAGAAGATTGAGCACAACCTGCTGGAGTTTTTGTTCGTCGCCGCGCACTTTGGGAGACGACTCGTCGAGCTGCATGTGTACTTCGATGCCGCTCGAGCGCGATGCGAGTGCGCGAAGGCGGACTGTGTGCTGGACAATCGTGTTGATATCGACCGTGACGTCGCGTGCGTCCGTCTTCCGGGCGAACAGAAGAAGATCGCGGATCACTCCGATGGCACGATCCGCCTCTCGCTTGATCAGGCTCACAGACTCGAGCTGCTCTCCTTCCAGCTTGTCCTCGAGCAGCAGCTGTGCAAATGTCGAGATTCCGGTGAGCGGATTGTTGAGCTCGTGCGCGACACCAGCAACGAGTTCACCGATGGCGGCGAGCTTCTCGGTTCGGCCAAGGTGGTCCGCAATCTTGCGTTCTTCGGTGAGGTTTCGAATGCTGATGACCAGTCCGATGATCTCGTCGCTCCCATTCCTGATATGGCTCAGGGTGACGGAAGCGGGGAACTCGGTCCCATCCTTTCTGCGGTGGGTGTGCTCGCCAGTCCAGAGGGTCCGGTCCTGCGGAATGGCCGGGATCGTTGTGGGGACCTGCGCGGAGGCAACGACGAAGTCGTCGACGGACAGCCCGGCGATCTCCGACGACTCATATCCGTATTCCCGGATCGCGGCGGTGTTCGCGTATTGCACTTTTGCGTCGACGCCGAGGATGAGCACCGGCTGGTCCATTGTAGCGAGTGCAGCGGCGAGCGTTCGCTCGCGCGCGTGCATGCGTTGCTCGTCCTCGCTGAGACGCAAGACGTCCATGGCGAGCGCAACGGCGGGGGCGAGGCGCAGGAGCGCATCGACGTGCGGACCCGTCTGCAGTTGTGATGTCTCCGAGGTGACGACGAGAACTCCCATGCGGCGATCGCCGGCGATCAGCGGTATCGTGATCGCGGGCTCTTCGGGAACACGATCCGGATTGTGAGCCATCTCCCGCAGGTTCTCGACGAATGTCGGCTCTTCCTTCGCCAACGCTACACGGGCGGAATTCCGCGTGACCGGTGCAACTATTCCTTCCATCGGTTCGCACGTGCCACAGGCAGCGACGCAGACGAGGCTCTGGGCGTCCGGCGAAACCAGGCCGATTGCTTTTCCGCTCGAGGGCACGACCTCGTCGAGGATCTTGAGGATGCTGTGACTCGCTTCCGCCACCGAGACTTTGCGCAGCGCGAGACGCGCGATCTCCGCCGCCGCCTCGGTCTGCTTCTGCTCGTACCGCTGGGCCGCGAACAGTCGGGCATTCTCGATTGCCACGGCCGCCTGTCGCGCTATGAGCATGATGAGATCGAGATCGTGCGCGTCGTAGGCGTTGGTCTTGTAGGAGAGGACCTGCATCACTCCGACGGTACGGGCGTGATAAGTGAGCGGTGCCGTGATCTCACTCTGCACTTCACGCTTGGCGGCCACCTGGAAGATCGTTCCCTTCCACCACTGCTCCGGCTTTGACGAGATGAGCGGAACGGCGGTCTGGAATACCTTGGCGATGGTCTCCGTGCCGTTTGGAAAATCGAGGACGCTCTCACCTTCACGCTCCTCGGAATCAACAATGATGCAATGGGCCTCGAACCGCTCGCACACCGGGTCGGCGATCATCAGCGCAAAGCAGGGGGCATCGACGACGGAGGCGACCGCTTTGTAGATCTCGCGATAGGCTTCGTCGAGAGAGATTGTGGCTGAGATGGCCTGCTGCACGGTCGCGACTGCCGCGAAGCGCGCGGCGCGACGCTGGAGCTCGTCGATCAGCTCAGTCGTCAACGAACTCCACCGCCACCGGTCGCGTAATCACGCCCGATTTGACGCCTTCGTCCAGGAAGAGGCGGATGGCACGGCGACCGCGCTCGCCGTAGTCGAGCGTCCAGTCGTTGACGTACATGCCGACGAAAGTGTCCGCCTTGCTGCGATCGAGCCCTCGCGCGAAACGCATCGCATGGTCGAGCGCGTTCTTCCGATGATCGAGACCGTACTCGATGCTCTGGCGCAAATGGCGAGATACCTTCTTCTGAAGGTCCCGTGGCATGTCCTTGCGGATGACGTTTCCACCGAGAGGGAGCGGTAAGCCGGTCTTTTCCAGCCACCAGGCTCCCATGTCGGCGATGAGATGGAGCCCGTCATCCTTGTACGTGAGCTGGCCTTCGTGGATCAGCAATCCCGCGTCGACTTCCCCGCGCAGAATCGCCTGCTCGATCTGGTCGAATGGGACAACGACCGGAACGAAATCCGGCTGGAACAGCTTGAGGGCCAGATACGCGCTCGTCATCATGCCGGGCACGGCGATTGGCCTGCCCACGATTTCGGCGTTCGTCATCGGCTTTTTGGAGACAAGCATCGGTCCGTAGCCGTCTCCCATCGACGCTCCGTGTGGAAGCAAGGCGTAGCGGTCGGACAGATAGGCATAGGCGTGGATCGAGACAGCGGTGACGTCTAGCTCTCCACGCATGGCGCGGCCGTTCAGAGTCTCGATGTCCTGGAGCTCGTGAACGTAGCTCAGACCCTGGGTGTCGATCCGGCCTTCGGCGAGCGCGTAGAACATGAACGCGTCGTCCGAATCGGGACTATGCGCCAGATGAATCGTGCTGGGCGAGGTCATTGTTTTCCGGCCAGGCTCTTCTTCGCCTGCTGTAAAGCGTTGGTGATATCATCCTGGTGGCGCAGATATTCCTCACGTTTCTTCGGTGCTTCGGATTTTTCGGCTGTAATCAGGCGTCGCTCATACCCGCGAAGCTGAATGGTATCTCCAGCGAGCGTTGCGAGCCGGGCCTCGAGTATCAGGCCGAGGAGATGGTTCGGATTTTCGCGGAGAATGCTGTCTGCCTGCGCTTTCGCCAGTGGAATCGCTCCGGCAACTTCACCGATCCGGCCCATGTCGTACCGTTGATCGGCATTGAGCGGCGCCAGCATCTGATAGGCAGTG
>JANMWS010000145.1:0-11126 GCA_031394125.1 Gemmatimonadales bacterium
GGCCTGCGCGTCGCAGGAATAGGCGGTAACGGCTTCGGGGGTGTGGACGTCAACAGCTCGAACTTCCGGGCGACGGCGATCGGCGAGGCAACCGAGCGGGCGGTCTCGCATCTCGCCGAGAGAATTGTGGAGCTGAAGACAGCATTCTGAATCCGCTCGCAGGATTCGGCATGGGAGGCGGTACCCGCCGGGGATCCTTCCCGTAGTTTTAGATCATGACGACACCGCCAATTGCGCATCCGCCGGCGACTCTCGAAGGGTGGTACGCGCTGCACCAGATATTTCGAATGAATAAAGCTCGGCTCGATTCGCGGGAGCTGAATCGGCTGATCAAGGGAGCGAGCACGAGACTTAGTGGCTCGTCCACGCCCTCGGCGGGATCTACGTCGAAGCGCAAAGCCAAAGGCGAATCCGCGGCAGGGTGGAGTTGCTTTGTCTCACTCATCGGATCGACGTCGGATCTGATGGTGGTTCATTTCCGTGACTCGCTCGACGGCATTGGTGCGGCCCAGAGTGCGTTGGCACAGACCGCTCTGGCGCGCGCGTTCGACCCGGTCTACGCGTTTCTCAGTGTGACGGAGGCGGGTCTGTATCACATCTCCGCCGAGCTCGCGCGCGAAGCGGAGGCGCGCGGTGGCACGGTCGGCGACGAATCCTACCTTCGGTCGCTTAGCGACCGATCCGAAAAGGAGCGCGCGAGCGCGCACGTGATGCGCAGACTTTATCCCGAGCTACCCGCCGACATGCCGTATGTCTGCTTCTATCCAATGTCGAAGCGGCGTGAAGAATCGCAGAACTGGTACACTCTCTCCCTAGATGAGCGGAGCCGGCTCATGCAGTCGCACGGGCTTACGGGACGGCGGTACGCGGGGAGAGTGCAGCAGGTCATCACCGGCGCGATCGGCCTAGACGCCTGGGAGTGGGGAGTCACCCTCTTCGCGAAGGACGCGCTCGATTTCAAGAGGCTTGTCACGGACATGCGCTTCGATGAAGTCAGCGCAAAGTACGCCGAGTTCGGAGACTTCTACGTCGGGAGGATTGTTACGGGGTCGGCCTCGCGATGATATCGTCGTAAGCGGTTGGGTTGTAGCGGATGCAGCGAGCCACTATACTCCCCAGTCTGTTGCGCTCGCGGTAATCGAGCGACAACGGGACGTAGCGCAGCCCGGTAGCGCACCTGAATGGGGTTCAGGGGGTCGCGGGTTCAAATCCCGCCGTCCCGATTTTGGAGACGCCATTGTCGTAACTGACCGTGGCGTTTTTGTTTTGTCGCTGCGATCGTGCTGATTTGCAGGGACTACTCGGTCTGAAGAGGACGAAGCTCTGGCGATGATCTACTTCGAATTTTCGTCCGCCGGCATATCGTTTCCAAAAAAATTCTTCTTGACAATTACGAAACCGAAGCAGTATTACGTGTTGTCTTCCAAGCGGCCTCAGCAGTAGGTGTCGCTCGCGCTGGGCGATGTAAGATAGGCAGACTTTACTGATTTTTTCCCCTGAAGAGGTACGCGGCTGCTTCGTTCCTTCGCTCTAGTAAGCGGCGCCCCCGCACAAGACGGACAGCCTCCTCGCGATGGTCGACCGCCTGCATCCGCAGTTCAATCTCGTTGTCACTCACGTCGGTATCGACGACTCGGAACTCGGCGCATTGCTGGATATGAACAAGGACGGCGCGCTTCCCGAGATGAGCAAAAATCGTCAGGGAGAACTCGACGCACTCACGTCATCGCGGTTCAGGGACGGCCTCAAGGCCCACAACGTCCACCTCTTGACGTATCGCCAATTGATCGCCATACAGGGTCTGCAGTCGATGCGACGACCCGAAGGGTGAGTAGAATGTTCGTGATTTTTTTGGAGGAGTGCTCATGCAGTCACTGGGAGGATTACTCATGGAGAAAGTGCTAGGTACGCATTCGTTGTTGAATCGCCGTTCGCGCTGGCTTCGCGCAGCGGGGACGAGTCTGCTGTTGGCGCTTGCCGTGAGCGGAGCGGCATTCGGCCAGACTCTAGTGGTCACTGGAACCGTGACCTCCACCGGAGGTTCCCCAATCCCCGGAGTCACGGTACGTGTGCAAGGGACGGACACCCGTGCGTTTACAGACGCAAGCGGGAGATATCGTTTGACCGCTCCCTCGGACGCGGTTCTGAGTTTCTCAGTGGTGGGACAGAAGCCCGTTCAGACGACGGTCGCCGGTCGGACCACAGTCGATATAACCATGGCTCAAATTGCGCACCTGGAAGAGGTGGTGGTTACCGCTTACACGGAACAGAGGCGGGCGGATATCACCGGCGCCGTCTCTAGCGTCAACGTTGAAAGCGCTAACCGACAGTCTGGAGCCAGTGTACTTCAGCGGCTGGATGCCGCCGTCCCCGGCGTAACGGTTGAGGCAAGCGGCTCGCCCGGCTCTCGCAGCACAGTCAGGATCCGGGGCATCAGCTCCTTTCAGAACAACGATCCTCTTTATGTCGTCGACGGCACTCCGGTTCAGGACTCCTACCTCAACTTTCTGAACCCCGAGGATATCGCGTCCATCCAGGTTCTTAAGGATGCCTCGGCGGCGTCGATTTACGGGTCGCTCGCCGGCAACGGGGTGGTCCTGATCGAGACCACCAAGAAAGGACCACCGGGGCCGCCAAGAACCACCTTGCGGGTGAGGACTGGGGTCGCAAATCCCGTCCGTGGCTATGACGATATTCTTATTACGAACTCACTGGATTACTTCCAGGTCCTCAAGCAGAGCTACCTCAACGCCGGCCTGCCAGTCCCGGATGCCGTTAAGGCCACCTACGGGGATCCCAATAACCCATCGATTCCCAACTACACTTACGCCCCGGCTGACGCGATCACCAGCAAAAACGCGTTCGGCCAGATCGTCGCTGTAGATCCGTCCAAGTATTCGTACCCCAACAGTTTGATCATGCCGGGCAGCGCGGGCACCAACTGGTGGAAGGAAGTCTGGGGATCGGCACCGGTCGCCGACTACAACCTGGACGTCCGGGGCGGGACCGAAGCGAACACATATGCCGTCTCCTTCAATTACTTCGATCAGGGCGGCACGGCAAAGTACAATGACTTCCGGCGGGGAAACGTTCGTGTCAACACCTCGTTTAACCGGTCCATGCTGAACTTCGGCGAGAACATCGCGCTCTCCGTTAGTCGGCACTACGGCGGAGTCCCAGACGATAACTCCGGGGAAAACGGCATCCTCGGCAAGGACATCCTGTTGCAGCCCGTCATTTCGGTCTACGACATAAACGGTAATTTTGCCGGAGGGAGAGGCGTACAAGGCGTCAACAGCAGCAATCCGCTCAAGAACGCCTTTGATGCGAAGGACAACATAAGCAAAGACAACCAGGTCTTTGGAAACATATTTGCCGGGCTCGACTTCACGCCACAGCTCTCGTTTAAAACCAGGCTCGGCTTCGACCTGCGTCAGAATTCATTCGCCGGATATAGCGCCATCACCCCTCAGAACAACGAGGCGTCGTTTTCCAACTCGGTTTTTGAGAACAATTATCAATCAACGGACTGGACCTGGAGCAACACCGCGAGGTACGTCAAGACGGTTTCCAAACACAGCCTCGATCTGTTGGTCGGGCAGGCAGCGAATGCGGGCAATAACCGGTTTCTCACTGGGTCTATAGCTAACCTCCTGAACACCGATCTGAATTCCAGGTATCTGCAGGACGCCCTCGGTGACCCCAGTACCAAGAACGTCTCCAGCTCTGGCGGCCGGAACGCTCTGCTGTCGTTCTTTGGAAAAGCTGGCTACAACTATGCTGATAAATACGTCGCGAGCTTTACGCTCAGAAAAGACGGTTCATCCAAATTCTCGCCCGGCCACCGTTGGGGGACCTTCCCGGCGTTCGGTCTGGGATGGCGAATCACCAATGAGCCGTTTCTGGCGAACAACAGATTTTTTTCGGACGTAATGCTCCGCTATGGATTTGGCGTCACTGGAAATCAGAACATACCCTCAGGACGCATCGTCTCTCAATTTGGCGGCGATCGGGGAGATACCTTCTACGATATTTCGGGAAGCAACACCAGCATAGTGGCCGGATTCCGGCAGGCATCTTTGGGCAACGCGGATCTGAAGTGGGAGGAAAACAGATCCAGGAACGTGGGCGCCGACCTGGCATTATTCGAGGGCAAGCTCAATGTCGTCGTGGATGTGTACAGCCGCGCCACGGATAACCTGCTTTTTGACCCGAGAACTCCGGCTACGGCGGGTGTAGCCGCTCCACCGATCGTCAATATCGGGAAGATGGAGAACAAAGGCTTCGATTTCTCGGTCGGTCATCAAGGCTCGTGGTGGAACGCTACCTTCAACGGCAGCCACTACAAGAACAAGATCGTCTCGATCGACGGAGTCCAGAACTTTTTCTATGGTCCGGACCTGACCCGTTTTACACAATTGACGATCAACCAGGTTGGGCATCCGATCGGTTCTTTCTTTGGCTACATAGCGGATGGATTCTTCAGAGACGCGGCCGACGTGGCGAGCCATGCAACGCAGGACGGAGCTGCGCCCGGACGGCTCAAGTGGAGGGATATCAATGGCGATGGAAAGATCACCAATGACGATCGGACCATCATAGGGAGTCCTCATCCGAACTTCACGCTTGGCCTGGATCTGGGAGCGCGGCGGGGAAATTGGGACGCTAGCGCGACCTTGTTTGGTTCGTACGGGAACAAGATTTATGAAAACCAGAAGGAATGGTACGTGTTCCGCGAATTTTCTTCGAATGTCCGAAAAGACTTGTTGACCAATTCGTGGACCCCCACCAACCTGGATGCGAAATACCCGAAGCTGGACGTGAACGACATCTACAGCAGTGCGCCCAGCAGTTATTATGTCGAGGACGGATCGTACACCAGGCTGCGCAACATGCAGATCGGTTATACTCTCCCTTCCAGCGCGCGCTACCTGCCAGGTTCGAGAGTTTACCTCCAGGGCGAGAATCTGTTCACCCATACCAATTACGACGGTCTTGATCCGTCCTTGCCAGCAGCGAATGTTAACGGAGCGGCAGGGGATATCCGGGATCAATACATGGGCGTTGACCGGGGCTCCTATCCCAGCAACAGAGTTTTCAGCATCGGCATAGTCACGTCGTTCTGACGAATCGGCCTTTTCAAGGAAAAAGCGAAGATGACAACGGTATCGAGAAACTCCCTAGTCCGCGGCGCGGCGGTAACGATTCTTGCGACGGCGATGCTATATGGCTGCAAGGATTTCCTCACCGCCGCGTCCGAGCCACAGGGGACATTGACTGAACAAACACTCGCGAATCGCCTCGGCGTCGAGGGAACGCTCATTGCTGCGTATCGAGCGCTGGACTGCATGGGTTCAACTTTTGGCAACTGGGGCTGCGCGGCCAGCAACTGGATATTCGGTAGCGTGGCGAGCGATGATTCTTACAAGGGATCGGACGGCCTCGACCAGCCCCCCATCAATGACATCGAGGGATATCACTGGGGCACTCCTGCCGCCGCCACCCTCTTGGAAGTCAAGTGGCGACAAGTCTACGAAGGGGTGGTCCGAAGCAATTCGACGCTCCGCTTGCTCAAGAAAGTACTGGCGTCAAGCCCGACGGAACTTTCCGCTGCGGACGCCAAGAGCATCGAGGGAGAAGCCATATTCCTCAGGGCGCACTACCACTTCGAAGCATGGCGCATGTGGGGGAACATTCCCTATTACCGCCAAGACGACGCAGATTTTCGTAAGCCGAATATCGACAGCGCCCTGGTTGCCACCGAGCTCCTGAAGGACCTCGACTCGGCGATCAAGTTGCTCCCGGCCACTCCACGCAACGGGCAGCCCGGAAGAGCGACCCTGTGGACGGCCAAAGCCTACAAAGGACGTGTTCAGGCATATGCCCGCCAATGGGCGGCTGCCGTTACGACATTCAAGGACGTCCAGACGAATGGGCCTTACGCGCTTGAAACAAGCTTTGATCGGGTCTGGAGTGCCTATCAGGACGCGGCGAACGGACCGGAGACCATATTTGCGTTTCAGGCGTCTGCCAACGATGGAGAGCCGGGTGCAGCCAATGCCAACTGGGGCGAACGCCTGAATTTCCCGTATGCGCCTAGCCACTTCCAGTGCTGCGGCTTCAACCAACCGACGCAGAATCTGGTCAACGTCTTCCGGGTGGACGCCACTGGGCTACCGCTGTCTGTGTCCGCCCCCGGCAGCTGGAACGCGTCGAACGCCGACTTCGTAGCGGGAGATATGACGCCCGTAGATCCGCGTCTGGACTGGACCGTTGGTCGGGACGGGGTACCCTTCAAGGACTGGGGACTCTACAGCGTGACGTGGGTGAGGGACCGCGCAAACGGAGGTCCCTACATGCCCAAGAAAAACATCCATGAAAAGGGCAGTGGAGCCGAGACCACCGTCGGTTGGCAGCCGCAGCAACAGAGTTCCATCAACATGCATCTGTTCCGGTATGCCGACCTGCTTTTAATGTTGGCGGAAGCGGAGGTTGAAACCAATGACCTGGCAGGCGCGCGGGTGATTGTGAATCAGATCAGAACGCGCGCAGCAGTGAGCGCCCAAGGCCCGGGAACCGATCGTGCGAGTATGGCGGTACCGATTGATGATCCCAGGATCACCTGGGCAAAGTACGACGTTCGGCCGTACCCAGCGTTTCCAGATCAGACCTATGCCCGTGAGGCGGTTCGAACTGAACGCAGGCTCGAGCTGGCGATAGAGGGGCAGCGCTTCTTCGATGTGCGCCGCTGGGGCATAACCGCTCCAACGATCAATGGGTACCTTACCGGTATTGGAGGCGGAGCCGAGAACACCAGAAAACTCTACCTAAAATCTGCCGAACCAATCGTGGCTCGCCATCGGTGGTATGCTATCCCGAACACTCAGATCGAGTTGAGCAAGGTGGGTGACCAGAGCATGCTGAAGCAGAATCCAGGCTGGTAGGCAGCTGCACCAAGAAAAAGGCACTGGTGCTCCACGGCATCAGTGCCTTTTTCTATCGCTTTCTAATTGAAAACGCCTGCAGGGAGTCTCCGCTATTGGCGACGATCACGGCCTTACCGCTCGGCGTGGTGATGAGCGTGAGACCCGAGACATTGAGGGGGGCCAGAAAGCCACTTTGTCGCGGAGACACGGGTGTGAAGTGGCCTTTGCCATCGCCTTTGAGCCACAGCCCGTTCCCTGCGTCGGCTCGCGGCGTATTTGGCTCCGCATCGTACAGGTTTCCCCCCACGATCAGATCGAGATGTCCGTCTCCGTCCACGTCGTGGGCGATGATCCCCTTGATCGGTGCGATCTGTGCCAGGTTGGGTAACGGCGACCCGCTAAAACTCCCCCCTCCGTCATTGTGCAAATAGAAGCTGGCAAACGTATCCACCTGGTAGTGGAGCGCTTGCTGTAGTTGCGGTGGAGTGAATAACTGACGAATGGAGGCGTCGGCGAACGAACCGTAGGTTGGGAACCGGATTGCGAGCTGGTAGATCTCCCGACCCAGCGGAGCCATACCACCAAGAGGATATTCAGTACCGTTTATTTCCTGGGTCAGGACGATGTCTCTGCTCTGATTGCCGGCGAAGTCTCCGGCGTATACTCCGAATCTGCTCTCCTTCGACGTCGTGTAGCTGTAATTGAGGCCGAGGTTGCCGGCGATCAGGTCGGGCCTCCCGTCATGATCGAAGTCACCCACGGCGAGGCTAAACCACAAGCCACGCAAAGGAGGCAAGTGTGTTGACTGCGTTACGTTGCGCAATTGCTTTCCATCGTTCTGATAGAACTGGACCGGCATCCATTCCCCCACAGTGACGAGATCCAGTCGCCCGTTGCCATCGAAATCGATCCAGAGCGCATCCGTTATCATTCCGCCGGGATGAGCCAGCTCTGGAGCAACTTCCTCCGTGACATCGGTGAAGTGACCGCCATCATTTCGAAGCACATAACTCCGCGCCGGGTAGGGATAGTTGCGCGGAGTCAATCGACCGCCCACGAATAGATCCGGTCGGCCATCGCCATTGAAATCACCAGCCCTCACGGCGGCCGTGCTGGTGAGCATTATCGGGAGCGCGGAGGAATCTCTGGCGAATTTGCCGCCGCCCCGATTGATGTAAAGACGGTCCTGCAACAATGGAGAGGTCGGCGCAAGCTGATATCCGCCGCTCGCTACGTACAGGTCCAGCAAGCCATCCCCGTTGGCATCGAAGAACAAAGCGCCCCAATCGTCATACGCCTTGTCGGCTTCCCACGGCTGGCCCTTTGTTGATGCGACGAAACTGCCGTCCCTGTGCTGGATGAACAGCTGGCCCGCGACTCCGGCTGCACCGCCGATGAAAACATCGTCCAAGCCGTCGCCGTTGACGTCTCCCACGGCGAGCGACGGGCCATGGCTCGAGAGCATGTACGGAAGCAGGGCTTGCACGCTGAAATCATCGAGCGTGCCGGTCTGATGCTTGTAGGTGAGCGCTCGGCGCGGATCCAGCGGGTCGAACAACCGCTCGCCGGTGAGATCCGGAGCGCCGGCAGCTTCCTTTCGCGTCGCGTCGGCCTGTCTGAGGACCACGGTGCGATCCGCATCTAGCGCTGTCAGCAGTTGGTGGCGGCCATCGGGCCAAATCACTTCCAGACTGTCCACGCGCTTCAGGCGACCGAGCCCGAAATGCGGGCGGTCATCCACTGTAGACATGTAGCCCCGGTAGGGCGATTCGTAGATGTACTGTTTCTGCCCGCCGGCGGTGGCGATTACCTTCGACCCGATACCGCGTCTGTTCGGAGCGTCGCCTTCGAGCTTGATCGTCAGATAATGATGGTCGTCGTCACTCCGTTCCACATTCTGAAAGATGAAAGCGGGAGCGTCGATGTTGTTCACCACGAGATCGAGTTTGCCGTCGTTGTCGAGATCGGCGTAGGCGGAGCCGTACGAAAAGCTCGGGCGGTCGAGCCCCCAATTTCTCGTCTTGTCGGTGAAGGTGAGGTCGCCGTTGTTCAGGAAGACATAATTGGACACCTCGTAACCGGGTAGTCGCTTCAGGAGTTCCATTCCCGCTCGAGGCAAGGAACTCGTGTTCCCTTGTCGGCGTGCGGCGCCCGTGACGACCTGGTAATCCAGATCGTTGACGGCTTTGGGATAGCCATTGCTGATGAAGATATCCTTGTAGCCGTCGTTGTCGAAGTCCGCAAACAGCGGGCTCCAGCTCCAGTCTGTCGCTGCGACGCCGGCAAGGTGGGCGACATCGCTGAAGATGAGATCGCCGTCTTTCGTAACTCCGTTGCTCAATTGGAGGGCGTTGGCTGTATAGTCATCGCGAAATCCCCTGCCGCGCAATTCCATGAGGCTACCATAGGTCGTGAGTCCGCTCATCCTTTTGCGCACGCTCAGGTCCCGCGGTAGCATGTCCACCTGGAGAATGTCCGGCCAGCCGTCGTTGTTGAAATCGGCTATGTCGACGCCCATTCCCGCGAAGCTCGTGTGCTTCAGCCATTGGGCGGCCTTGTTGGTAAATGTTCCATCCCGGTTATTGACATACACCACGTCGTTGGGCGCGACATCGTTGGAGACATAAATGTCGGGCCAACCATCTCCGTTCAGGTCGGCAACGGCCACGCCCAGGCCATAGCCGGCGTCGCGCAGTATACCGGCTTCGCGCGACACGTCCGTAAACTTCCCGGGTTTCCCTTCATGACAGTCATTCCGATAGAGCTTGTTGTAACTACCCGGCGTCGCGCCGCGCTCTCCGGTGGGATGCATT
This sequence comes from Gemmatimonadales bacterium, assembly GCA_031394125.1. Classification (GTDB taxonomy): domain Bacteria; phylum Gemmatimonadota; class Gemmatimonadetes; order Gemmatimonadales; family Gemmatimonadaceae; genus UBA4720. Next base: position 9,740 of record JANMWS010000145.1, read on the forward strand.
GTAACCCCACGCGTGAAATCCTTCGGCGAGTTGTTGAGCAGGAAGAGGTCGAGGCATCCGTCCTTGTTGTAATCAAGGAAAACTGCGTGGGTGGTGAAGCCGGTGTCGGCAATGCCGTATTGTGCGGCCGCCTCCGTGAAAGTGTGATTCTTGTTGTTCACGAAGAGGAGATTTGCACGCTCCTTCCCCTTCGACCATTCGGGTCCCGATACGGACACGTAGATATCCAGGTAACCGTCGTCGTTGATGTCCACCATCGTCGCGCCGGTGGCCCAACTCTTCGTCGTAACGCCCGCTCGCGCGGTAATGTCGTCGAACCGCATGTGCCCTTTATTCAAGTACAGGCGACTAGAGACCATGTTGCCGGAAAAGAAAATGTCCGGCAATCCGTCATTATCGATATCACCGACAGCTACCCCAGCGCCGTTGTAGATGTAGGCATCAGTATGCGCATTCAGCGAGTCACTGGTGGTGATGGTGTTCGCGAACGTCACACCTGTCTGGTTCGGGCTCAGGAGTTTGAACAAAGGGCGGTCGCTCTTTCCAGTGCAGCCTGCCAACCAGAGAAGAGGCATGAAGACCGCGCAGACCCGCGAGTGATGCATTCGTGCTAACCTCGAAGTATTTTGTGGCATGAACCAACACTCGCCGATTTCCCGCGTCATAAATCTGATTCCAGAACAGTCCCAACGCCTGTGGGCGGTCGACGAATCTGAGGCTCGGCGCCGGTTGCTCGCTAGTGATATGGGCGCGGTCCTGGATATTGACGGCTCCTTTGCCCTGGTGGCGCAGGAAGGGGAGCGCATCGTGCTGGCCCGAAGCCTCGACCGCCCGATGCGATACTTTCTGGCGAAGTCGGCCGATGGACCCGTGTTGATCGTCGCTGAACGCATCGACGAGATCGCCGCGGAGCTCACTCGCCATGGATGGTCCGATCAGTTCCACCCGAGCTACTCACGCATGGTTCCCGCCCACCACGTCACAACGCTGCGCCTGGTAGGATGCCCCGATCCCAACCCTGTGCATCGGCGCTTCTTCGACCCGCCGCGCGGAACGCTCCCCAAGGATCTTGACGTCATCGGCCGTCAATATATCGAGGCTGTGTACAGCGAGCTGGGTCAGTGGCTTGCTGTGCATGACCCAGCAGCGCCGATCGGCGTTCCGTTTTCCGGCGGAATCGACAGCGGCGCGATTCTGCTCTGTCTGTATAAGTTGCTGCTCAATGAAGGAGATTCGCCCGCGCGGCTGAAGGCGTTCACGCTTTCTGTCGATGGCGAGGGGCAAGATGCACGACAGGCACACGAGTTCCTGAGCCGGACTCAGCTCGAGATGCTCGGCGAGATCATCGATGTCTCCTCGAGCGCGCTCGATCCGCTACGCGCCGTGG
>JANMWS010000148.1:0-5629 GCA_031394125.1 Gemmatimonadales bacterium
ACGTGGAGCACCACGTCAGCCCGCTTCACTCCTTTGGCTGCAAGGCGATCAAGTAATTCCGGCGTGAAGTGGAGGCCCGCCGTAGGCGCCGCGACCGATCCGCTCTCCTTTGCGTAGACGGTCTGATACCGTTCCTCGTCCGATGCCTGATCCGCGCGCTCGATGTAAGGCGGAAGTGGGACGTGACCGTATTTCTCTATTGCCGTATCGAGCGGCAGCGAAGATTTGAGTCGGACCACTCGGGTTCGTCTCTCCGTCGTCGACACTATCTCCGCCTCGAAATCCTCGGCGAATCTCACGACGCGTCCGGGCTTGAGCTTGCCGCCGGGATGCACCATCGCCTCCCATAGCGCGTCACCAAGTGATCGGAGCAGAAGTATTTCGCCGGGAGTTCCGTTGTCGCGAACGCCGAGGAGCCGGGCGTGAAAGACGCGAGTGGTGTTGAGGACGATCGCGTCACCGGCTGGAATCATCTGCTCGAGATCGCTGAATCGTTGGTGCGCGATCGCTCCGCTGGAGCGATTGACGACCATGAGCCGGCTGTCACCGCGCCGCTCGGTTGGATGCTGGGCGATTCGGTCGGTGGGGAGCTCGAAATCGTAGTGTGATGTACGCGAACCATCACGAGCCATGATTCGCGCACAGTTTTGCGTCTACTGTGAACTGCATGGGGCAAATCTAAGGTACGCTTTCTACGAATGCCCCACTGCTCGCCGCAGCAAAATTTCGTGGACAGCGCCGCAGATCGGCCGTACCTTGGCAGCTAACCCTCCCCCTTGGTAGCCCCATGCCGGCCAAACTCCTCTTTCGCTTCGCCATCGGCCGTCTGGCCGCGGTTCTTCTGTTCGCAGCTCCTGTTAGTTTACGCGGACAAAGCGATTCCCCGCTGCTGCTCCGGCAGCCCGCGCTCAGCGCAACCGATATCTGCTTCACCTTCGCTGGCGATATCTGGATTGTCTCGCGAACGGGCGGGGCTGCCCGTCGTCTCAGCGCGTCTCCAGGGACCGAGACCGGCTGCAACTTTTCGCCCGATGGGAGATGGGTGGCGTACACGAGCACCGCCAACGGCAATGCGGACGCCTACGTCATCGCCGCGACCGGCGGAATTCCCCGGCGGCTCACCTGGAATCCGGCGAACGATGTCGTTCGAGGCTGGACTCCGGATGGTAAAGTCGTCTACATGTCGGACCGCAAAGGCATCGCGATTACCTCAGCGCTCGGCGCTCCCCGTCTCTTCGTCCAGGCAGTCGACGGAGTGATGCCCGAGCAGATCGACCTGCCCACAGTTTGGGATGGCTCATTCAGCCCCGACACCAAGCGCCTCGCCTACATGCCGTATCCAAACGCCAACCAGATCTGGAAGCGGTACCGGGGTGGCCGCACGACGCCGATTTGGATCGCGTCACTCGCAGACGCGTCGATCGAGAAGATCCCGCGCGACAACTCCACCGACTTGTCGCCGATGTGGGTCGGGGATGTCGTGTACTTCCTCTCCGATCGCGACGGCCCTACGACTCTCTACTCGTACGACACCAAGACGAAGCAAGTCGCGCGAGCGATCAACAACACAGGACTCGATATCAAGAACGCTTCCGCTGGGCCCGGGGCAATCGTTTACGAGCAGTTCGGCGCCATCCACCTGTACAACCTGACCACGGGCGCAGACGCCGCCGTTCCGATCCGCCTCGAAGGCGAGCTGACTGAAGCCCAGCGTCACTGGGTTGCCGTCAGCGACAAGCTCCAGCACTCCGCGCTTTCGCCGTCAGGCGTACGTGCGGCGTTCGAAGCACGCGGAGAGATCATCACCGTCCCCGCGAAAAAGGGAGACGCGCGTGATATCACCCGGACTATGGGTACGACTGAGCGTTTCCCGAGTTGGTCACCCGACGGACAGACTCTCGCCTACTTCTCCGACGCCGGCGGCGGTTATCATCTGGAGCTCCGCGCGCAAACCCGACTCGCTGAACCGCGGACGATCAAGCTCGGCGACGATGACACCTACTACTATCTCCCGATCTGGTCACCGGATGGGAAACGGGTCGGTTACAGCAGCTCTCGCGGTGAGCTTTGGTACGCCGACGTCGCATCCGGGAAAGTGACGCGCGTCGACGTGGATCCCCTTGGACCACAGTTCAGCGAGGGAATGCCATTCGGCTGGTCACCGGATTCCCGCTGGATCACTTATGCCCGGTCGATCAAAAACCGCCTCAACGCGGTATTCGTGTACGACGTGGAAAAGGCTGTATCCACGCAGGTCACAGATGGGTTGAGTGACGCGCGAAACCCGGTCTTCGACGCCGGCAGCAAGTATCTCTATTTCGTGGCGAGCACCGACGCCGGCCCAGCCAGTGATTTCAGCATGACGACTTTCGATCATCCGATCACCCGTAGTCTGTACGCGATCGTCCTACGGAAGGATTCGCCGTCGCCGCTCGCACCCGAGAGCGATGAAGAGAAGGCCAAGGGCGACAGCGCCGCCAAGAGCAGCGCGAAAGCAGCAGCTGGCGACGTGAAAGGCGCAGCGGAAGCGAAACCAGGAAAGGATAGCGCCGGCAAAGTCACCGCGCCCGCACCAGTACGCATCGACTTCGAAGCAATCGATCAGCGCACGATTCCACTTCCAGCGCCGCCGCGCAACTACATCAGCGTGGTCGCCGGAAAATCAGGGAATGTAATTCTCGCCGAGGACCCGCTGGTTCCCGTCGATCTTCAAGAGAATGGACCATCGCACCTGAATCTCCACAAGTTCGACCTGGCCCAGCGGAAGACCGATCAAATGATTGCCGACGTCAGCGAGTTCGACGTTTCGCGCGACGGGGAGAAGCTGCTTTACAAGCAGAAGGACAACTGGGCGATTGCAGCGATCGCGCTGCCGATCAAGGCGGGTGATAGCGCGCTCAACACCGGAAACATTCAGGTCGAGACCGATCCGCGCGCCGAGTGGAAGGAGATGTACCACGAAGCCTTTCGGCTCCAGCGCGCATTTTTCTACGACCCGAATTATCACGGGCTCGATCTCGCTGGCGCTGAGAAGTACTACGCGCGCTGGCTCGACGGACTCGGCAGCCGCGCCGATCTCGACTACCTGTTCCAGGAAGTCTTCGGCAATCTCACCGTCGGCCACCTTTTTGTGGGCTCACCGTCAGGGAATACGAGCCGAGCACCCGCGAATGGGCTGCTGGGCGCGGATTACTCGATCGACAACGGACGCTGGCGCTTCACGAAAGTTTACGCCGGCCAGAACTGGAATCCGCAACTTCGGGCACCGCTCACTCAGCCTGGTGTCAACGTGCATGCCGGTGAGTATCTGCTGGCTGTCGATGGACGTTCGCTCACCGCGAGCGGGAATGTCGACGAGGCGCTTGAGGGAACGGCGGCGAAATCCGTCGTGCTTCGCGTCGGCCCGAACGCGAATGGAACCGGCGCGCGCGACGTCACTGTAGTGCCGCTGCCGAGCGAGGCGATGCTCAGGCACCTGGCGTGGGTGGATGAGAATCGGCGGACGGTCGATAAGCTCTCGAGTGGAAAGCTCGCGTACATCTACGTGCCCAATACCGCGAACGAGGGGTACACCAGTTTCAACCGGTACTTCTTTGCGCAGCAAGAGAAGCTCGGCGCCATCGTGGACGAGCGCTTCAACACCGGCGGAAACATCGCCGACTACATGGTTGATTACCTGCGGCGTGATGCTCCGTTCAATTGGGTGACCGCGCGCTACGGCGAAGACACACCGATTCCGGCCGGCGCGATCTACGGTCCGAAGGCGATGCTGATCAACGAGTACGCGGGCTCAGGAGGTGACGAGCTGCCTTGGCTCTTTCGCCGTTTCAAGGTTGGTCCTCTGGTGGGCAAGCGGACGTGGGGCGGACTCGTTGGTATCGGCGGTTACCCGGCGCTAATGGATGGCGGAGGTGTGACCGCGCCACGCATTGCTCTGTGGACAGCGGAGGGTGAATACGCGGTAGAAAATCGCGGAGTGGCACCAGATGTCGAAGTGGATCTCAGTCCGTCGGCGTGGCGCGCGGGCCACGACACCCAGCTGGAGGCAGCGGTATCGCTCGTGATGCAGGCGTTGGCGAAAGCGCCAACGGTAGCGGCGAGACGTCCGGCGTACCCAACGTGGGCCCGGGGGCACACACCGCAGTAGCCGCCGCAGAGCTTGGCCGCGAAAACCTGGAACTGCTCACCGTACTAGCTGTCGGTTCGGCGCAGCGCTTTCGGCCTGAGCTGGCGATCGAGGTCGCGACCGAGCTCAACGATCATCACCGGCAAGGCCCGGACGTCGGCTACAGTAGTCCGAAAGTTCACGATGCACGCGCGCAGGAAGTAGCGATCGCCGATGTGCGCGTTGGAGACGAACGCTCGGCCACTGAGTCTGAGCGCAGTAGCAATTCGCGCATTGAGCTCATTGAGATAGTCCGTAACGGGCGCCTCGCCCCTGGCGCGCTCCCTGAGATCAGCGGGCACGAATCGGAAAGTACAGATGCTCAGCGAGACGGTTCCTTGCTCAAGCAGGTACTGCTTGCCGACGAACTCGTGCAGCTTGTGTGCAAGCTTGATGTCGTCGGATATCATCCGCCTGTACCCGCTTGCACCCGCCTGCTGAAAACCGAGCCAGATCTTCAGCGCCCGGAAGCCCCGTGAATTCTGCGGTCCGTACTCGAAGTAATTCTTCACTTCCTGGCCTTCGTTGTCGTCAAACTGGTAGTACGGCGGCTTGAACGCGAACGCATCATGCAACGCATCGGGATGGCGGGTGAGAAGACACCCGGCCTCGAGGGAGCTGTACAACCACTTGTGTGGATCGATGGCGATGGAATCCGCCAATCGAAGTCCCTTGAGATCGGCGCTCGCCTCGTTGAGCGCGACCGCGGGCGCTCCGTAAGCGCCGTCCACGTGAAACCAGAGATCGAACTCCTTACAGATCTTTGCGATTTCTGGAAGCGGATCGGTTGCGCCGGTACTGACCGATCCGGCTGTTCCCACAACCATAAAAGGATGAAGCCCGGCGGCGCGGTCTTCTGCGATTCGCTTGCGCAGCTCGTCTGGGCGCATGCGAAGCTGATCGTCGGTGGGAATCCAGCGCACGGCCGAAGTGCCGAGTCCGCACATGTCGGCGGCCTTGTAGATCCATGTGTGCATTTCGGCGGAGCCGTAGAGCACGAGATGCCGACTCTCTGAATCAGCGAGACCCTTCGTGCGGATGTCCCATGGCGATTTCGCCCTTCGCGCGGCGATGAAGCCCACGATGTTGGCCATGTTTCCGCCGCTCACCAGCACTCCATCCCATTTACCTGGGAGTCCCAGAAATTGGGCGAGCCAGCGGATGGATTCGTTCTCGATCTCCGTCGCGATCGGCGAGAGCGCCCACGCGCCGCAGTTCGGGTTTACGGCGGCGGCGAGAAGATCGGCGAGAGCACCAATTGGGGCTGCCGATGACGTGATGTAGCCCCAGAACCGTGGGCTGCCGTTGTGCGTCGAGTGCCGGAAGAAATCTCGGCTGAATCTATCGAGGACGGGCGCGATGTCGGTTCCGTTCTCCGGCATTTTGCGTTTGCCGAGCAGGCTCCGCATTGCGTCGGGCAGGAGAGGGGACGCGGTGGGGGCGTCTGGCAATCGCGCCAGGAAA
>JANMWS010000184.1:0-18627 GCA_031394125.1 Gemmatimonadales bacterium
AGTGGGAATCGCGGCGATCGCCATTCGGGAGATCAGGACGCCGCATCACCCTCCGGCACCCTTTACGCTGTTCGTGGCCGCCGGCGTGATCTTCATAAAGGAAATTCTCTATCGGCGGGTCTCGCGTGTTGGAAAAGAGGTTGGCAGCACGGCCGTTACAGCCGACGCCTGGCACCACCGCGCCGATGCGATCAGCTCTCTGGCCGCCTTCATCGGAATAAGCATCGCGCTCGTTGGCGGGCGGGGTTGGGAAGCCGCGGACGATTGGGCGGCGCTCGTCGCGGCCGTGGTCGTTGCAATCAATGGCGTTCGGACGCTGCGGCCGGCAATCGCGGGACTCATGGACGAGGCGCCGGATCGCACTGTGAAGGAGCGCGCACTCGACGCGGCCTCGAGCATCGCGGGAGTCCGGACTGTGGAGAATCTGAATGTGCGGAGTTACGGGCTGGGCTTTTACGTCGACCTGCACGTGAAGGCAGATGCCACAATCTCACTCGAGGCGGCGCACGAAATCGCGGCGAAGGTGAAGTACGCCATTCTCGAAGCGGTTCCCAACGTCGTGAGTGTGCTCGTGCACATGGAGCCGTATCGGGAGAGCAGGGAGCTGTCGAGCAGTCCGCTGCACGTCCTGCCACCGGTCTAGCCGCTCCGACTAGCCGCGCTTCCAGTCCCCGCTTTTTCCGCCGCGTTTCTCCGTGAGGCGAATCCCTGAGATCTCCATTCCCCGGTCGAGCGCTTTGGCCATGTCGTAAATGGTGAGAAGCGCGACGGTGACGGCCGTCAACGCTTCCATCTCTACCCCTGTCGGCCCTCTCGATGACGCCCATGCCGAAGCTCGCAGACCGGGAAGCGCGCGATCGACCGCGAACTCGATGCCAACGTCGGTCAACGAGATCGGGTGGCACAGTGGAATGAGGCCGGCAGTTTTTTTCGCCGCCATGATTCCGGCGATTCGCGCCGTCCCGATGACATCGCCCTTCGCCACCGAGTTGGCCTCGATCGCGTCAAGAGATTGCGCTGTCATCGTGATCGCCCCTTCCGCGCGCGCGGTGCGGTCGGTGTCCGCTTTCGCGCCCACGTCGACCATTCGCGCTCGCCCCACGGCGTCAGTGTGCGTCAGGTCCTTCATTTGCGCCGGTGATGGCTTGGTCATTTCAATGTCGTGGAGAGCTCGCGAATCAGTTTCGCCGTTATGACCTGCGGACTGACGTTTCCGCTCGCATAGGTTTGGGCGCGAAGCACCGCGTTCACCGCCTTACTTGCGGAAGCGGCGGCCCCGTCGTCCTTTCGGTGCAGCGCGTCACGGACTCTTTCACCTAACAAATCGACGAGCGCATCGAGAGTGTCCGTGAAGGCGCCGCGAGCGCCAGCCGCCCCCTGAGCGAGCGCGGCGGAGTAGTGCGCGGTCCGGCGAGCGCTTGTCGCGGCGTCGATTATCTTACGCGCGCCGATCGTCGCTTTTGCGTCGTCCTCTCCGGTGAAAAGCCTTCCGGGTGCGCCGGCAGCTGCGCGAACCCTTTCGGCCGTGCTGCTCTTCGATTCCTTGTCGAGAATTTGTTTCACCGCCGTGGTTTCCACGAACGCCCGTACGGCGGCATCCGGCACAAGAGGGACCCGGACTGAAACCACTCGGGATCTTATTGTCGGGAGCAGCGCACCAGGCTCGCTCGATGTCAGGATGATGGTCGTGTCCGCGGGCGGCTCCTCCAGAAGTTTGAGAAACGCATTTGCCGCCATGTCAGCTCCTTCCTGCGGCACCATCCGCTCCGCATCGCCGACGATGAAGATCTTCCTCCGTCCCATCGCAGGCGACATTGCCGCGCTCCGAACGAGGGACCGGACAGTCGCGACGTAAATCCCTGCGCTTCCCGACGGCGAGGGATACAGCCCCAGGTTCCCCACCCGCTCGGCAATCGCTTCCGCGTAGTCGTCACGCACCTGCTCCTGATCGGGGTCGGCGTCCTTGAGCCGCGGGCGGGGGAACACCCAATGGAGGTCGGGATGGGTTATCGCCCGTACGTACCGGCACGCTGTGCACGTACCGCACGGTGCGATCTCATCGGTGCAGAAGAGGCGCTCCGCCAGCCAGAGGGCGAGCCGCTGCTTTCCGACCCCGCGGCGGCCCTGGAACAAGAGACTCGAGGGAAGAGTGCCAGCGCGCACGCTTTCCGAGAGTCGCGCGCGCAAAATCTCGTGTCCGTACAGGTCGATTATTGGCACATCGAAATATGGTCGCTGCGGCGGCGCGGGTCACGAGATCGAGGTACCAGGTGGCAAGATGGTCGAGCAGGCCGTCGACAGCTTTACACCGCAAAGTACTTGACAGTTATCGGCTTAGTCCCTAGGTTCTGATCATGGCCTCGGTAACACCCCTCCACCGCGCACCCGCTTCAGAGCCGCCCGCGCTCCACGCGCGAGCGATGGATAACCTCGCCTTCATTCGCGATACCATGGAGGCTGCTGGCGCTTTTACGGCGGTGTCTGGGTGGGCAATGGTGGCGGTCGGTATCATCGCCACGGTCGCCGCGATGATCGCGTCCTCGCAGCACTCTGTGCTGCAGTCACTGTATGTATGGATCGCCGCAGCGGTGCTCGCCCCGGCAGTGATGCTGTGGGGAATAGTTCACAAGGCGCGCAGAGCTCGGATGCCGCTCTTGTCGGGCCCCGGTCGGAAATTCGTTCTGAGCTTTTCCCCTCCGATTCTCGTCGGTGCTCTTCTCACCATCGTGCTTTTTCGCGCCGGGCTAGTCGACGTGATTCCGGGCATGTGGCTTCTTCTATACGGGACAGCAGTCGTGGCGGGCGGCGCATTTTCCGTGAAGATCGTGCCGGTGATGGGAATCTGCTTCATGCTCGCAGGTACCCTCGCGGTGTTCACTCCGTCAGCTTGGAACGACTGGATAATGGCCGCGGCCTTCGGCGGCCTGCACATCGGGTTCGGGATTCCTATCGCCCGGAGGCACGGTGGCTAAGGACGGAACAGCGCGCGATGACCGCCGCCCGAACGTGAGCAATTTGCGGACAGTGCGGGGCAAGTCAGACGGAGCATCAACGTCCTCCTCCCGCGCGGACGCACTCGACAGGCTCATTCACGAGCGCCTCCGCCTCGGGATCGTGAGCGCATTGGCGGTCAACGATTCTCTCAGCTTCAGTGATCTCAAGAAGCTGATGAACACGACCGACGGCAACCTCAGTGTCCACGCCCGCAAGCTCGAGGAAGCCGAGTACATCGCGTGCACAAAGTCCTTCGAAGGACGCATGCCCAAGACGCAGTATCGTCTTACCGCGGCGGGTCGCCGGGCACTCGAGCGTTATCTCGATCACATGGAGGCGCTCATCCGCGCCACGCGGGAGCGCTGAGAGTGGGTAACGCTCGTCACGTGAGCCACGCGCGCCCCCACGTCACGCAGCCGACTGCCGCGCAGTCCGGAATCCATGTCGCTGTGATCATGGACGGGAATGGCCGGTGGGCGAATGCGCGGGGTCGTCCACGAACCGCGGGACATATCGCTGGCGCCCGCGTGGTGCGGAAAATCGTCGAGGCTGCACCTGATTGCGGAATCGGGATGCTCACCCTCTACGCGTTCTCCGCGGACAACTGGGCGAGGCCTTCACGCGAGGTCGCTCTCCTGATGCGGCTGTTCCGGCGCTATCTCGTAGCGGAGACCGATCGCTGCGTTACGAACGATGTTCGGATGCGGATAATCGGCCGCCGCGATCGCATCCCCTCCGAGCTACTCCGCGCCATCAGTGCAGCGGAGGATGCAACGCGCCACGGAACGAGGCTCGATCTCCGGATCGCCGTCGACTATTCCGCGCGCGACGCGATGGTGCGGGCGATTGACCGGCTCCGCGGCGCCGAACAAATCACTCGCGAAGATCTTTCTCGCGCCATGTGCGAGGTGGATCACTGGACGGGCGAGTGCAGGGACGTCGATCTCCTGATTCGCACCGGCGGCGAGCAGCGTCTTAGCGACTTCCTTCTCTGGGAGTGCGCTTACGCCGAGCTCTACTTCACAGACCGGCGCTGGCCCGACTTCACGCCCGTCGACCTCGAGCACGCCGTTCAGGAGTTCCATTCCAGAGAGCGCAGGTTTGGGACGGTGCCCGCCGCTGCTGCTGGCTGAGCCAGCTGCCAGCTGCCAGCTGCGGGCTGCTGCTGGGTGGGCGGTAGAGTCTGAGAGCGACACTCCTGGGGTCAGTCGCGACTCGGGCACCTCTAATACTGAAGCAGGGAGCTAGAAGCTTCTCAGCGGTCGAAGCTCGGAGCTCTTCCGTCAGCATAAAGTGCTGCGGGGTACGCTTCGACGGGCAGCTTCTAGGATTCGACGAAGACCCGCCATCCTGAATCCGACAAACTATGACGTCGGTATGAAAGCTCCCAGCTACGACCGCTGAGAAGCTTGCAGCTCCCTGCTTTGGTATTTCTGGACGCCCGAGTTGCGACTGACCCCCGAAGTGTCGCCTTCAGGCTCTAACGCCACCAGAAGCCGCCCGCAGCTCCCAGCTCGGCTTAACCGGACAATCCCTTAACAACATGTGCATTAGGCCGTCTACCAGTTGAGCCGCAGCATTTCGCGCGCGGCAACTAACCGTTGTGGAGGTTTGGAAATGTCGACAGTACGTACCCTGGCGCTTGGCGCCTTGATGCTTGTTGGAGTGGCGGGAGTCTCCGCAGCCCAGTCAACACCGACACCGCGCCGTCCGGATGAGGGCTCCTATCGTCGCGGCGGCCCCGGTGGTCGTGAAGGGTTTGGACGCGATCTCAATCTGACCGACGCCCAGAAGGCGCAGATCAAGGCGATTCGCCAGAAGTATCAGCCGCAGAACGATGCTCTTCGCGCTCAGTCCAAGCCGTACATGGAGGCAGCCCGCGCAGCTCGCCAGAAGGGTGACACCGCCGCCTTCCGCAGCAACATGGAAAAGGCGCATCAGGTGATGCAGAATGCCTCGTACCGTACTCAGGAGCAGGCGGAGATTCGCGCCATCCTGACCCCCGAGCAGCAGGCGAAGTTCGACGCTCGCGCAAAAGATCGCGCTAAGGGCGGACACAAGGGCTGGGGACACAAAGGAAAAGGCGCCAAGCCAGAAGCCAAGTAACAAGAACCAGAAACTCGCAGAAAATCAAAGAGCCTCCGGCGCCGCAGCGCCGGAGGCTCTTTGCGTATTGCACAAGACTACCCGCGCCCCGCCGCAAAAACTAACTTTGCCGGGAGAGAGCCCGTACAGCCTGTGCTCACGCGCTCAGCGCGAGGTATCTGATCAATGGCATCTGAAGTCGTTCAAGTCACCCGCCGCAATTTCGGCCAGACGATGCGCCGCGATGCCTGGTGGGTTCAGCCACTCATCGTCTTCATCATCCTCGGCAGCTTCCTTGTCTACGCGACGTGGGCGGCTTTTCAGAACAAGTTTTATACGTGGGGGAATTACCTCTCGCCATTTTATTCGCCGCTTCTTTTTTCGGATTCTCCGCACGCCTGGATCCATGGCGCCCGTCCCTCCTGGCTGCCGGCGTTTCTCCCGTTCTCTCCCGCGTTGCTCATTCTGCCGTTTCCCGCGGGATTCCGACTGACGTGCTACTACTATAGGGGAGCGTACTACAAGAGCTTCTGGGCGGACCCGCCCAACTGCGCGGTGGGCGAGCCACGCAAGGGATATCGCGGAGAGAAAACTCTTCCGCTAGTCGTTCAGAACATCCATCGCTACTTCCTCTATGCGGCACTGGCGTTCCTCGTGATCCTGGCGAGGGACGCCTACAAAGCGATGTGGTTCTTCGATCGCGGTACCGGACGCGAGCATTTCGGAGTCGCAGTGGGTACGCTCGTCCTCGTGGTCAACGTGATCCTGCTCGGAGGCTACACGCTGGGTTGTCATTCGCTTCGCCACCTGGTGGGCGGATACCTCGACCGTCTCTCACGCGCTCCCGTGCGCAAGAAAACCTATAACTGTGTCAGTTGCCTCAATCGCGGACACATGCGGTGGGCGTGGCTCAGTCTGTTCTGGGTGGCGTTCTCCGACGTCTACATTCGACTCATATCGATGGGGATCTGGCACGACGTGAGGCTTTTCTAAGTGCCGGAATATCAGAGGCACGAGCACGATGTGCTCGTGATCGGCGCCGGTGGCGCGGGATTGCGCGCGGCGATCGAGGCAGCTCACTCAGGAGCATCGGTCGGCCTCATCTGCAAATCACTGCTCGGCAAGGCGCACACGGTGATGGCAGAGGGAGGCGTAGCCGCGGCGCTGGCGAACGTCGACGATCGCGACAACTGGCAAGTCCATTTCGCCGACACGATGCGCGGCGGGCAGTACCTCAATAACTGGAGGATGGCCGAGCTCCACGCCAAGGAAGCGCCGGACCGCGTGCGGGAGCTCGAGGCCTGGGGCGCTGTCTTCGATCGAACTCCCGACGGCCGAATCCTTCAGCGCAACTTCGGCGGACACAAATATCCGCGCCTCGCCCACGTCGGGGATCGCACCGGCCTCGAGATGATCCGCACCCTCCAGGACTACGCCGTCTATCAGCCGATTGATGTCCACATGGAGTGCACGATCGTCTCGCTTCTGAAGGATGAGAATCGTGTTGCGGGCGCGCTCGGCTACGACCGCGAACGGGGAAGGTTCAAGCTCTTCGCGGCCAAGTCCGTTGTGCTTGCGACCGGCGGTATTGGCCGCGCATTCAGCGTGACGAGCAACAGCTGGGAATACACCGGCGACGGACACGCCCTCGCCTACAACGCCGGGGCGGCGCTGCAGGACATGGAGTTCGTGCAGTTCCATCCAACAGGAATGGTCTGGCCGCCGAGCGTGCGCGGGATCCTCGTCACCGAAGGCGTGCGCGGAGAGGGCGGGATTCTCGTGAACCGAGATGGCAGGCGATTCATGTTCGACGACATCCCGGAGAACTACCGCAATCAAACGGCTGACAACGAAGAGGAAGGCTGGCGCTACACTCAAGGCGACAAGAACGCGCGCCGTCCGCCCGAATTGCTCACGCGAGATCACGTCGCGCGCGCGATCATGAAAGAGGTTCGCGAGGGACGCGGCAGTCCCCACGGCGGCGTCTTTCTCGACATCTCGTGGATCAAGTCGAAGCTCCCGAACGCGGAAGCGCACATCAAGAAAAAACTTCCGAGCATGTACCACCAGTTCAAGCAGCTCGCCGACATCGATATCACGAGCGAGCCCATGGAGGTGGGCCCCACGACGCATTACGTGATGGGCGGAGTGCGTGTCGATGGCGACACCCAGATGTCGACCGTTCCCGGATTGTTCGCTGCGGGCGAAGTGGGCGCGGGACTGCACGGCGCCAATCGTCTTGGCGGCAACTCTTTGTCAGACCTGCTTGTCTTCGGCAAACGCGCCGGGCAATACGCCGCCGAGTTCGCCGGAAGGCAATCGTCCCCGCGGGTGGATTCGGAACAGGCCGATGAGTTCACGCGCGCGGCTCTCGAGCCATTCAGCAGGGAAGACGGCGAGAATCCCTACAAGGTCGAGCACGAGCTGCAGACAATGATGCAGGACCTCGTCGGAATCGTGAGGAAGGAAGACGAGATCCGCCGCGCGCTCGACGCGCTCAAGACACTTCGCGAGCGCGCCCGGAAGGTATCGGTAACGGGAAACCGCGAGTACAATCCGGGGTGGCATACTGCGTTGGATCTTCAGAGCCTCCTCACCGTCTCCGAGATCGTTGCGCGTGCGGCGCTCGAGAGAAAGGAGAGTCGTGGCGGGCACTTCCGTGACGACTTCCCCGAGAAGGATCCGAATTATGGGAAATTCAACATTGTCATTCGCAAGGGGCCGGGTGGTGAAATGCAGGTGACGCGCGAGCCAATCCCCGCGATGCGTCCGGATCTCAAGCAGATCATCGAGGAGAACAAGTAATGCCGGCGCCGGCAAAGACCTTCGCCAGCAATATCGTCGCGAGCGGACAGCGAGCTGCCGCCCGGACTGATACCAGCGCCGGCAGCACGACGCGTAGCGCGAGCTTCCAGGTCTGGAGGGGATCCGGGACGACCGGAAAGCTCGAGACGTACACGACGAGCGTCTCGGAAGGGATGGTCGTGCTGGACGCGATCCACCAGATCCAGTCCGAGAGCGCCAGCGACCTCGCTGTCCGGTGGAACTGCAAGGCGGGGAAGTGTGGGTCGTGCTCGGCGGAGATCAACGGCATTCCCCGTCTGATGTGCATGACACGGTTGAGCGAGCTGGATCTCTCTGAACCGGTGACCGTCGAGCCGATGCGCGCCTTTCCGCTGGTGCGAGATCTCGTGACCGACGTTTCGTCGAATTTCCGCGCCAAGACGCGCATCCGGAAATTCACGCCGCGCCCACCCGACGCACCCGATGGAACCTGGCGCATGCAGCAGTCCGACGCCGATCGCGTTCAGGAATTCCGGAAGTGCATCGAATGCTTTCTCTGTCAGGACGTGTGTCACGTATTGCGAGACCACCAGCTGCACGAGCAGTTCGTGGGGCCACGGCTGCTTGTCCACGCAGCGCAGCTGGAGATGCATCCGCTCGACGCTCTCGACCGCACGACCGATCTCAAGGAAAGCCACGGCATTGGGTACTGCAACATCACCAAATGCTGCACCAAGGTCTGCCCGGAACACATCACCATCACCGACAACGCGATTATTCCCCTCAAGGAGCGCGTCGCGGACCAGTACTATGACCCCCTCCGGAAACTGGTTCGCCTCATGCGGGGTAAGAAAACCATGCGACCGGAAAATGAACGGCCAAAATCGGGTGGGGCTTGGTGAGGGAGGAGTTCAAGCTCAAGCCGATTTCCAGGGAAGCCATTCCGCGCGCGATTCAGAAAGCGGAACGGTATCGCCTCATCAATCAGTCGTGGGCGGCAGAGAGCATTTGCCGCGACATTCTTGAGATCGACCCGGCAAACCAGCAGGTGCTGGTGATGTTCGTGCTCGCGCTGACCGATCAGCTTGTTGACGGTTTTGGACACGCGATGAAAACCGTGCGCGAGACGCTGCCCCGGATTACCGACCCTTATCAGCGCGCCTACTACACCGGCATAGCGTCCGAGAGAAGCGGCCAGGCGCTGCTTCACCGCGGGGGCATGGGAAGCGGCGCGATGGCCTATGACGCGCTCCGCGAAGCAATGGGCTGGTATGAGCGCGCCGAAGCCATTCGCCCTCAGGGCAACGACGACGCGATTCTCCGCTGGAATACTTGCGCGCGTCTGATCAGCGGCAACAGCCACCTGGCTCCGCAATCGGAAAACGCCTACGAACCCGCCCTGGAGGATTGATGCGATTCGCAGGCAAGGTTCGACTGCTTTCAGTGCTGGCTGGTCTCCTCGCCGGCGGGCAATTGGGCGCTCAGAAAAAACCTGCGGCGATACCAGCCGCGACCGCCAAAGCCGGAACAGCCCAGATTGCCGGAGTAGTTCTCGACAGTCTGAACGGGCGGTTTCTTGTGGGCGCGGACGTGCTGGTCGAGGGAGCGAAGGCCACCATCGTCACCGATTCGCTCGGGAAGTTCCGGATCGACAGTCTTCTGCCGGGAACATACCAGGTCGGCGTCTTTCATCCGCTCCTGGACACTCTCGGCCTCACCATCGCGACCAAGCCATTTCACATCGGCGCTGACAGCGCAACCTTCATAGTCCTGGCTGTCCCCTCGGCGGCAACAATCATCCGTCGAGCGTGCCCGGTTCGTCCCCGCGCGCAGGGCACTTCTGCCGTGATCGGGCAGGTACACGATCCCGAGACGCTGCTGCCAGTGGCGGGCGCCGAAGTCTCGATAGCCTGGTCGCAGATTGACGTCTCCAAGGCAGCCGGCGTAGTTCGCACGCCACACATGATTTACGATAGCACCGATGCATCGGGTGCTTTTCGAATTTGTGGATTGCCAAACTCCATGCAGGCAACGCTTCAGGCCAAACGTGGCAAGTCCGTCACCGCCGAGATTCCGATCGCGCTCGGCGAGCAGGAGTCAGAGCTATTCGCGCGTATCCTCCTGTTATCGCGAATCGATTCGGGAGCCAAGGTGGGCAACGCCACGGTCTCGGGTCGCGTGGTGCTTGAGGGCGCGCCCACAAACGCCGGGAGCAGAGTCGAAGTAGTTGGTACGGACCAGGTCGCCCTGACCAACGACAAGGGCGAATTCACGATGACGAAGCTTCCTTCGGGGAGCCAGGTGCTTCTCGCCCGCCATCTCGGGTTCGGGGCACAAACGGTGGCCGTGGATTTGAACTCGCGCGAACCGCAGCGCGTGACGATCAAGCTGCCCAAGTTCGTGGCGATGATCGAGCCGGTCGTGGTGAACGCGCGGCGGGCGGCGAATCTGGACCGCGTGGGATTCAGCCAGCGACAAAAGTCGGGGCAGGGGTTCTACATAGGCCCGGACAAGCTCAAGGACAGGCATGCCACATTTTTGACCGACATCCTCCGAACGGTGCCGGGCCTCCGCGTCTCGAGCTCGCCGGACGGGGACGTCGTCTCGAGCTCGCGCAGCGCGGGCGGGAACGACTGCGTCCGGTATTATGTCGACGACATGCCATGGCAGTCGGCGGAACCAGGCGACATCAATCAATTTGTGAACGCGAACGAAGTCGTGGCTATGGAGGTTTATCAGGGTTCGACTGTCCCAGCTCAATATTCGGGCGCGGGAGGCGGCTGCACGACGATCGTTCTCTGGACCCGGTTCAAGATTCGCGATCGTTAGCGTCAGGAATCACAACCTCTAGACGGAGCGGAAAATGAGATTTCTCCACAGACACCTCGCGTTCACCTTCATCATCCCCGTCGCTCTCTGCGCTGCCTGCGCAACCGCCTCGCGGATGGGCAACGCCGTTTCGCGAGCGACCGCGATCATTTACGACATCAACGGGGCTCCAATCGGCACCGCCGACCTGTGGCAGGACCCCAACGGTCTGGTGAACGTCGAAATTGCGAGTCTCGCTCTGCCAGCGGGGACGCATGGCATTCATTTTCACGAGGTGGCAAAATGCGAAGGCGGCGCCACGGCATTCTCGACGGCGGGCGGGCACTACAACCCGCTCGGCAAGCAGCATGGTTTGAGCAACCCGGCCGGCGCGCACGCCGGTGACGCGCCCAACGTCGTGATTCCGGCAAGCGGAGTCGGAAGGGTTGCGTTCACCTCGAATCGCGTCACGCTCACTCCGGGAACGATTTCGCTCTTCGACGCGGATGGAAGCTCCATCGTCGTTCACGCGAATCCGGACGATCAGGTCTCCCAGCCTTCGGGGAACAGCGGACCGCGTGTCGCTTGCGGAGTGATTCGAGCACTTCCCTAGCTCAATTTCTCTTGACACTCGGGGCGACCGTTCGCACGTTCCACCCATGACGGGTCGTCCTGAGCGCGAGCGAGCCGGATCAAAGCGCGCCGCGAGAGCAGCGCGCAATGCGCAAAGCAAGGCTTACATAAATCTTGCTACGGCGCTCGCGGCTGTTTTCTCGGCGGGCGTATACTCGAAGGAAGATCTACAGTCTGCCGTCTGTACCTACGTGTCGGAGATGAAGGAGGCGGGCGAGACCGGCGAGGGTGTCGTGCGGGCTGCTCAGAGTATGGTGCACGACATCGGGGAGCGATTTCCATCTTCCGAGCGCACGCAAGTGCTTCTCGCCGATATGGTGACCTGGTGCCTTGCGGAGTATTATCGCGAGAGTGCTTGAGGGCGGCCGCGTCCTCGCTTCTGTTCGTAGAGCGCAGTGTCCGCCTGAGCCAGCAGATCGGCCAGCATCGTTCCCTCCGATTTCGTCCGGGTAGCCCCAACGCTGAGCGATAGCGGGTACCCGCGCGGCGTCTCCAGGTTGTGGCCTTCCACCCGCGCCTTGATCCGCTCGCAGACCAGCTCCGCAGTCTGATCGGAATCCACGGTCATGAGTGCCACGAATTCATCGCCGCCGAGCCTCGCTATGATGTCCGCCTCGCGGCAGCTCTCCTTCAACACGCGCGCTGTGTCGATCAGCGCTCGGTCGCCTGCAAGATGTCCCCAGGTGTCGTTGATGGCCTTGAGGTGATCGACGTCGATGAAGATCATCAGGACGTCGCGCTCCATGCGGATCGCCAGCTTGAGTCTTTGCTCGGAGAGAGTGATGAAGGCGCGGCGATTGGGAAGACCTGTAAGCTCGTCCACCAGAAGCAGGGCGCGCAGATCCTCCTCGGCGCGCTTTCTGGCCGAGATGTCCTGGTACATCGCGTAGACCTTGCCCGGTTCGTCGCCGGCGATGAAACGCGTGGCGGAGATTGAAACCCAGAAGGTGTGCCCATCCTTCTGGCGGCGCAGCGACTCAGCCCTGATGCCTTCGCCTCCGGCGACTTTTGTGCAGAGCGTTGCTCCTTCTTCGGCGAGCTCCTCCGGAACGATGAGAGCGTTGATGTCTTTGCCCAGCGCCTCTTGTTCGGTGTAGCCGAATAACGCGATGAACTGGCCATTTATCCGCACGATGTGGTCGTGCTCATCGAGGATAGCGATGGCTTCCGGCGCGCTCTCGAACAGGGATGCGAAGTAAACATTCTGCTTCTGGAGCGCGTCGTAGAGCGTCTTTCGATCGGTGATGTCGATTGCGATCCCGACGGTTCCCGAAATGTGTCCGTCGGCGCTGCGCAGTGGCTCGACGCGCGTCTCGAAGGATCTGCCGCGCCAATCCACTTCGTACCTCACCAGCTCGCCCTGCAGGGCTCGCAAATGCGCGGCGAGGGGAGTGAACCCTGGATCACGGCTCTTCAAGACCTCGTAGAGCGTCCTTCCGACCTGATCGCTGCCGGTCGTCCCGATCAGATTGAGTCCCGCTCCCTGCGAAAACGTGATGTTGAGCCGCGCGTCAGTGGACCAAAGATTGACGGGCACTGACTCCAGCATGAAGTTGAGCCGGCGTTCAGTGTCGGAGCCGTTGTGGGAGGCGGGAGAGGGGGTAGGGGGAACGTTCGCGGGCGGCAGCCGCTTGGACCTTCGCAGCACGCGCTGCAGAAAGTCGCCGACTGGCTTAAGGGGGCGGGTCACAGCGAATGAAGAGGTCACCTTGCCCTTCATTGTCTCATCGATTCCCGCTCCACGCAATGATTTTCGCGCTCGATTTCGGCTTGACAGAACGCGAATCGGACCTCAGCTGGTGTGCGCGTCATCGACGCGCACACCACTATCGGTCAGGTGCCGCAGGCCTGTCTGACCCGTGCTGCGTCGCCAGGCATGTAGATCGCCAGCGCGGACGCCTTCTGCGTTGCTGATCTGGTGCCTATCGCTTCGCCGAGGATCTTCACCGTCGACTTCGACTGCGTGACGGGGTTCACGATTATGGCATTGGCCCCGACTTTTGCTGCACCGTTGCGGATCTGGGTCTGGAGCTGGTTGTCCGTCGTCCAGACGGAGTTGCCGGAGGCCTCGATCCAGGCGAGCTCGTAATAATCGTACGGCACATCAGCTCGACTGTTGTAGACTGCGATCGCGGCTGCGCACGTCGAGGGACGGCTCATCGAAGGATTGAGGTCGGTCGTGGTCTTCTTTACGCCTGCGCACGCCGAGGCTACCGCGACGGCACACGCGACTGCAATTCCCTTGTAGATATTCTTTCCGCTCATGGCTTCTCCCTGCGAATACGGGGTTGAAGCCCCTCGTCGACAACGGGGGCTAACTGTCCTGGTTGCAAGGGAAGGGCCGCGCTATATCACAAAATTACGCGTGGCTAGTGGAACCAAAGAGGGATCCCAGGGCGGATTTGCATTGCCCCAACGTTGTCGCGAGTGATCCCCAAAGAAAAGCGCGCCCATGATCCGGTTGCTCAGAGATAGACCTTTCGGCGAGCCAACAACGGTGTAGCCGACGTTTGCATGCTGTCGAAATTGCCCAAACCGTTTGCTGGCGATGATGTAAGCGGCGTGATCCGGCTTAGCCACGCATCCCTGTCGGCTGCATCACATGCGAAGAGTCCCTAGATCTACACGATCAGCAGAGCCGATCTGGGCCCGAGCTGGTATCCCATCGCGCTCGCTTTCGTTGGCTTGCCTTGTTGCTGGATTGGCGGAGCTCTATACCACGCCAGACATCCTGAAGAGTGAAGAATGTCCAAACCTGAAAATTAAAGAGGATCAACGATATGCAAAAAATCACGCCATTCCTTTGGTTCGACGGCAACGCCGAAGAAGCCATGAACCTCTACGTTTCGGTGTTCAAGAATTCCAAGGTCGTCAGCGTCCGCCGATATGGAAAAGCGGGACCGGGTCCGGAAGGTACGGTTATGACCGGAGCGTTCCAGATAGAGGGACAGGAATTCTTTGTGCTGAATGGGGGTCCGCAGTACAAATTCACGCCGGCGATATCACTGTTCGTGAACTGCGAGACGCAGCAAGAGGTAGACGATCTATGGGAGAAGCTTTCCGCCGGCGGAAGAAAAGACAGATGCGGCTGGCTACAGGACAAATACGGTTTGTCGTGGCAGATCATTCCCTCTGATTTGGGGAAGATGCTGGGAGACAAGAACCCCATGAAGGCGAACAACGTCATGCAGGCAATGCTTCAGATGGACAAGATCGACATCGGGAAGCTGAAGCAGGCATACGACAAAGCCTCCTAGCCGGGTCCGGTCGACTCGCTTTTATTTCTGGAGTCGTCAATCCAAGAAGACATGGCATCAGACTCCGCAAGCAGCGAGCACGAAATCCGAGTGATCGTCGTCGATGGGAATACCTATCGAGCGACGCTGCGCGTCGGCTTCGACGGGGTCGAGCACATCGGGCGACTGTGGTTCGTTGACCAGGTCGACCCGAAGCTGGCATTTCTGGACCACGGAGCGGTTCCCGGATCGACTCTCGAAGAGGCAGTGAGAAAAGCGCGAGAATTCTCGCAAGCAGAACTCGAGCACCGTTGCCAACGCGCATTGGGCGAGAAGAGGCGCTTCGGAAAGCTCAGGCGTGCAACCGACCAGATGATCGACCAGATCAAGTACCTGAACCGAGTCGTGATCAGTCTGCAAGCGGGAATGTTGGACCGCGAAGGCGGTCAGCAGGAAATCCGGCAGATCCAGAATCACATTCTGGAGATCGTGCGCACCTTACCGATCCATGCTGGAGTGGAAAGCGACTGAGTCGCGCCTGGCACCACCCTCGCGCCATCACCGACACAACATCGACAAGTCAGTGCGAATCTCCGCAACAGCCGATTGGAGTGCCGGGTGGCAGCTGAATGACCCCCGTCGTTTTCGGTGGGGGGATCCGTCTGTCCAGCCAGTTACGCGCGTCGCGCACGACCGCAGCGTTGGCAGCGCGATCGTCGCTGTCGATCACATTCAGGGTCGCGAGACGGACGGCCAAACGATTCAGCCGATCCTCGGCTACAGCGCGCGCGTCCGCCGTTGCGCGTGGATTGGCGGACAGACCCAGCAGCGCGTCGACCACTGAGCGGCGCGCAGCGCGGCGAAGCGCAGCCTCGTAGGGCGTCGAAGCCTTCGC
Source organism: Gemmatimonadales bacterium (assembly GCA_031394125.1). Classification (GTDB taxonomy): domain Bacteria; phylum Gemmatimonadota; class Gemmatimonadetes; order Gemmatimonadales; family Gemmatimonadaceae; genus UBA4720. The sequence goes on from JANMWS010000184.1 coordinate 15,436, forward strand.
GCTGGAGTATACGGATTCGATCATCGCGCCCATCACCTCGTCGGCAGACGGCGCAGCCGCATCCCGTGCATGAAACGCGATCATCCTCTCGACTCGCTCCGGCTGCAAGAGCCCGTCGGCGACGAAACCGCTGAGCGCGCGGGCGACCGCGAGCGGATCGAAGACAATGCCGGCGGGTGAGTCGAAGGACCAACCGCCGCTGAATCCGTAAGGAGAGGGCGGCAATTTGGCGAGAATGCGCTCCGGAATTGCAAGCGCCTTCGGCTGCATCGTTGCGAGGAGCGCGCTAAGCGCCTGACGCTGCCTGGCCGGATCCACGATCCGCGTCGGAATCTGCGTGTCGCCTCGGAGTGCGTACGTGTAGTTCATGCCGCCCACCGCTTTGATGGCGCCTTCGATGGCGTACCGGTGGTGAAGGTACACGGGCACCAATCGTTCGCTTAGCATCCACATCGGGTCGCCGGTGGCGATCACATTGTCGTTGAACCTGGCGAGCAGGACATCGCGCACGGCGCTCTGCCGAGCGAGCTCCTTCACGGCGTCATCTCCATTCAGCCAACGGGTGATCTCGGGGGTCACACCCGCATCAGCATCGCGGTCTGTTAGAAAGGTGACGCCTTTGGCGATAGCGTCGCGCGTTAGTGCGTTTAATCCTGCCTTTTCTTCCGCTGGCGACGCGTACTGTGTGTAGGCATATCGAATCGCCAGCGTATCATACGCTCCCGTCCCGGTTCTCCAGGCCTGGGAAAGATCGATGGTCCCGTCCTTCCTCAGCGTCACCAGCGGACCGGGGTAGTCCATCACGCTTGCTCGTCCATACGTGTGAGAGATGTAGTTGTGGGCGAGTCCGAGCGTGTGCCCCATCTCGTGCGCGAGATGTTGGCGACGCCGCGACATCGTGAACTCTGTTCCGTTCACCTTTGGATCGAGCGACGTGATCCAGTCCTGCGTCGCATCGTCCATCGCCGGCTCCATACCGGCGAAAATGTTGTAGTCCGTAATGGAGCGATACGAATCCATCTTCAGCGCTGCCTTGATGATTTCGCCGGTCCGCGGATCGATGAACGACTGTCCAACGGAGAATCCGGGCTGGCTGCGGTGCACCCATTGAATGACTGAGTAGCGCGCGTCCATCGGGTCAGCGGTGTCCGGGAGATCCTCGACGCGGATCGCGTTTCTGAACCCGGCTGCTTCGAACGTCTGATTCCACCAGCTCGCACCCTGTTTGAACGCCGTCCTGTATGGCTCAGGAATCGCGCGATCAAGGTAGTAGACGATCGGCTTCACGGGTTCCGAAATCGCAGCCGTGGCATCCTTCTTTTCGAGGCGCCACCGCTCTAGCCACCTGACCTGTGGCGAGCGGTTCAGCGGTTCCGAAAAGTCGTAGAATGTGAGCGGATTGACCCCGACGCGCGGATCGAAAGCGCGAGGCTTGTAGTTGTCATCCGGCAGCTCGACGAAAGAGTGGTGCTCGCGCAGCGTCAGCGCGCGCGCATCGGGAGTGTGTCGCGCGACGTCTGATCCCGGCGCGTCACTCTCGAATGTGAGGAGCACGTCGACTTCGGTATTCTTCGGGAATGCTTTCGTCCTCGGCGTATATATCGCGCTTCGGTTGCGGTCGAGGCGGAAGGCACCCTGCTGCGAACTCTGCAACGAGCCGCGGACATTGAAAACGTCCTGGAGCACGAAGTCGCTCGCGTCGATCAGGACACGTCCGCCCTCCTCCGCGAGAATCGGGAACGAGGCAAGCACGGAGGTCGCAAAGGATTCCGTGACGGCGCGCGCTTCCACAGTGTCGCGCGACGCGCGGAAGCGAAGGTTGCGGCTGACGAGAAAGAGACGCGGACCGAAACGCTGGAATGCAACGACGGCTTCATCGCCCGTGGTCCCCCGGTCGAGGCCGCGATCGTTCGAGCCAAGCCCAGTCGAGAGCGAGTAGAGGTAGAGGAAATTCTGATCCACGCGCCGTACCTCGAAGAGGAGTTTTCCGGAGCGCTCGTCGAAGTAGAAGGGAATGAAGCCGTCGTGTCGAGCGAGTCCCGTCGTTTGTTGGGCGTAGGTCCGCGGCGGCATCTGTTGGGCAACGGCGCTCGAGCCAAACGCTGCGATCAACGCGGCGAAACGAATGGCGTATCTCATGGCCGTCAATATGTTGCGGGCACCCGCTCAACACGAGGGCGCTCCATCGCATCTTATTGCACGGAAGGTTTAGGATCGAACGGTTTTCCGAAGCTCCTCACGTTGAGACGCCCACAGCCCGTTTGCCTCCATCTCATTCCGGTGATACCCAAGAACTGTCCCGCGCGATGCAACGGAAAGAAGCCCGTCGATGACGAAAATGATGCTATAGGAAGTAGGCGGGGCTGTTAAAGTCTTGAGCTGCCTCCAGGTTGCGGTGCGTACTACGTCGTACTCAACGAAAAGGGACGGCACGCCGACGCCCTGTTTTCTGCGCGATTCGCCGTGTGCGCAAGCGGCTTCTATTAGCGCATTTACCCTTACCTCTCGCGAAGCATCGCTCATTGCGCAGTCAATTACGCGGGTAATCACCCCTACAAGGTTGTTCTGGCGGTCAGCCTGCTCCAGCTCAGACCAGGGAAGCTCATCGGTGTTGCGGTCCCACTCGGCCATAATCTCGCCGATATCCGCCAAAAGGAGCGGATAGAGCAGGGCATATGGCGCAACCTCCGCAGCCCTAGCGGAGAGGATTCTTTTCGCAACAGCAACTACGGGTTCTGCGGCCAGGGAAGAAGCATTCATGATCACTCCCGATGATGAACACCCAGGGAAGTCGCAGAAAGTCGTTAGCCAGGACCCGCCCGACCAACGCGCCTTCCACCATGAAGAATTATGCGTGTACCATGGGAAATCAAGCACGCGCTTTGTTGCCGTCCAAGCGCCAGTGGTAACCCCCGCAAATTCGACGGGGATGCCGCTCGATATTAAGAGCATATCCGTGGGTGGACTCGGAAACGCGCAAAAAGGAACAAATACTGGCACTCTCTTTCGAAAGTGCCCGTTTCTGTAAATCGATGCGATTGCGAGTCTTATAACAGCTCCCGAGGAGGGACTCGAACCCCCGACCCGGTGATTAACAGTCACCTGCTCTACCACCTGAGCTACTCGGGAATAGCTGTGAAAATTAGCCAGTCCGGCGATCGGAATCAACCGACGCTGGTATCGTCTTCCGCG
>JANMWS010000187.1:0-15255 GCA_031394125.1 Gemmatimonadales bacterium
TGTTGATCATCGACTCGATCGCGTTTCCGATCACCTGGATGCGCGGCGTCATGCCCGGGTTGAACGCCGGATCGTAAGGACTGCGCATCGGCCCACCCGCGACCTCGAACACCACCGGCCAGTCATAGCTCACGGTCTTGCCCGTCTTGGGATTCGTCCAGCTCCCCTTGCTCGCCAGCGCGCGGTTCTTCGGCCACAACCCCTGCGGCAGCGCCATCGATCGGATCTTGTATCCCGGCACTGCGGAATCAATCGCCAGCGCATTGCGCGCGATCTGCTCCTGCACGAATGCGTCGGGATATTTGCTGAGCTGCGCGTGCCACAGCGTATGGTCGCATAGCTCGAATCCATTGTCGGCGAGCCACTTCACTTTCGGGAATCGCCAGTTTGATTTCTGACCCTGAACGCCGCGATCTCCGAAGAAGTTGTGTCCGGCAGAAGCGCCAGAGAGAAGACAGTAGACCGATTTGTTGTCCCAATCGGGGTGCGTCTTCTTGAAATCGAGCCAGATTCCCATCCCGCTCGTAGGATCGATCTCCAGCTTGCCGTTGTTGTTGATGTAGCGGAACTGCTCCGGCGATGCATCGTCGAACACCAGCACGACGGGCGACAATCCGCGCGGCAGATTCAGCTTCTTGTCCAGCACGTCGGACATGTTGACCGGCCGGTATCCGCGATTGTACAGCAGCTCCAGATCCTTGCGGAACTGGCCGCGCTCGCGCGCATAATCGCCGTTGTGGTCCGTGATCAGGTGATATTCGAGCACCATGATCCGCCCCATCTCGTTGGGCACTCGACTAGGGTTGGGAGCGCCCTGTGCGGAACTCGCGCTGCCCCCGTTCGTAGTGGATGTTGGACCCGCGAGGTCACCGGCGGTGTTTGATGGTTGCGCGGTGTGGTCAGGCGCGCCCATAGCGGTGCTCGAGGCGGCATTATTACTACTCGCGGCGGATGCTGAGCTTGTCCCGCCCTTGCAGGCGGTCGCGGCGAGAAGGATCAAAACGAGGATATAACGATACATTTTTCCCAACTGTTGCAAGAGATAAAAGCGAGGCGGCGAGCAATCCTGCTCGGCTTACTCGCAATAAGCATTCTAACGGTTTACTACACCGATCTCTGGCTGGGCACCTGCGGATTCGACGGTTGCCCATCGGCGCGCGCCATCCAGACTTTCCAGCCCGATCAGGGCGGACGCATACTCGACCGTTACAACCGGCTCATGGGACGCTTGGAAACCGTCCGGCGCGTAAATGTTCCGCTGAGCTTGGTCCCCGAGTTCGTCCAGCAGGCCTTCATCGCCACCGAAGACAGACGATTCTACCAGCACGGCGGTCTCGACTGGCGCGGATTCTTCCGCGCGATCGTTACCAACATCCGCGCCGGTCGCACGCGCGAAGGATTCAGCACAATCACGATGCAGGTGGCGCGCAACACATTCTCCGTTCGCAAATATCCTGCGCGCTCTCTACGGCAGAAGCTCACCGAGCTCAGACTGTCGCGTCTCATCGAGCATTCGCTCACCAAGCAGCAGATCCTCGAGCTCTACTTCAACGTCATCTACATGGGTAATGGCGTCTACGGAGTCGAGGCGGCGAGCAGAGACCTGTTTGGCCGGAGCGTCAATCAGCTCAACCTGTCACAGGCGGCGATGCTGGCAGCGTTGCCCAAAGCACCGTCTGCCTACACCCCACGACGTCATCCTGACCGCGCCCTCACTCGGCGCAACCTCGTGCTCAACCTCATGGTGCAGCAGGGATATGTCTCAGCCGGCAGGCTTGCGGGACTGCAGGCCCAACCGCTCCGAATCGCTCGCGACGAATTCAGGCCGACCGATTCGAACGATTCATATGCCCTCGATGCCGTTCGCGCGAAGGTGGACTCGATCATCCAGGGTGGGACGTTGGACATCATCGCCCTGACCGTCCGCACGACACTCGATCGGAACGCGCAGATCTCCGCCGACCGGGCCGTTCGCCGGCAGGCAGCTGCGATCCAATCGGAGACAGGCCGTCGCTCCCTGATACAGGGGGCGATGGTGGCAATAGATCCGCGCAACGGCGATATCCGCGCGCTGAGTGGTGGCCGGAAATACGAGCGGGGCACGTTCAACCGCGCTCTGCTCGCGCACCGTCAGCCAGGCTCGGCGTTCAAGCCATTCGTATACGCGGCGGCAATGGCAGCCGGCTACACGCCGTCGTCGGAGGTGGATGACGATCCAATCGATGTCATTCAGGGACGGAATGTCTGGTCGCCGGCCAACTACAACAACGAGTATGCTGGACGCATCACGTTCCGAAAGGCGCTGATCAATTCCGCAAATGTCGCAACGGTTCGCGTGAGTCAGGCGGTTGGGATTCCGCGAATTATAGACGTCGCGCACAAGAATGGAATCGTCAGCCCACTCCCGAACGTTCCGTCAATGGCACTCGGCTCCGTCGAAGTCACGCCGATCGAGCTGGTCACTGCGTACGCGCCATTCGCGAATGGTGGGTTTCGCGTGAAGCCGCGTCTGGTGAGGAGCATCGAGTCCTCCGACGGAACCCAGCTCTGGGTGCAGGAGCAGGGCACCGGAACGTCGGTGATGGATCCGCGGGATGCGTATCAGGTGACGTCGATGCTGCAATCGGTCGTCGACTACGGAACCGGCAAGGCAATACGCAGCTATGGAGTGCGCGGACTGGTCGCCGGCAAAACCGGAACGACGAACAGCGGCACCGATGTCTGGTTCGTCGGCTACACGCCGACGATTGTTGCCGGCTTCTGGTTTGGCTTCGACAATCCCGCTTCGATCTCGGGCGACGCATCGGGCGGACGACTCGCCGCGCCGGCGTGGGCCGAGTTCTATCTGAATGGCTGGCGCGAAGCGTCGCCGCTGACGGCGTGGAATCCGCCGCCCGGGATGTCAATGCGGGTCATCGATCCGACGACGGGATACCTGGCGACCGAGTGGTGCCCGGTCTCGAGGAACGAATACTACAAACCCGGTACCGAGCCGACGGCGCAGTGCCCGAATCATGGTCCTGACTCAGGCGACGAGCAGAATCCGGATTGGGGGAATCAGCGCGATTGGCAGAATGATTTCGGCAAGAAGATCAGCAAGGCACTGGGCAAGATCTTCAAGTTTTAGAGGCTCGCCTCGGACTAGACGAGTCCGAGAAAATCGCGCGGTGCTGCAGCGAAGCCCGGGAAGATTCGGTCCAGTGCGCGAGCGCCGAGATGATGTTGCACGACTTCGGCGAACACCGAGCGGAAATCGGTGGTGAGCGCAAGATCGCGGCCCTCGTAGAGCTGCTCCTGCTCCAGGCCCGGCCACTTGCCGTGCACCTTGCCGCCTTTGACGTGGCCGCCGATCACGAATAGCGCGCCGGCGTGGCCGTGGTCGGTGCCGCGGTTTCCGTTTTCCTTCGCCATGCGGCCGAACTCTGACATCGTGAGGATTACCACGTCGTCCATCCTGTCGCCAAGGTCCGTTACCAGCGCGGCGATCGAGCGGGAGAAATCATCGAGTCTCTGCGCGAGCTGGCCTGTCGACGAACCCTGATTCACGTGCGTGTCCCAGCCGCCGACATCGGCAAACGCGATCTCCAGGCCTACGTTGGCCTTGATCAGTTGCGCGATCTGAAGGAGACGCGTGCCGAATTGTGACCGTGGATACTCCGCGTTGTTCTGCGGCAAATATCTCTGCGGATTCGCCGCGCGCAGCATCTTCACCGCATCGAACATCTCGGCGCCCGTACCGTGCACGAGATCGGCTGATCCCGTTCTGTACAGCGCTTCGAGACGCTCGGCCGAGTTGCCCGTCGCGCGAACGCTGAACTCGTCGAGCCCATTCATTGCCACCGTCGCACTCGGCCCCTCGAGAATCCGCGGTGTCTGCGGAGTCAGCGACACCGCGCGGAATGGTGTTTTCGCGAGATTGCACTCGTCGCACGTGCCCTTCACCGCGAGATAGCGATTGAGCCAGCCGTCCGTCGTGCCCTTCACGTCGGGAGTGCCGGTCTCCATGTAATCCTGCGCATCGAAGTGGGAGCGCGTGGTGCTCGGACTTCCAACGGCGTGCACAGGCGCGAGCAGTCCGCGATCGTAGAGCGGTTTCAGCGGCGCGAGCGCGGGATGAAGCCCGAAGAATCCATCGAGATCGATCGCTCCACCGGCTGCGCTGCGCGCCGGCTGTGGAATCGCGATCGAGGGACGCATCGCGTAGTACGCTTTCTCGCCGTGCGGGACGACGATGTTGAGCGCATCGGCCGCTCCGCGCTGGAAGAGACAGATCAACACTTTTCCCTTGGGCGCGTTGAACAGCTCCATCCCGAACGCCGTGCGGCGGAGAAAACTCGGGCTCAATCCCATCGTCACGAGCGCGAGCGCGCCCGACTTCACGAATGCTCTGCGTTCCATCTTCTCTCCTAATGCCTCTGAAATTCGGGGGAGCCGAGTGCGAGTCCCACGATCTGTGCTAGTCCTGTGAGCTGCGGGACGTTTCCGAATCCGCGTCCCTGTAGTGCGACGCGTTTTCCGCCGCCGTTCTGATTCGGACGCATTCGCGCGCCATTGCCAGTCGAGTTCATTTCCTGGTCCGACATGGCGCCACCGTCGGGCGCCGCTGCAGTCATATCCTGCATTCCGGTAGAGCCCGCGCCGTTCGTCAGCATCGGATGCTCGCCCGACAGCAGAACAGCGCGCGTATCGGGCGAGACCATTCCATTGAGAATCGTCGCGACGACCGCGTCAACCTGCTTGTCGCGCGGCGCCGAGCGAAGTGTGTCGAGCGCCGGGAGCGCGCGAATGTCGACGCCGGGGAGTCGTCCCGCCGCCGCGGCTATTCCGAAGTTGATGCGATTGAGAATCGCTCCGGTGTTCATCCACGCGTCGCTCGTCTCCGGCCAACCGTTTGGCGCCTGATGGCCGAAGATGGGCTGGCCGAGGAAGGCGATTACCTGCTCCGTACGAGGAGTGCTGTCTGGCGCTGCATTGAGAGAGCGCATCGCGCTGACCACAACCTCGAACGGCGTCTTCACCTTGCTGTGGAACGCCTGCTGCGAGAAGAACTCCGGCGACGTGATAATCGCACGCAGCACTTCGCGGATGTCGCCATCGGTTCTGAGGTAGACCTGTGCCGCATGATCGACTAAAGTCTTGGACGGCGAATCACTCACGAATCTGCGCGCCAGCTTGAACGAGATGAAGTGCGCCGTTGCCGGACTCTTCGCCAGGATATTCAGCACATCCTCGGCGTCTTCCATCCCTCGTCCCGCGGCGAGCTTGTGGCCGAGTACGATCTTGTCACCGGCGTCGTGCACCTGCGGGCGGAAGATGAAGCCGCCGCCCTGTGCCGGCGGCTGAATAGTCCAGCCGGTGAATGCGCGGGCGACGTTGATGACGTCCTGCTGTGAATATCCGCCGTCAACGCCAAGCGTGTGCAGCTCGAGCAGCTCACGCCCGTAATTCTCGTTGAGACCTGGATGTTTCCGCGGCTGCCGCAGTTGGCGCAGCGACGGTCTGTTGCTGTCGGCCATGCTGCGCGCGTTGTCCAGATAGAAGAGCATCGCAGGACTTCTGGACACTGCTTCCAACAGGTCACGGAATTTGCCGAGCGCGTGCGGACGGATGACGTTTTGGTCGAAGTCCGTCAGGTAGTACGGCTCGGGGCCTCCCTTCTGAGCGTAGATGTTGAAGTGATTTTCCCAGAAATCGGTCATCACCTCCTGCAGCTGACGCTCACTGGCGACGGCGCGCGCGACGCGCGAAGACTGGAGCTGCGTGACGACCTGTCGGGTGAGATTGAACTGCTGCAGCAGCTGCTTGCGCATCGCCATGCTGTCAGTGGCACCCATCACCCGCGTCGAGTCAGCGCGCTCCTTCTTTACCTGCCGCCGCTCGCGCTGCTGCTGTGCATACTGCTGAAGCAGCGAATTCTGATCCTGATGGAGCACGGAGTATTTCGCGACAAAGCTCTCGATTGCGGAGTCATCGATTTTGTCCGGGTGTAGCTGCTGATCGATCCAGTTGTCGAGACCGATCGCGCGCACCTTGAGCACGTCACCCGGCCTGGCGCCGAACGTGAGCCGACTGAGCGCGTGGATGATCTGTTGATCAGCGGGCAACTCGCGCACGTCGGAACCGACGACCGCCGGCTTGGTCTGCATCTTCCTGGCGCCCGAGCTCTGCGCGGACATACCGATAGGGGCGATGCTGAGTAGCGCCGCGGCAATGCCGGTCAAGTTTGTGATTCGCATGTTTATGCTCTCCCGTGCTGAAGAGTAGACGCGCATAGGACCCGATGTGTTAACCCCGTCGCCGTTCTTCCATTCGTCAGCCTCGGCGCGGATTCCAGCAGCGCGTATCTCGCGATCGAACGCGTCGGAAACCGGCTGCGCGTCACCGCGGACGATGTGATGCAATGGGCGGACGTGTACGATCGGGACGTCAAGAATATTTTCGCGGTCGAAGACGAGATCGCCGAGGCGATTGTGGTGGCGGTAACGCCGATGGCGGGGCAGCCGAGGGCGTAACCCGCGGGTCGGGCGGCCGCCGCGATGCGGGCGATATTGCGCCCCCTGATGAAATCGGGAGATGGGTAGCGACAGGTGCACCCTCGCATCCTATATTAGCCCCTCGCTATATCGACTCCTCTTCCCACCGAAACAACGATGAACCGACTCGCTCGACCGGCGTTTTCGCGCCCGGTCCTCCCCGCGGACCTCAAAGGAGCTCACAGGAGGATGGAGATGACGTTTCTGCGTCCCGTACTGTATTCACTTGCTCTGGCCCTGCTCGGAATGCCGGCCGTGGCCGGAGCCCAGGCATTCGGGCTGAACGAAATCGGTTCTTGCGCGGTTGCCCGCGGATTCGCCAACACCGCCGCTCCCTGCGACGACGCGTCGAGTCTATTCTGGAACCCGGGCGCGCTGCCCAAGACTCCCGGGTTCTCATTCTATGGTGGCGCCGCGATCATCGCGATCAACGGCGACTTCACCCGCGACACCAGCTTTACGACGTACAACAGCGATGTTCCCAACGCTGTCGTGCCGCACGTTTTCCTGAACTATCGCGGCGTCGGAAGGCTGGCCTTTGGAATCGGCGCTTACGTTCCCTATGGATTGACGTCGCAATGGGCTGACGATTTCCCGGGCCGGTTCTCCGCAAAGAAGGCATCGCTGCAAACGATTTACGTGCAGCCGAACATCGCTTTCGAGCTGAACGACAACTGGTCGATCGGCGGCGGCCCGATCTTTGGTCATTCGACCGTCGAGTTGATCCAGGCGGTTGATCTCGCCGGAGTCGCGACGTCGGCGACCGGCCCCACGTTTGGCCAGCTCGGTATTGCCGCACGCACAGAATTCGCCCGCGTGCGTCTTAAGGGATCAGCCAACGCGTTCGGGGTCACGGTTGGGGCGCACGGAAAGCTCACACCGACGTGGGAGATGGGGGCGCGCTTTCTTTCGCAGCTCTCATTCGCCTACGAAAACGCCGACGCGACTTTCGAGCAGCGACCCACCGGGCTCATACTTGCTCCCAGCAATCCGTTCGGCGTGCCCGCGGGTACACCGGTCGATGCTCTGGTGGCCAGCCAGTTCACCGGGAGCGGGGCGCTAACCGCGCAAAAAGCCAGCACCAACATCCGCCACCCGGCGCAGATCCAGGTCGGGTTCGCGTATACGGGCCTCGAGCGGACCACTGTCAGCTTCGACTACGCTTACGTCGGCTGGAGATCATTCAAGACGCTGCCCGTCACCTTTGCGGGCAGTGCTCCATCGAGAGTGATCAAGGAGGATTACAACAACACCTCCTCGATTCGTTTCGGCCTCGAGCATCGGACGCTGGGCGGCTTCGCCCTTCGCGGAGGTCTCGCTGCCGCCACATCAGCCGCGCCCGATGAGACGGTCACACCGCTTCTTCCCGAGATGGACCGCGGCTACGGCATGCTCGGCGCCGGTATCCCGTTCGGGCGATTCGGACTCGACGCTGCGTACGCGCATATCTTTACCTCTGGCCGCCGCGGCCGCATCGATGAGCGAGCCGCAGCTAGCACGTCCGCCCAGGCACTCGCCCTGAACAGCGGTTTCTACACATTGAACGCGAATGTCTTCTCGCTCAGCCTCAAAGCCAACTTCTAGCCCACGCCCGGAGAATCAAAGATGTTCAAACTGACTACTCTCACCCGCGTGGCAGCCATTAGCGCCGTCATTGCGCTTGCTGCTTGCAGCTCCGATAAGAAGCTCCTCGGCCCCGCGACACCTGTGGGCGGAGACCTGTTCAGGAGCTACGTCGCGCTAGGGAACAGCATCACCGCCGGTTTCCAGAGCGGCGGCATTAACGACTCCACCCAGAGGCAGAGCTACGCGTTCCTGCTCGCGGGCAGGATGGGCACGCAGTACCACTACGCAGCGCTAGCTAAACCCGGATGCCCGGCGCCGATCGTCAACTTCAACACCCAGGCGCGCCCCACAGGTGCTCCGCCCTGTGCCCTCCGTCTGACCAGCTCGATAACGGACGTCCTCAACAACGTCGCTGTCCCCAACGCAAGCTCATACGATCCGACAGCCATCGCTGGAACTCCCTTCTCCAATGCGCTAACGACTTTCATCCTCGGTGGAAAGACGCAGGTTTCGCGGGCGCTGGATGCCAAGCCGACCTTCGTCACGATCGGGATTATCGGCAATGACTACCTGGGCTTTGCAGTTCAGGATGGGCGCACCGCGGCGCTCGCTGGCATAACGCCCGTAGCAACCTTCACGTCCAACTACGACGCAACGATCGCGCAGCTACTCGCCGGGGCGCCCGATGTGAAGGGTCTGATAATGGCGAACGTCCTTCCGACCAGTTTCCCGATCCTGTTCCCGGCTGCGGCGATGTCGAATCCGACCTTCAAGGCCGGCTTCGACGCGCAGGCCGGAACGACGACCACGCTCGATCCGAGCTGCGTCGCTGGAGGCGCCGGCGCCAATTCGTTGATCAACACGTTCCTGGCGCACCAGATTCGCGCCGGTGCGCATCCGCCTATTGTCGCATGCGTTCCCGGCGGCGCGAGCGGTGCGCTGCCCGCGCCGATCGGTGACATCCTAATTCTGGATCCAGCCGAACAGACGACCATCAATACAATTGTCAGCGGATACAACACGTACCTTCAGACCAAAGCGAACAGCATCGGCTTCGCTTACTACGACCCGAACACGCTTCTTAACACGCTCAAGGCCGCGGGAACGGTGATACGGTCGACGCCCAATTACGCGAGCGCCACCGCGCCTTTCGGTACGGGAATGTCCCTCGACGGCGTGCATCCGGCGCTGGGGGTGCATCGCCTGATTGCCAACGACCTCATCGCTGTGATCAATACCAAGTACGGCACGTCGCTGACGCCCGTCCCCTAACTGGCGGGGTGTTACTGATTAGCTGCGCCCAAGTTAGAAAGAACAAATCCCCGGGTTAGCTGCGTCGATCTTCAACGTGGCGCCCGGGGATTCTGTTTCGTCGTTCGTTGGGACCGAATCAGGAAAGATTGTGTATCGCAAAGGCCGCAAGAGTTGCTATTCCGATGAAAAAGCCGCCGAGTCCGGCGGTTATCGGAAGCCACGATACCCACCGAGTTGGCATCTGCTTGTGAAGACTCAGCTCGGAGTCTGTGTCGAGCACTGCGAGCGCGTACATGACGGCGCAACCCACGACAGAGACTGCAAACCCGCTCAGGGATATGTTCACCAACTCCTTCCACTCCGGGTTTGGGAAGACCTTTACGAGAAAGGTTGCGATCAACACGACGGAGGCGGTGCTCAGAGTCGTGAGATGCTTATAGAAGTCGCGTTCGGCACGATAGGATTCGAGCTTGCGCTGGAACTGGCGGTCGCTCAGGGGAGCGTCGACGTCGATGAGGGCGTCGAGGTAATGCGGTTCGAGACTTTCTTTCTCGGTCATTCAAGACCTCTCTTGTTTTCCTGACGCCCCGGTTCGGCGGCAAGCACATCTAGCTCATTGCGCCACAGAAAAGGTGCCTCTCAGCTGGCACGATTGTTAGAGTGTGCGCGCCAAAGCTGACAGAATCCTGGCATCGACATTCTGCTTTCGATAGACTCAAACAGCTTTCCGGTGGGCACCGGGCCAAAACCGCACGACATCTGGCACAGTGGCTACTATCCCGTAGTCTGGACGAACAAGAACTACAAGATGAGTTACCAAGAAGGCACCGGCTTCGATGAAGTAAGGAGCTCGATCTGATCGGCTCCAGAAGCATTAGAACAGATTCTTACGCCAACGGAGGAACCACCATGAGACGCTTCTTACTCGCAGGATTGTTCGCGCTGTTGACTCCCGGCTTTGCCCAGGCACAGGATCACCCGTACCGGGTCGTATTCGATCTCACCAGCCGAGACACTCTGGAGCAGAAAGCGGTGCTGCGATGGATCAAGGAGGTGACCACGGCGAGCAAGACCGCGCAAGTCGAAGTGGTCATGTACGCGAAGGGGTTCGATCTCGTGATGCCGGAGGGGTCCGCGTACATCGCCGAGGTGAAAGATGCGATGAAGAATCCGAACGTGGCGTTCAGGGTGTGCGCGATTGCGCTCAAGAACAACGGCGTCGACAAGAGCCAGCTGCTCGCGGGCGTGCAGACGGTGCCGGACGGTATCTACGAGATCGTATCGAAGCAGCAGGACAACTGGGGCTATATCAAGGTCATGCACTGACCTCGATTACTTCGCCTCGCGCGCGTTATTGTGCGCGATAACCCTTCCAGAGCCACTCCAGCGCTTCCGGAAGGGTTGGCTGTTTCACAGCCCGATCCGCGTGCCGTCGCGCATGACATTCGGATTCAGGAAATCTCTGTCTCCGACTTCCAGCCAGACCCGAATCGGCTCATACAAGTCGGCCACCGGCGCAAACGACCCGCCGTCGAAATCCATTACTCCAGCTTCATCTGCCGCAGCAACGCGCGAAATCTCGCATGCTCGTGGAGTGGCGCCAACAGAAACGAGCCCTTGATACTGTACGCTGGCCCGGTACGTTCCGCCACCGCTCTCTCCAGCAAGTCCAACGCCTTGTCGAACTCGCCGAGGCCGGTATAGACGTATGCGAAATGATAGGGCGAGACGAACCCGGTTTTCGCCCGTTCCTCAAGCTCTCGAAGTATGTCTCGCGCTTTATCCGCGTTTCCGGACATCGCATAGGCCTCACCCAACTGGCCCACCCACATCGTGTTTCTCCCGGACACTGAGACAGCTGTCTCGAGCTCGACCAAGCCCTCACTCTGCTTTCCGCTGAGAAAGTAGGCCCACCCGAGTGTGGCTCGCGCGCGATCGTAAGCGGGGTCGAGCTCCACGGCATCCTCGCCCTCAACTACAGCCTGATCGTACCGGCCGGCTCGCAGTAGCGTCGTCACGCCATCCATTCGATGCGCCAGTGGGTCCAGCTCCTGGGCGCGATGCTGAAGCGCGATCGCCTCGTCGTAGCGTCCGAGTCCCGCACACAGGCGCCCGTAATAGTCGTAAGTATCAGCGCCGCTCGGGCTCAGCTCCAATGCGCGTTTGAACTCTCGCTCTGCACCAGACCAGTCGAACTCGCGAACGCCCTTCAGGTATCCCATGGTGCAGTGCGCGTCGCCCAGCTCGGGGTCGAGCCTGAGCGCATTCGCCGAAGCTTCCGCCGCGCGTCGATACGCGACGTCGGGCGCCATTATCCCCATCTCCGCCAGCTCCGTGTATACCATTGCCATGTTCGCGAAGGCGAGGGCAAACGAGGGATCACGTGCGATCGCCCGATCGAAGTACTCAATCGCGTGCGTGTAGGCCTCTGGCGTGTACTTGATGAACCACTGCCGGCCCCGAAGAAAGAGCTGGTAGGCCTGCAGGTCTTTCGTCGGCTCCTTCCGTACGCGACTGCGTTCATCCGGCGACAGCTCCGCCTTTAGTGCCGCAGCGATGTGGAGCGCGACATCCGTCTGGATCGAGAAGATGTCGGTCATCTGCCTGTCGTACGTCTCGGCCCATAAATGTTTGTCCGTCTCGACATCGATCAGCTTCGCCACGATGCGCACGCGATCTCCAACGTGCCGAATGCTTCCGTCGAGCAGTGTCGTGGCGCCGAGTGTCGCGCCAATCTCCTTCAAACTGTGTTGCCGCTGCTTGAATGGCATCACCGATGTACGCGAGATCACCTTGAGTGCGCGGATCTTCGACAGGTGGGCAATCACATCCTCAGTGATGCCGTCCGCGAAATACTCCTTCTCCGCGTCCGCGCTGAGATTGAGGAAGGGAAGCACCGCGACCGATGGTGATCGACCGCTGGCAGAGAGGCTCGGCGCCGGGTGACGCCTGGCCGGTGCGTCGCGCAGGTGCTTCGCCAGTGCAACCACTTCACCATCTGGCTCGAGATCGAGCTCTGCGCGCAGTCGTTGCGCGTGCTCGCTCGCATGTTGGATCGCGCCGGCGCGGTCGCCTGCGGCGTCGAGCGCGTGCATCAATGCCTGCGCGTACACGCCGGAGTGTGGATCAGCGGCGACCATCCGCCGGCACGTGCTCACTCTCCCATGGACATCTCCCGATTGCTTCTGCCGCTCGGCCAGCGCGCGCAAGGCGTCCATGTACGCATGGGTGAGCTCGCTTCGACGCTCGTCGAGCCAATATCCGAAGTCGGTTGAGTCGTCGAGATGAAATCCATCCAGCAGTGACCCGGTATAGAGCCGCGCGATCCGTTCCGGTGCGTCCGCTGCGATCGCGGTGCGCAGCTCGTGCAGATCGCAGGTCAGGCGCGAGGGGTTCAGCAGCAGTCCGTCGCCCGTGGATGCGATCGCTTCCTCGCCCAGCGCCGAGCGAAGAACGTGGACAGCGAGGTTAAGGAGTCGGCGCGCGTTGGCGGTGTCCCGTTCGGGCCAGAGCAGCGCCATGGCCCGGTCGCGCGAGAGCGGCTGCGGCCAGGCCGCAACGATGAGCGTCAGCAGCGCGATGCGGTGGCGCTGGGCCGGTGGGCCGTTGAGGGGAGCATCTCCGGAACGCAGGTACGCGCCGCCGAGCAGTTGGACCGTGATCATCGTCTTCGTCCGCCAGCTAATTCGTGGCTAACTCCGGGTGCAAGGAGCAGTTAATCGCTCCCTCTCATGTTGCGCGTGGTTAGAAGATCACTTCCATCATACGAGGCCACAATGAGACGAACAGTACAACTGCTTGCCGGGATCGCAATTCTAGGCGGGTGCCGCGGGGCGCAGACCCCCACCGAAGCCACCGCGCACTTTACCTCACAGCCGGCAGCGAGCGCGTCGTTCGGGGCAGACGTGAACAAAGATCTGGCTACGCTCCGTCAGGTGACGGCGCAATTCCAGCAATTCGAGAAGGCGACTGCTGCCGGATGGTCGGCGCAGATCACGGGGTGCATGACGGATGCAAACGGCGCCGGCGGAATGGGCTTCCACTACGGCAACACCAATCTCATCAACGGATCAGTGAGCGTGGACAAGCCGCAGCTGCTCCTCTACGAGCCCGAGAAGAACGGCCGGCTGCGCTTGGTGGCTGTCGAGTACATCATCCCGTATTCGTTCCACGGTCGCGGCGAGGCGGCGCCCGTGCTGTTCGGCCAGGAGTTCAAGCAGACCGACGCGTTCCAGCTGTGGGGACTGCACGCGTGGGTCTGGAAGGAAAATCCGAGCGGAATGTTCGCGAGCTGGAACCCGAAGGTGACGTGCGAGAACGCGACCGACGCTGCTGCGATGACCCACTAGTGAAATCTCACAACTAACCGGATAACTCCAATGCCGAAGTACATCATCGAGCGCGAGATCCCGAATGCGGCGGCGATTTCCGCCGCGGACATGAAGGGAATCGCGCAGAAGTCCTGCTCCGTGCTACAGCAGCTCGGTCCCAGTATTCAGTGGGTCCAGAGCTATGTGACGGAGGACAAGATTACCTGTGTGTACATCGCTCCAAACGCGGACATCATTCGTGAGCACGCGAGGCTCGGCGGATTTCCCGCGGATCGCGTGCTCGAAGTCGCTACGATTATCGATCCGACGACTGCGGAGTCTAACGAGCTCGCTGCGACGGCATGAGCTCCCGCAAGGCAATGACTTCGGCCATCATCGCCGTCTTGATCGTCGGCTCGCGGTCGGGCCAGAATTGCGACGAATGAAGTGACGGAAGAGGAGTTCCCGATTTCACTGCCGCGTCGAACTTTGTCGGCTCGACGGCCCCCACGCGGAGCATGAGCGTGGGGATGCCGGCGAGCTGAAACTCGGAGAAGTCTTCGCTGACCATTTCCTGCGGCGTGTCCTTGGCTCGTGCAGGCCCCAATTCACGCACCAACGCTGCGCCCACGCGCTTGGTCAGCGCGGAATCGTTAACGAGCGCGGTAGCTGGCGGTCCATACTCGATCAGCGGCGCGCGCGGCGCGCCGCCTGCCGCTGCCTCGGCTTTGGCAATACGCTCGATGCTGCTCAGCAGATGCTGACGCACAGGCGTTGTGAACGAGCGGACAGTGAGCAGAAGCTTTACCTCGTCGGGAATGATGTTGTTCTTCGTTCCGCCGTGAATCGAGCCGACTGTGATGACGGCTGGATCGAAGGGCGACATCTCCCGCGACACGATGGTCTGGAGCGCGAGCACCGTGCGCGCGGCGATGACGATCGGGTCCACCGTGGCATCCGGACGCGCGCCGTGTCCGCCGCGGCCGAAGATCGTGATCGTGATCGCGTCCGCGTTGGCGAGGAGTGGACCCGCATGGTAGCCTACAATGCCGGAAGGCAGGCGCGCGTCATCGTGTACCGCGAGCGCGAAATCCGGTCGAGGGAATCGGGTGAGCAGGCCGTCGGCGATCATGGCTTTGGCGCCCGAGACTATTTCTTCAGCCGGCTGTCCGATCAGCACCAGCGTCCCGCGCCACGCGGCGCGATTCGCCGCCATGATGCGCGCGGTCCCGACCCACGCCGCCATATGGGCATCGTGTCCACACGCGTGCATCACGCCAACGTCGTTGCCGGCATCATCTTTGGTTCGCACGGTGCTCGCGAACGGCAATCCTGTGTTCTCGGTTACCGGTAGCGCATCCAGCTCCGTCCGCAGCAGCACGGTTGGTCCGGTGCCGTTCTTGAGGACGCCGACGACGCCCAAGCGGCCCACACCGGTGGTGACCTCGTAGCCGAGCTGGCGTAGCTCGCTCGCGAGCTTGGCGGCGGTCTCTGTCTCGTGGAACGAGAGCTCGGGATGCCGGTGCAGGTCGAGATAGAGCGCTTCGGATCCAGGATACGTGGCCTGGACTTCTGCGCTGACCCCGGACCTG
>JANMWS010000199.1:0-4726 GCA_031394125.1 Gemmatimonadales bacterium
TCGAGGACATCGGCACGCTGTTGCAGATCACGCGCGAGCGGGTGCGGCAAATCAAGGAGAAAGCGCTTCTCAAGCTGCGCCACAATTCGCGCAGACGGTCGCTGGAGTCATTCCTAGGCTAGCGGGCCGAGTGGAAAGAAGTTGAGACGCTCGATCGGCAAGGAGAGGAATGGCTGACTCGATCACGATCAGACCGGCGGCTCCCTCCGACGCTCCAATACTCTGTGAGCTGCTCACCCAGCTCGGGTACCCTGCTTCCGAAGCAGAAATTCCAGCCCGCCTCAGTGCGCTGGCGAGTTTTCCCCGCGCGGCGGCGTTGGTAGCGACGAATGGCTTCGGAGAAGTCGTCGGATTGGTGACCACGCACATCTTCCCATCGATCCACGACAATCATCCGGTTGCATGGCTCACGACGCTTGTCGTTCTGGAAGACGCGCGCGGGGCTGGCATCGGCTCAGCGCTCGTAAAGCACGTCGAACTGTGGGCGGCCCAGAACGGCGCAAAACGGTTGTCGGTCACGTCGGGAATGGACCGAAAAGCAACTCACGAGTTCTACGATAAGCGAGACTACGAGACCACAGGGCTTCGCTTCACCAAGAAGCTCGTCCCCGACGGAAACTGATGGTAGGAAGGGCCGGCCAGCCCCGCGAGTGCTGGTTAGATTTCTCGCATGGCTCAACAGGCTTCCTTTGACGTTACTACAGGCGTCGACCTCCAGGAGGTCGATAACGCCGTCAATCAGGCTCAGAAAGAGATCGCTCAGCGCTACGATTTCAAAGGCTCGCCCGCTACGATCGAGCTCAAACGCGCTGAAGGGAAAATCGCACTCACCGCCGAGAACGATTACAAGATGCAGGCGCTCTGGGACGTGCTGCAGACCAAGCTGATCAAGCGCGCCGTTCCCGTTAAGAATCTCGATCCAGGAGAGATAACACCGGCCGGCGGTGACACAGTGCGACGCGAGATCGCCCTCAAAATGGCGCTCGACGGCGACACCGCCAAGAAAGTCGCCGCGGCCATCAAGGACGCCAAGCTCAAGAAAGTGCAGGCGGCGATTCAGGGCGATCAGGTGCGTGTCACTTCGCCATCGCGCGACGATCTTCAGGAAGCGATCACGCTCCTTCGCGGCAAGGATTTCGGCGTCGAGCTCAAGTTCGGCAACTACCGGTGATGGCGATCACGGTCGCGTCGCGCCTCACAGAAACAGCAAGGTGAAAGTCGGGGTCATTACGCTCGGCTGCGACAAGAACACGGTCGACACCGAGCGATACCTCGCGCAGCTGTCGGATTTCTCCGCGGAATACACCGCGGATCTTGCCGATGCGGAAGTGATCATCGTCAACACGTGCGGGTTCATCGACGCCGCGAAGAAAGAATCGATCGATGCGATGGTCGAGGCCGCTGGATACAAGACGACGGGGCGTTGCCAGGCAGTAGTCGCTGTCGGCTGCATGATCGAGCGCCACAAGGACGAACTAGTGGATGCGATGCCCGAAGTGGATCTCTTCCTCGGCTCGTCGGAGATGCAGCGGCTGGTTCCCGAGCTGAGCGAGCGCGGACTCCTTGGCGCCGCGAGCGAGGAGCCGCACCCCGGGGTCCGCCTGTACACGGGTGAGCTACCTCACGTGCGCTATATGAAGATCAGCGAAGGCTGCGATCACGGTTGTGCCTTCTGCGCGATCCCTTTAATGCGTGGCAAGCACCGCTCGTTTGCGCTCAACGAGATCGTGCGTGAGGCGCAGCTCCTCGAGCTACAGGGAGCGCGCGAGCTCAATCTCGTCGCTCAGGATCTCGCGCATTACGGTCGCGATACCCGTGACGGAAAAAAGCTTCCCGAGTTACTCGAAGCTCTCGTGACCGACACTTCCATTCCGTGGATAAGGATGCTGTACCTGTATTCCGCGGGAATCACCGACAGGCTGCTCGAGGTCGTCGCGCGAGAGCCGCGCGTCCTTCCGTACCTGGACATGCCGATTCAGCACGGATCAGATCTGGTTCTCGCACGGATGCGTCGTCCGGAGAGGAAGCGCACGATCCGCGATCGCGTCGCCAAATTCCGCGACGCGGTTCCCGACGTCGCGATCCGCACGACTTGCATCGTGGGTTTTCCAGGCGAGACCGACGAGCAATTCGAGGAGCTGCTGGAATTTCTCCAGGAGATACAATTCGAGCGCGTTGGCGCGTTCACCTATTCTCCGCAGGAAGGAACGCGCGCCGCCCAATACGTGGATGATGTTCACGAGACGGTGAAGCGCGAACGTCTCGAGAGATTGACGGAGCTGCAGCGTTCGATCACGGCCGAGCGATATGAGTCGCGCGTTGGACGCACGGCTCTCGCGCTGGTCGATCGATGCGACGTTGAACGCGGGACGTCTCAAGCCCGGCTTCCCTGGCAGGCGGACGACATCGATGGCGTGACCCAGATCGATGAAGCGCTTGCCCCGGGCACATTCGCGGAAGTAGCCGTCGAAGAAGTTGTCGACGACTACGATTTCCAGGCGTCAGTAATCCGTGTGTCACAGCCGGCGATTGTTCCCGACCGCCGCCGTTTGACGCGCGAGCTGCCGGTTACGCAAACGATTGGAAGTTTCGGGCGCTAGATGAGTCCGCTCGGCTCAGCCCCCGCTCAAATCTCGAAAGCCGGCGCGCGTTCGGCCGCAGTGATGGCACGTGCTCGGGAGCTGTTTCCGGGCGGCGTTAATTCTCCAGTCCGCGCATTTCGGGGTGTCGGCGGAGAGCCAATCGTTGCCGCGCGCGGCGAGGGAGCGCGCATCTGGGACGCCGATGGCAAGGAATACATCGACTTCGTCCTGTCATGGGGCCCGCTGGTGCTTGGCCACGCGTCTCCGATCGTACTCGATGCGCTGGAGCGGACAATGGCGAACGGGACGAGCTTCGGAATGCCGACAGAGCTCGAGGTGCAGCTCGCCGAGCTCATTCGCGCACGCATGCCGCACCTCGAGATGATGCGTTTCGTGTCGAGTGGCACAGAAGCGACGATGAGCGCGGTTCGACTGGCGCGCGCATTTACCCGGCGCGACGCGATTCTGAAGTTCGAAGGTTGCTATCACGGGCACGCAGATTCGTTCCTCGTGCGCGCTGGATCGGGCGTTGCTACGCTCGGCTTGCCGGATTCGCCCGGAGTTCCGGCGGAACTTGCCTCGCTGACGCTGACCGCTCCGTTCAACGATCTGGAGGCAGCGACGGATCTCGTGCGGCAGTACAAGCGCGGGATCGCCGCGATCATCGTCGAGCCGATTGTTGGAAACTGCGGCTTCATTCCCCCCGATCGCGGATTTCTCGAGGGATTGCGCTCGGTCGCCGACAACACCGGCGCGCTTCTGATCTTCGATGAGGTGATGACCGGCTTCAGGATCGCGCCGGGCGGAGCGCGGGAACGATTTGGAGTTACCGCCGATCTCACGACTCTCGGCAAAGTCATCGGCGGCGGGCTTCCGGTCGCGCTGTATGGGGGTCGCCGCGACATTATGGAGCGTATCGCGCCGTCAGGCCCAGTTTATCAGGCGGGAACGCTGTCCGGAAACCCTCTGGCGATGGCCGCCGGCCTGGCAACGCTGTCAACGCTGACACCCGCGCTTCACTCCAAGATCGAGAAACGCACAGGGACGCTGGTCGAAGGTTTGCAAAAGATCGGTGCGGAGCTCGGAGTGCCGCTCACAGCGGGGTACGCGGGGTCTATGTGGGGCTTTTTTTTCAGTGAGAAACCCGTCCGCAATTTCTCGGACGCCAAATCTTCGGACGTGGAGTTATTTCGCCGCTTCTTTCACGCAGCGCTCGACCGGGGGGTTTATCTGGCGCCTTCGCCATTCGAAGCGTGCTTCATGTCGGCCGCGCATGGTGACGACGAGGTCGCAACCGCCATGGAGAGGATCAGGGATGCATTGGAGCAAGCAATTGCGTAGTTACAGGTCGAGCGCCCGCTCTTTTGGTTGCGTTGCCGTCGTGTGCGTGCTCGGCGCGGGCGCCTGCGTGTCTCTCGTGTCTCCTGGCAGCGGATCGCGAAATGTTCCGACAGTTCGAGGCCTGTACAAGAATGGTCGAGAACAGCCAGTGCGGATCGCATTGGAGACCGCCGCGGCAAATGGGAAACTGTCTGCAACGGGCGATTGGGGCTTGTTCGATCAAAGCGGCCGCCCACTGTTGCCGCACGCGAGTGCAAGTCAGGAGTTGTCCGTCGGCAAGTTTGCCGATTGCAATAGCGCTGGCTCTTGCCAGCCGATAGTGCGCTTTTCACCTGGGGTAAGCGTTCAGCCGAGCCAGGGTCCGGTCGTCGCTCGTCCAGCGACAGCAGGATCCCTGATAGTGTGGAACGGAAAGCAATACCGTGGCGAGCTCCTGATAAGCGCGGTTGATTCCGGATTGCTCGTGGTGAACAGCCTACCTATGGACTCGTATTTGAGAGGTGTCGTTCCGCTCGAGATCGGTAACCGAACATCGGCAGAGATGGCGGCCGTACAAGCCCAAGCTGTCGCGGCGCGCACCTACGCTTACAAACATCTAAATGGAACCCGGGCGTTCGACATGTACGCCACGGTCCAGGACCAGGTGTACGGCGGTGTCGGCGCGGAGAAGCCGCTCCCCGACACCGCTATTGCGACCACAAGCGACGTCGTGGTGCTGTATAACGGACAGCCGATCACCACACCGTACCACTCGACGTGCGGCGGAAGCACCGCGGGTGTCAGTGAGGTCTGGTACGACCAGC
>JANMWS010000151.1:0-3753 GCA_031394125.1 Gemmatimonadales bacterium
ATCGCGATCGGAGCAGGGACGGATGTCGCCGTCGAAGCGGGCGACGTTGTATTGATCCGAAACGATCCTCGCGACGTTCCAAGAATCATCACGCTCAGCAAAGCCACATATCGCAAGATGGTGCAGAACCTTTGGTGGGCGGCAGGCTATAACATCGCGGCAATCCCGCTCGCGGCGGGCGTTTTCGCGCACTGGGGAATCGTGCTCAATCCGGCGGTGGGTGCAATTCTCATGTCCTTCAGTACGGTGGTGGTAGCCCTGAACGCCCAGCTGCTTCGTCGAGTTACATTGTGAACGTGAGCGCCACTCCCGCCCGTACCACTGGGGAAGAGGTCAGCGTCGCTACGCGAGAAGAGCTCGCTCTCCACGGCATACGCCTCAGCTACGCGACTATCGGCTACAATAGCCTTGAAGCGATCGATTCACTGATTGCTGGGTCGCTCGCCGGCAGCGTTGCACTTATCGGCTTCGGTATCGACAGTCTCATCGAAGTCAGCGCCAGCGGAGCCGCTCAATGGCGCCTCAGATTGGACCGCGGCTGGGTTATAAATCGTAAATCCCATTGGGAGTCAATTTAAGCGACCAAAGGCACGGCGGCATGACCGAGCGGTGTTCCGTTTTCTTACTGGTGCGGAGGGATTTCTCGATGCGGAACTACCGCCCTTTCGCCGATGAACGCGCGGCCCACCAGCGCCTCAGCGCTACAACGGACCAGATTGCCTCGACGATACCGAAAGGCCACGCCCCTTGAAGAAACCCGTACGCTGACGCCAGCACGCACGCTCCCGCAAACGCCAGAATGAACCAGCGACTCCGATGCTCGAGCGCATAGAAGAGAAGCATCGCCGCCACAGCAACAAATCCGAACATCGTTAGCGGACTCACGCGCCGATACCTTTCATCCGATCAACATGCGACCGTCGATGCGCCTAAGTCCAGCAAGCACATCTTGACTCCCCGCCAATGACCGGCATCTTCGTCGACACAGTCCTTTTCCAGGAGATCGTATGCGCAAGTACGCACTTTGTATCGCAGCCCTTTGCTGCGCGACCGTCGCAGCCGCTCAGACGGGAAGGTCGCCCAGCGTGTCGTCGCCCAATTCGCTCAAGTGGGGACCAGCACCATCTATTCTACCAGCAGGGGCGAAACTCGCGGTGCTCGACGGCGATCCGATGAAATCGGGAGCGTTCACGATGCGTCTTATGATGCCACCAGGGTATAGGATTCCACCGCATTTCCATCACGCCGATGAGCATGTCACCGTAATAAGCGGTGCGCTGAGCGTCGGCATGGGGGACAAGTTCACGACCAAAGGTGGAATCGCGCTCCCCACCGGAACGTTCGGAATGATTCCGGAAGGGGTTCATCATTTCGCTTGGACCAAAGGCAAAACGATTATCCAGCTTCACGGACAGGGGCCCTGGGGACTTCAGTACGTCAACGCTGCTGACGCTCCCAAATAGATACTAAGCAGTAAAGCGGTCGGTTTGGAGTGAGTTTTCTCCCTGCAAACCGACCGCTAGGGGAAGCACCGCCGGCGTCTACGCTCGCGGCGCTTTTTCTTTGACAGAGTGGAGGTTGTTCGCTACTGATTCACGCCGCTCGCGAGAAAGCCACCGTCGACCGCCAGCAAGTGTCCCGTGACGAAGCTCGCCGCCTCGGACGCGAGAAAGACGGCGGCCCCCGCGACCTCTTCCGGCTGTCCGAACCGCTTCATCGGCGTGCGCATCAACAGCTCACGGCCGCGATCGGTGCCGTCGAGCAAACCCTCGTTGAGCGCCGTTCGGAAGACACCGGGCAGGATCGCGTTCACGCAAACGCCATGCGGCGCCCACTCGACCGCGAGAGATTTCGTGAGCGCGGCCACCCCGGCTTTGCTCGCGCCATACGCTGCAACCTCGTACAACGCGACCACGGACGTGAGCGATCCGATATTGATAATGCGCCCATAACGCCGCTCGATCATGTGGCGTCCGAAGACTCGGCAGGCACGCAGCATCCCCGTGAGATTCGTGTCCATGATCTCATTCCACTCGGCGTCGGAGACCTCGAGCGTCGGGCGCCTCACCGTGCGGCCCGCCGCGTTCACCAGGATGTCGACTTTGCCGAACTTCTCGATCGTCGCGTCTGCGAGAGCCTGTAGGGAATCGGCATCTCCGACGTCAGCCGCCATCGCGAGCGAGCGTCGTCCGCGAGCTTCGACGTCACGCGCCGCCTCTTTCGCGAGCATGGTACGACGACCCGTGGGGACGACATCGGCGCCCGCGTCGGCGAGGCCGAGCGCGATCGCTTTACCGATCCCCGAAGTTGCGCCGATGACGACGGCGATACGGCCCGTTAGGTCGAGCCCCGGAAAAGACATGATTCGGTAGAATCTGGTGAGTAGGTTGGTAGGAACGTAAGATTGCGCATGGATCTCGTCACATTCGGCGAAGCCATGGTGCGGCTCTCGCCGCCGGCTTTTCAGCGGCTCGAGCAGGCCCACAGCTTTGACGTCCACGTCGGCGGCGGCGAGTTGAACGTCGCTGTCGCGGCCGCTCGGCTGGGCATCACCTCGCGCTGGGTGTCACGTCTCCCAGAGAATGCCCTAGGCCGCATGATCGCCAATCGCGCCCGCGAACAAGGCGTGGATGTACATGTCGAGTGGACCGCGGACGACCGCGCGGGTCTGTACTTCGCCGAGCTTGGAGCGGCGCCTCGCGCGAGCAGTGTGTTGTACGACCGCGCGGCGTCCGCCATCAGCCGGATCAAGCCGGGCAGCATTGACTGGGCGTCCGTGTTTGACGGCGCGCGCTGGTTTCACGTCAGTGGGATCACGCCGGCGCTCAGTGAATCCGCTGCCAAGGTCACTGCGGAGTCATTGGTCGCGGCGAAAAAAGCGGGGCTCACGGTCAGCTACGATCTCAATTACCGGAGCAAGCTGTGGAGCGCTGAGAAGGCGCGCGCGGTGCAGGAGCCGTTGATGGAGCACGTCGATATCCTCATGACGACGGAGGAGGACACACGCGTGGTCTTCGGTATCGGCGGCGATAAATCCGAGAGCTACGACCGCGTCGACGCGGAGTCGTACGCGCAGGTCGCGCGGACGCTCGAGGAGCGGTTCGACCTTCGCGCCGTGGCCGTCACGCTGCGAGAGAATCCCCGAGTGTTGTTGAACACCTGGAGCGCGATCGTCGTCGCGGAAGGCACCGTCCACCGTGCGCCGCGTTACGAGGTCGAGGTCGTGGATCGCATCGGCGCGGGCGACGCATTCAGCGCCGGGCTGATCGTGAGCCGCCTCGAGGATCGTGGGTGGGATGACGCGGTACGGTTCGCAACTGCGACCTCCGCGCTCAAGCACAGCATCCCGGGCGATTTCTGCCTGGTCACGCGGAGCGATGTGGACCAGCTCCTCCGAGGCGCGAGCCTGCGCGTGTCACGCTGACTACAAGGACCCGCTCGCGATCCGCGGCGCTATCCACGCTTCGCGATGTCGGAATCATTCCAGTCATCCGCGCGGACAGCGCCGACGCCGCGAAGGCGGTTGTGGAGG
Source organism: Gemmatimonadales bacterium (assembly GCA_031394125.1). GTDB lineage: Bacteria > Gemmatimonadota > Gemmatimonadetes > Gemmatimonadales > Gemmatimonadaceae > UBA4720. The sequence continues at coordinate 3,533 of JANMWS010000151.1, forward strand.
CGCTCGCGGAGGCGGGACTCACCGTCGCCGAGATCACGATGACGGTTCCAGGCGCGATCGAAGCGATCGCTTCCGTGGCTAAGCACTTCGGCGACAAGGTGCTGGTTGGCGCGGGCACTGTGACGGACGCCGACACGGCCAGGCGCGCCGCGGATGCCGGCGCGGAGTTCATCGTCACTCCCTGTCTCGTCCCGGAGGTGATCGATGCGGGGCGTCGCGCG
>JANMWS010000200.1:0-7879 GCA_031394125.1 Gemmatimonadales bacterium
GGCAATAACAAAATCGGGACCGAAGATGGTACGGACCCGGGCGGTACTCGTGGCCCTTCCCCGTTTGGTGTAGGATTTAGTCCATATGAAACCCAAAGAACTCACGATACGCGCCTTGATTCTCGGCGCCCTCATCACGACGGTCTTCACTGCGGCCAATATCTACCTCGGCCTCAAGGTCGGCCTCACCTTCGCCTCGTCGATCCCTGCGGCGGTGATCTCGATGGCGATCCTGAGCGCATTCAAGGACTCGTCGATCCTCGAGAACAACATCGTCCAGACCGTCGCCTCCGCTGCCGGCACTCTCTCGGCGATCATCTTTGTTCTGCCGGGACTCGTGATCGTCGGCTGGTGGACGGAATTCCCCTTCTGGCAATCGTTTTTCATCTGCCTCGCCGGCGGTGTGCTCGGTGTGCTGTTCACGATTCCCCTGCGGCGCGCGCTGGTGACGAACTCCGACCTTCCCTACCCCGAGGGCGTCGCGGCCGCCGAGGTGTTGAAGGTTGGATCGGGGACGCGCGGCGAGACGAAGGACGAAACAGGCGAAGCCAGAGAAGGACTCACCGCCGTCATCCTCGGCTCCGTCGCCTCGGCGGGGCTCGCGATAATTGCGGCGACGCGCGTTGCCGGCGCTGAGCTCAACGGCTTCTTCCGCATCGGCGCGACGGCGTCGAGCGGCTACAACTTCGCGTGGTCGCTCGCGCTGCTCGGCGCGGGTCACCTCGTTGGACTTTCTGTTGGTATGGCGATGCTGGTCGGTGGCGTGATCTCGTGGGGGATCGCCGTGCCGATTCTGACGTCGATGCAGCCAGCGGCTGCCGGCGTGTCACTGGCTGACCACACGATCGCGATCTGGCGCACGCAGGTGCGGTTCATCGGTGCGGGCACGATCGCCGTCGCCGCGGTATATACGCTGATAAGGCTGGCCAAGCCCGTAGTGGGCGGACTCGTGAGCACTCTCGTCGCTTCTCGCGCCGTGGCCACAGCGGACGATCTTGACCGCGACATCCCGCCCTCATGGATCTACATACTGACGGCCGTCTGCATGGTGATCACAGCGTGGCTCGCCTGGACCTTCGCGCGGTCGACCGTCCTCGCGCCGAGTGCGCTAAAGCTGACGTTGATTGCGATTCCGTTCGTGCTGATCATCGGATTCGTCATCGCCGCAGTGTCCGGGTACATGGCGGGCCTTATTGGCGCCTCGAACAGCCCGATTTCTGGCGTCGGCATTCTGTCCATCGTGATCTGCGCGTCGTTGATCACCCTCGCCGTGTCGCCGACGGCGGAGACACGTCATGCGCTCGTGGCATTCGCGCTGTTCGTGACGGCGATCGTGTTTGCGTGCGCGACGATCTCGAACGACAACTTGCAGGATCTGAAGACCGGCCAGCTCGTTGGCGCTTCACCCATGCGTCAGCAGATCGCGCTGATCGTCGGTGTGGCCGCTGGTGCGTCGGTGATTCCGTTCGTGCTCAATCTGCTCGCCAAGGCGTATGGCTTCGCGGGCGCGCCGAACCTCAACGTGGTCGCGGCGAACCCGCTGCCCGCTCCACAGGCGACGCTGATCTCGGCGCTGGCCGAGGGAGTGATCGGCGGCAAGCTCGAATGGAAGATGCTCGGCATCGGCGCGGCTGTTGGTGTCGGTCTCGTTTTGCTCGACGCGGCGCTTGGCGCGATGAAGAAGCTCCGCATCCCGCCCTTGGCGGTGGGCATCGGAATTTATCTCCCGATGTCAGCCACCTTCGCGGTGATCATCGGGGCGGTGATTTCTCACTGGTATGACGGGCGCAGTCGCTCGATGCCGAATCCTGAGCGCGCGCAGCGACTGGGAACGCTGGTGGCGTCGGGATTGATTGTCGGCGAGAGCATTTGGGGTGTGATCAACGCCGGACTTATTGTCGCCCTCTCGAGGGATGCGCCGATCGCGCTTGTGCCTGAGAATTTTGCGCCGGCACCCTGGCTCGGGGTGATCGGGTTCGTAGGCGCGATTGTGTGGTTGTACGGGTGGATGCTAAGACGGTCGAAAGCGGTTCAGGTAAGCCCGGTGGATCGCCTTTCGTAGAGTTTGGTCGAGCCGTGCGAAGGGCTTGTCCTTGTTCCTTGTCTGGTCAGCTGCGCTCTTTGGTCAAACGTTGCCGCCCGCCTACGGCCGGAAGATTCCAGGATCGTGCAGCGTCCCATTCCACGGACGCATCCACACGGTGCCGTTCCACGCGTGCTCGAGATACTTGTTCACGGCATCCATCTCCGCGGGCGCGTACTGCGTGCGATGACACGCGAACTCCTCGCGTCCTGCAACGAGGTCTCGCTCCTCGAACGGCACGCGCACGGTGAGCAGCGCCTCCGCCATGCCGTTCACGGTTGGCTCCGCCGGCGGTGCGGTGCGCAGACGCTCACTCGGCAGTGAGGCGTACAGCAGATCGATGTTCGCGTAGCGCGCGTCGCTCTGCACGATCTGGGTCGTGACATTTCCCACCAGGCGGTGGTCTGGATGTCCCGTCCCTCCTTCCGGGCCGAAGGTAATGATCGCTGCTGGCTTGACCGAATCGATGATTGCCGTGAGCCCCGACCGTAGCTTGCCCAGCACTTCGAACGATGCGAGGCCGCCGTCGGGAAGACCGAGCAGGTGCAGCTTTCGCACACCGAGCCGGCTGGCGGCGCAGCTCGCCTCTTTCACGCGTGCGGCCGCCAGATCCGCTCCAGCCGGGATGTGGGAGAAATCGCGAACGCCCTGGGAACCATCGGTCGCGATCAGGAGATGGGTCTCGCGGCCCTCTCTCGCGAGTCGCGACAGCAGCGGGCCGATGACGCGCTCGTCGTCGGGGTGGGCGAACACGGCGAGAATCGGCCCTCTGTTCTGAGCCTGCGTCGAGAGCGGCGCCAGCGCGGCGAGTGCCACGGCGATGAAAGCGTGTACCGGAGTGGGCATACTATACACTGCACTCTGGAACGGCGGCGCGGGAGGCCGTACTTTCGGGCATGACGCTGGACAGACGAGCATGCTTCGCACTGATCAATTGCCTTTCAATAGTAGTGGTTGCGCAGGTTGCCCGATCGCAAGCGCCCGCGAATCCACCAGCTGACCAACGGTTCAAGGCCGACATTCTCGTCATCACGCCCCACCCTGATGACGAGTCCACAATCGCGGGATACCTGGCTAAAGCTGTACTCGACGAGCACCGGCGTGTCGCCGTCGTCGTCACCACTCGCGGTGATGCCGGGCAGAATCTCGTCGGTTACGAGCAGGCGCGTTCACTCGGTGAGATACGCGAGATAGAAACGCGACAGGCACTCGCCTCGATCGGCATCACCAACGTTTTTTTCCTGCGCGCGCCGGACACTCCGGGCCAGGATGTCGCCGACGTGCTTCGCTCCCTCGAGACGTCTAACCACGGCAGCTCACTCGGCGAAGCGGTGCGATTCATCAGACTGACTCGGCCGGAAGTCGTCATCACGATGTTGCCCGCTACAGTAGTCGGTGAAAATCACGAAGACCATCAGGCCGCAGCGGTCATTGCCACCGAGGCATTCGACCTCGCCGGCGATCCGACCTGGTTTCCTGAACAAGTCGCAGCGCCCGAAGACCGATTGTGGTACGGCAACCTTATGGAAGGATTGCGCGCGTGGCAGCCGAAGAAACTCTACTACTATACTGATGCCTCGCACTTCGATTTCCTGAAAGGCAAAGGTCCGGAATATTCGATGACGGCGGTGTCGCCGTCGCAGCACGTCTCCTACGCGCGACTCGCCGCGAAAGAGCTGTCGTTCCATCGCACCCAGTATGGCGACGAGCCGGCAGATGCTCTGGCGGCGAGCAACCTCCATGATTACGAGCAGCCACTGCCGTTTGTGCTAGCCAAGTCGTTGATAGGCGGCGCCGTTACCGGTGACATCATGGATGGAGTTGGCGCAGCGGCGATCGCATTCGCACCAGTACGCGGATATCGGCCGCCTGAGAATGCTGCCGGCGTGTCGATGGAGCTGGGTGAAGGGTGGGCGTTCTATAGGCGGTTTTATCCCGCGCACAATCTCGACGTCATGCCCGCGCTGCTCTCGCCCGAGCTAGGCGTCGGAAGCGAAGAGCATTTTCCGGTGCTGCTGCTGGTCCACAACACTACGGACAAGCCGGTTACGCTCCATTTGCGAACGCAGCTTCCCCCAGGCTGGGTGGTAGACAGCACTTCGGCACAGCACGCTCATCCCTGGCCAACGACCACCTTTATCGCTGCCGCGCGCGACGACCTCACTTTGCGAATCCGCCTCGTGGCACCGAGACTCGAGAAATCTCAATGGCAAACGATTACTTGGTTCGCCGACGCTGACGGCCAGCAGATTGGACCGGTGACGCTTAGAGTCTATGTCGGAGGACAATAAAAGACGGAGCGCTCTGACAAGCCTGTCCTGATCACCGGAGCCGGGCCAACCGGCCTTGTGCTCGCGCTCTGGTTGACGAAGCTCGGCGTCAAGGTACGGATCGTCGACAAAACCGCGGAGTCTGGCACGACTTCTCGCGCGCTGGCCGTGCAGGCACGCACGCTGGAGTTCTACCACCAGGTTGGATTGGACGACGCAGTCGTAGCGGGCGGAATCAAGATCAGGAATCTGAATTTGTGGGTGAAAGGGCGCCAAGCTGGCCGCGTGCCGCTGGAGCGCACGGGAGAAGGACTGACTCCGTATGCGTTCGCGCTCGTCTTTCCTCAGGACGCTCACGAGAAATTACTGATCGAGCGCTTGGGGGCACTCGGCGTTCGGGTCGAGCGGCAAACCGAGTTGCTGCGCTTCACGCAGCACGACACCGAAGTGACGGCGACTCTCCGGCGGCCCGACGGCTCGGAGGAAGTTTGCGAAGCATCGTATCTCGCGGGCTGTGACGGAGCGTCGTCAACCGTCCGCGCGCAGCTGGGTATCGGGTTTCCGGGCGGAACATACACCGGTCTCTTCTATGTCGCTGATGTAGTGGCAAGGGGCGAGAGAGTCGATGGAGACCTCACCGTCGATATCGAAGATGCCGACTTCATCATTCTCTTCCCTCTCAAGGGCAAGGGACACGTGCGTCTGGTTGGAACGGTTCGGGATCTGCCCGAGGCCGATTACGGCAGACTCAGTTTCGAGGACGTGAGGGGCAAGGCTATCGAACACCTCAAGCTCGACGTCGAAAAGGTGAACTGGTTTTCGAGCTATCGCGTGCACCATCGCGTCGCGCTCCGCTTCCGCGACAGGCGCGCTTTCCTCCTCGGCGACGCCGCGCACATCCACAGTCCGGTCGGCGGACAGGGCATGAACACCGGGATCGGCGACGCCGTGAACCTGGCGTGGAAGATCGCCGCGGTGTTGAAGAACGACGCGCCCGAAAACCTTCTCGACACCTACGAGCCGGAACGGATCCCCTTCGCGCAACGCCTCGTCGCGACCACCGATCGTGGATTTACGGTCGTCACGAGTCGCGGTGGCATCGCCAGTGTTGTGCGCACACGGATCGTTCCGCTCCTCGTACCGATAGTCTCTCGACTCCGAGCATTTCGTCGCCTGCTTTTCATGACGGTATCGCAGACTCGGGTCAACTACCGCGACAGCCCATTGAGCTCCGGCGCGGCGGGTAAAGTACGCGGCGGGGATCGATTGCCCTGGGTCGAGCTCGCATCAGGTCAAGACAACTTCGCGCCGCTCACATCGCTGAAGTGGCAGGTGCATGTATATGCGGAGGCGGGAAGCGGGAGGCGGGACGCGGGAAGCGGGGTCCGACAGGGGTGCAGGGAGCTTGGGCTTCCGCTTCATGTCTTCCCTTGGGAGTCAGCGATGCGCCGGGCAGGTCTGCAGAATGGAGCCATGTATCTCGTACGACCGGACGGTTACGTGGCTCTCGCCGACCCGGGCGCCGATCCGGAGCAGTTGCGCCAATACTTCGCCAATCGCGGGTGGCGCGACGCCGGCTAAGTAGTCGTGTCTGACCACTGGTCGGCGCACTGTGCGATGCGTTACTGTGCTGCAGTATGAGAGGCGCAGCTAGAATATTCCCCACACAGTTGTTTGTGCTCTTTGCTGCCGCCGGCTGCGCCAGCGCGAGTCGCGCGCAGCAGACACCAGCGGAAATCGCCGTCCCCCGCACCCCAATCCGGACGATCGATACTGCCCTCGATGCCCAGCACGCCTATACCGCGGCGGACATCCATTTCATGGGCGGCATGATCTCCCACCACGCGCAGGCGCTGGTGATGGCGGAATGGGCATCGTCGCACGGCGCCAGTCCCTCGGTGCAGACCCTCGCTGACAGGATCATCAACGCCCAGAACGACGAGATCACCGCGATGCAGAAGTGGCTCCGCGATCGCCACCAGCCCGTGCCCGATGCGAACCCGCACGGCATGATGATGAACATGAACGGCATGACCCACGAGATGCTGATGCCGGGGATGCTCAGCGAATCCCAGTTGAAACAACTCGACGAGGCCCGCAGTAAGGAGTTCGACCGGCTATTTCTCACCTTCATGATCCAGCACCACCGCGGAGCAGTCACCATGGTGAACGAGCTGTTCGCCACGTACGGAGCCGCCCAGGACATCACCGTCTTCAAGATGGCCTCGGACGTCAGCGCAGATCAGACCATCGAGATCGAACGCATGCAGAAAATGCTGGCGCCCATGATATTCGGCGCAAGCGTACAGTAGAGACCCGCCGTTGCAAACCCGCATCATCCACGTTCAGAGGAACTCAAAATGAGCTTCAATCTTCCGATCCGCCGCCGATCACGCTCGACGGTTCCGTCATTTGCGACGGCGTTGGCCGTGATGGTTTTCGCCGCGACGTTCGCCACTTCGACTCTCCAGGCGCAAACTTCGGCGACTCCGGCGGTGGATATGTCTCTTTCGCCACCGACTCCGGATCCGCGTGTCGGACTCCGTGCCGGAGCGTACGACGCCGCGGAGGCAATCTGGAATCTGCGGGTGCTGTCGGAGACCAGGCCCTCCGAGAAGTTCGCCGCCGGGATCAACTCCGATCTTGCCTTCACCGGCCACTACGCGATTCAGGGGAGCTTCAGCGGCTACCAGGTCTGGGACATCTCGAATCCCCGTCAGCCCGTGCTCAAAACGGCGTACGTGTGTCCGGCATCGCAGAGCGACGTCTCGGTGTACCGGAATCTGCTGTTCGTCTCCGGCGAGGACCTCAGTGCGAGACTCGACTGCGGACCTCAGGGAGTAAAGGACACCGTCAGCGGGGACCGGCTGCGCGGGATCCGCATCTTCGACATCAGCGACATCAGTAATCCGAAGAGCGTCGGCAACGTGCAGACCTGCCGCGGATCGCACACCCACAGCCTGCTCGTCGATCCGAAGGATCCCAACAACGCCTACGTTTACATCTCTGGTTCCGGCCAAGTGCGATCGGCGAGCGAGCTGGCGGGCTGTGTGGACCTTTCTCCCGACAAGGACCCGAGCTCGGCGCTGTTCCGCATTGAAGTGATCAAGGTGCCACTGGCTCATCCCGAGCAGGCGGCGATCGTCACCTCGCCGCGGATATTTACAGGTCTTACCGAGCCGGCCACTCACGGTCCAACCGCCGTTGACCTCGCTGAGCGAGAAGCTAAGCACAAAAAGGAAATGGAATCAGCGAAGGCGCGCGGAGCTTACACCGCGATGGTCTTGGGAGAGGAGAAAGTTGTGTCCAGCAACTTGGTCGCCGAGCAGCTGGACAGCATTGTCAGAGCGCGTCACGGCAGCGGTGCCCCCACCGCTGCGGACAGCGCGACGTTGCGACGTGACTTTCAGGCCATCGTTACGAGAATGTTTGGAGAGAAGCCGTCAGGCAAACCCGGTCCTGGGCCCGGCCCGAGTCAATGCCACGATATTACTCTGTACCCGGCGATTGGGAGAGCAGGCGGCGC
>JANMWS010000052.1:0-12321 GCA_031394125.1 Gemmatimonadales bacterium
CAATAGAAGCCGAGCTTGCGCCACTGTTGCTTGATTTGCTCCTCCGTCATCGCGGATGGCGGTTGCTCGGGACTCAACGTGCGCCGCCGATAAATGTAGACGGCGCACGTGAGCAGTACTGCGGCGAGAGTTAGTGGAAGCAAATGAGTTGTCCTTAATGGGTACTGCTTTCGATGTGTCTATCGGCTCTATTCCAAGGAAAGATAGCGTTAGATGCCGACCATGATCGTATCCGGATTGCTCGATTCCGCTGCCGTAGTGAGGTCATTCAGACGTCCGAATACTTCGCGGATACCCATGTAGGATCCCACGTGTCTGACGCTCGCAAGACGGAGCGCTGGTCGTTCGACGACTTCGACCTTCATGTAGCCACCTCCTGGATCCAGGCAGGTCCTTTGGGTTTGATGCGCCGAATGTTACACTCTCACCGTGCCGAAGGAAGAGTCACTAGAAGTTCTCTCGATTGACGGGCGAGAGGTCCGGATCTCGAATCCGAACAAACCCTACTTCTCGCGCGACGTCAAGCTGTCCAAGCTCGAGGTCGTCCAGTATTACCTGGCCGTCGCGAATGGCGCTGTCGCCGGGATCCGCGACAGGCCGAGCATGCTCAAGCGGTTCGTCAACGGCGCGGAGCGCGAGCCGTTCTATCAGAAGCGCGCGCCGGAGAATCGTCCGGAGTGGCTGAGGACCGTCACTCTCTCGTTTCCATCGGGACGCACCGCCGAAGAAGTGGTCGTCGACAACGCTGCTGGCCTCGCGTGGATCGTGAATCTCGGCTGCATCGAGCTGCATCCACACGCCGTGCGCACGAACGATCTCGATCACCCCGATGAGCTGCGCATCGATCTCGATCCAGGACCAGGCGTGGGATGGGGGGACGTTCGTCGTGTGGCGATCGAGGTGCAGAAGCTGCTCGAGGAAATGGGACTCAAAGGCTGGCCGAAGACGAGCGGATCCCGCGGGATGCACGTGAACGTTCGCATCGAGCAGCGCTGGACGTTCACCGAAGTCAGACGCGCCGCGCTGGCGCTCTCGCGCGAGATCGAGCGACGCGCGCCGAAGATCGCGACGTCGAAGTGGTGGAAGGAAGAGCGGCATGGCGTCTTTCTCGACTACAACCAGAACGCCAAGGACCGCACCACTTGCTCGGCCTATTCGATACGTCCGCTTCCTGACGCGCGCGTCTCCGCACCGCTGCGTTGGGAGGAGGTTCCTGATTGCGAGCCGAGCGAGTTCACAGTGCTGACGATGCCGGCGCGGTTCAAGGCGATCGGCGATCCGAATGTGCGAATGGAGCTAACGCACGGTTCATTGGAGCAGTTGCTTGAACTAGCTGACCGCGACGAAGCGGCCGGACTCGGCGACGCGCCGTGGCCGCCGCACTTTCGCAAGATGGAGGGCGAGGCGGCACGCGTCGCGCCCTCCCGCGCGAAGGGTGCAAAGACCGCAGCCAGGAAAACGGCTGGCGAAACGACGGCGACCAGAAAGACGCCGACCAAGAAGGTGGCGGCAAAGAAGACAGCCGCGAAGGCGAGAGCGAAGATGCCGCTGATCGTCGTCGCCAACTCGCCGAATAAGGATGCGGCGCTGGGAGGTCTCGAGCGGTGGAAGAAGACACACCCCGATGCAGCGTCTCATCTCGCAGTCGACGACGTGCTCGTCGATTCGATGCGCGGCCGGTCGTCGACGTGGACCCGGATCCGGGTCAATCTGCGCAACGTTCCGGAGAAGATCAGGCCGGTGCAGGAGACCCCCGACCCTGATGAAGACCCTACGCGCGTGTGGCACGAGGCGCGCGGGAAACCCCACTAGCATTAATTTTATTCTTATGAGAATTCATCCGCTCCTTTTCGCAGGCGCCGCCCTAGCATCGATTGGCGCGACACCCGCGCATCGCGCTCCCACTGGTGCCGTAGGTAGCTCGCCACCGAGCTGCTCGTCGCACCCCGTCCCGACCGAGAACATCGCTGCGCAGCTCGCCAAGTTCCGGCCGGTTCGGATGCCATTTTCAACCGCCGGACTCTCGGCGCGCGAAGTGAGAATGGCGCGCAAGCTCGTCGAGGCGGGACAGTACTTCGAGAGCATCTACTGGCGACAGGCGGACCCCGATGGGCTCACGCTCTACAAAGCGCTCGCAAACTGTCCGGGTCCGACCGAGAAACAGATTCGCCACTTTTTGTTGATCAACGGGAGCCGATACGACCTCCTCGAGGGGAACAAGCCCTTTCTGGCCGGCACTGTCTACGAGCCAGGCCACGCGCTCTACCCCGCCGGAATTACGCGGAAGGAGATCGAGGACTACGTCGCCGCACACCCCGCGAAGAAAACCGAGATCTACAATCCGTGGACGGTCGTCAAGCGAAGCGGCAGCGATCTCGTCGGAGTTCCGTATCACGTCGAGTACAAGCAATGGGTTGTGCCGGCGGCCAAGGCGTTGCGTGATGCGGCCGCATTGAGTGACGACAAGGCGTTCGCCAATTTCCTGCGTCTTCGCGCCGATGCGCTGCTGACCGACGATTACTACAAGAGTGATCTCGCCTGGGTCGATCTCGACAATCCGAAGTTCGACGTGATCATGGCGCCCTACGAGACGTACCTCGACGACCTGCTCGGCGTCAAAGCATCGTACGGCGTGGCGGTGATGATCAGGAATCCGGGCGAGAGCGCCAAGCTCGCGACGTACAAGAAATACGTGTCAGACATCCAGGACGCGCTGCCGCTCGCCGCCGGGGACAAGCCATCGAATGCCGGACATCCGACACCGATGGAAGTGATGGACACACCGTATCGGAGCGGAGATCTGCGCCACGGCTATCAGGCGGTCGCGGACAATCTGCCCAACGATCCGCGCATTCACGCCGAGAAGGGGACGAAGAAGATCTTCTTCAAGAACTTCATGGACGCGCGCGTGAACTACGTCGTGCTTCCGATCGGCAAGCTGCTGATGCGCGAGGATCAGGCGAATCTCGCGTCGATGGACGGATATCTGTCCGTCGTCGTGATGCACGAGATTTCTCACGGTCTGGGTCCGGCGTATTCGCGCGTTGCCGGAAAGCAGACGGACATCCGCGAATCGATCGGTCCGATCTATAGCGGCCTGGAGGAAGCGAAGGCCGACATCGTAGGTCTCTACGGACTCGACTGGCTGATGAACAAGGGCGTGCTTCCGAAATCCCGCGCGCACGACTACTACGCCTCGCACGTGGCGGGAATCTTCCGCACCGTGCGGTTTGGAGTGGCCGAAGCCCACGCCAGGGCGGAGATGATGGAGTTCAACTATTTTGTGGAGCATGGCGCCATCACGCGTGAGGCGACCGGTCGCTATGCGATCGATTTCGCGAGGATGCCGGTGGCTGTGGCGAGTCTGGCGAAGGAGCTGCTCGAGATCGAGGCGACCGGGAATCGTAGCAGAGCTGAGGCGTGGTTCACGAAATACGGAACTATGCCGGCCGATTTACAAGCAGCCTTGAGCAGGACTGGTAGCGTTCCGGTCGATGTGGATCCGATTACTTCGTTCGGAGAGACTGTCCGGTAAAACCCGAGGGCATGTGTCTGGGAGTCCGTACTGCACGCCGAGTTTATGCGATATGATACCGCATTAGGTAGATCACGATGCCGAATAGCGCCTGAACCACGCCGACGATGAACAGCGTGATGTCAGTGCGGCCTTTCCAGAATTTCCAGCCCAAGCCAGCTATTATTGGGCTGGTCACGACCAGTATCAGAAAGAAGCCGAAGATGTGATCTCTGTAGTAGATGTAGGTGCCGATCGCTCGCGCCGCGAAAAAATGCCCGAGAAAGCCGACGACGATAAGCAGCACACCGATCCAGGTGAGGCGCTGATTCGTTCTCTGATCCATCACTGCTCCTTTTTTGGTGCGATCTCGTCTCGCACTGCTCGCAGTTTCTCGTTGAAGCGCTGCGATTCGCCAAGCCGTTCCACTTCGAGCGCAACGGCGTCTACCGACTGTTGCAGGTACTCGATCCGCTCATCGGGCAACTGCTGCGGCAGTTCTGGCTCCCGACCCCGTCGCCACGGCGCGACCAGCCAACCGACGTATCCAACCAGGAGCAGCACGGCGTGGGCGAGAGCGTGGATCGGCTCGCCCATGGCGATAGCGAATGCTGCGCCACCCACGTTGATGATGATGAAGAAGGCCACAACTGCCGGCCAAACCCTGGAGCGTCGAATCATGAGGATCTCCTCATGGTATAGGATGCCCTACGCGTTGAGACGACTCAAAGTTACGGCGAATCGGAGCCCTTGGCCGTTAGCGCCTTTGGAGAGGATGGTCGCGAAAGAACGACCACATCAGGCTCGTAGCATCGATGCTGCGAGTGGTGCGACCGACGAACCATTCCGGCAGCGGAGTTCCGCCAGGCCAGGTGTGGCCTCCTCCCTGAATGGTGTAGAGCAACACGTCCGCGTTGTCAGCGCAGCTCGTGTAAACGCGACGAGTGACATCGGCCGCCACCGTCGATTCAACCGGATTGGACTCACACTTGTTTCTTCGCGCCCAATTCGCCGCCCACTTCGGCGTGCTCGGAAACGGCCTCGGCGATACCCACGAAGAGCCGCCGTTGTACGGAACCTCCGGATCGGCTGTCCCGTGAAACGCAATCATTGGAACCGGACGATGGTCTGTGCACCAGCTCCAGGGCAGCGTTTCCGCCGCTGCCACCATCCCGACGGCCGCGATGCGGTCGGACAGCGTGCAGGACAGGGCGAACGACATTCCGCCGCCATTGGAAAGTCCGTTGGCGTAGATTCGGGTCGTGTCGATGTTGTAAGACACCTTCAGCGTGTCGATCAGCTCTGCGATGAATTTGACGTCCTTCATCAGACCGGATCCTGGCTCCGCGCGCCAGATCCTCACCCCCTTGCCGCCAATCCCCGACGGATAAACGACGATGAAGCCCCGGTTGTCGGCCAGCTTGTTCCATTGGCTCGTCTCTTTTTGAGCTGCACCCCACAGTCCCGCGCCGTGCATGCTTATTACGAGTGGTGTGGACCGGGATCGATCGTAGCTACCCGGGACATAGAGCAGATATTCCCGTTTCTCGCCCGACGAAACGAAGGAGCCGTTGTCCCGATTCGCCGAGTAGAACGAGACGGCCTCGATCGGAACGATCACTACAGGCAGGCCGATCAGAGCCAGCGCCGCGCCGAGTACGATCCTTCTGTCTTTCATCAGCGATGCCGATTCCACGCGAGCGCGAGCGGGGCCGCCGAGAGCCGCGCGAGTGGGACTGCCAGGATCGCGAGCAACATAAGCAGGTAGTGCGGGATGTGCGGGCTACCGAACAGCCACACGAGCACTCCGTAGAGCGCGAGCACCGCGACGCACCAGAACGCCGCGCCGGTCACGAATGTGCGATCGCTCACGAGACGCCCGTGGTAGAGTCGCACTGCGATCCAGACTGCGGCGATCATTTTAATCGAGACCAGAACGGCGAAGATCCAAGGGAGAGCGCTCCACAACTCACCCAGTCTTCCGCTGTCGACGATCCACCCGGCGAACGGCCCGATGAGAAACAGGAACACCAGGGTAAGAAACACGCTCCCCTTGATGAGCGCTTCGCGCCCCGTGAGGCCGATGTACAGACTCTGGACGAGCTGCTTCCATGTCGACGCGATGCATCCCGAGAGTATCAACAGAAACGCGACGACTGCGCGCGGTGTTCCCACCACCTGGCTAAAGCTATGCCATCGGTCGAGCACGATAACCGATGTACCAGAGAGCTCGAGCGCGAGAGGGACCGCGACCAGAACGAGCAACCACGCGGCAATGGTGCTCCGGATCGTCATCTTCAGTTTGGCGGCAATGATTCCGCCGTTGGTCAACGGCCGCGTCGCGATGAACGACGTCACGCCGTAGGACGTGCTAGCGTTTGCGATCGACTTGCTCACCGTCGCTGCGGCGAACGTCGCCATGAAAGGTGGAGTGAGGAGAACGATGATCAACATCATGAACACGAGGTCGGTCGCATCGCCGGCTGCCCAGAGCAGCATCAGCTCGAACGGTAGCAGAAGAGCCACCCACGCTGGGAGCGATCGGCCGTTTCGCCGCCACTCGAACCACGTTTGAGCGCTTGTGGCCGATCGGAAATGCTCACTGCGGCGCGACCGAATGCGTGCGATTGGCGTAAGCCAGGCGACCGCGACGCGCCAATCGGGCACGTCGCCGCGACGAGCGCGCGCCACAGCGAAGCGCGCGACGAGATACGCGAGTGGAACCTGCGGTACCAGGAACCAGATCATCACGGACTCATGCGCTTCGAAATGCAGCGCCAGGAGAGCGACTGCGTCGATCGTACCCAGCCAAAGCACGGTGATGATGATCCGTAGACCCGGCAGGGGATACGGCATCCAAGTCAGCGCCTGCGTCCAGGCGAGGAGCGACGCTGCCAGGAGCGCCGGCCAGATGATTGGGACCTCGATTGCCGACGGCCAAAGTGCGAATGCTCTCGTCGCCAGCCACAGGATCATCATCGCTGCCGCGCCATAGAGCATCGGCCAGCCCGCGAGTGCAGCAGTCGTCACCGGTCGCGTGAACATGTGGGCCGGATACGTCGATTGGCGCGCGGCAAGGTCGCCGTCGAGGCCGAACGTGAACACCGCGAGGAAATACGTGAACGTCGCCGTCAGGGGAACGACAACCACGAACGCAAAACTCTCGGGGGTGTCCAGATGAATGGGGACGCCGCGTGCGACGACGACGAGCTTGATCGTCGCAAGGACCACGAGATAGCCGGTCAGAGCGCTTAGGCCCCACCGATGCCGTTGTCGGAATTCCCAAGCGATTGCGGCGGCAGGCGAGCGCACGACTTACACCCCCGAGGACGTCGCGGAGGCTCCTACATGAGCGACGAAGATCTCATCCAGGGAGGGAACGCGTCCATCGACCCGGTGCGATTCCCTGATGTGATCGAGCGGTGCACTTAGCACGATCTTGCCGTCATTGATCATCGTGACGTGATCGGCGACCTGCTCTACTTCCTCCAGCAAGTGAGACGAAAAGAGCACCGTGCGACCTTCATCAGCGATCGTGCGAATCACGGCACCCAGAATGTCTCGGCGAACGATCGGATCGAGGCCGGACGACGGCTCATCCAGTACGAGCAGCTCAGGCCGATGTGCGAGCGCGATCAGGAGTCCCAGTCGCGCCTTCTGTCCCTTCGAGAGGGTTTTGACCTTCGCCGAGGGGTCGAGCGCGAACGCCCGCTCAAGCTCCGTCGCGTAGGCATCGTCCCAGGCGGAATAGAACGCGCGCGAGTAACAAACGACCTCATCAACGCGCATCCAGCCGGGCAAGTCATTCTCCTCGGACAAATAGCCGATGCGCGACAGGACGGCGACCGGATTGGCGACCGGATCGAGACCAAAGACTCGCACCGATCCGCTTTCGGCTCGTAGCAGACCGAGAATGTGTTTGATGAGTGTCGTCTTGCCGGCTCCGTTCGCGCCGACGAGGCCGTATACGCCCCCGCGGGGCAGAGACAGGCTCACAGAAAACAGGGCCGTCCGTGCGCCGAAGCGCCGCGTCAGCTCGGAGACGTTGATGACCGATTCATGCACGCTTGCGTGACTGAACGCTTTCTGCACGACGGTCACCGGCGTGACGCCGGCTTGAAGCCGAGCGCGCCGTTCAGCCACCGCACGAGCGGCAGCAGCGCCTCATATTCGCGCGCCAGAAAAGAAGCCAATGCCGGATGGGTCACCTGTGCATCGGTCAGGGTGCGTCCGCTGGTGAACGACTGGAACCGCAGCCATTTCGCGGCTGGATGATCCTCGGTGTAACCGCGCGGCATCCGCTTCAGTGTGCCTTCGTCGTCAAGTCCACCGAATCGCCGCGGGATCGAGCGCGTAATTCTCTCGAAGGCCTCTGGAGTGTCGGCGATGGCGCCGCGCAGTTTATTCAATTGTGGCCGCGGAGGCATCCATATGCCGGCGCCGATCAGCGATCTCCCGCCCGGCTCGAGGTGAAAGTAATAACCGGCACTCCCCGCTTCTGCCTCCGAGCCCACGCTGCGTGCTGCGTTGAGATGATGGAACCAGCAGGCAGCGTGGGTCTTGTACGGAGACTTGTCCTTGGAGAAGCGGATGTCGCGGTATATGCGGAACATCGATCTCTTTGGATCTCCGCCAATCTCCGGAGCGAACTGCGCAAAGTGGGTATCGAGGTCCTCAGTCAGCTCGCGCATCGGCTGTCGCACCTCGGCTTCGTACTCGTCGCGGTGTGCCTCGAACCATGGCTTCTCGTTGTGCCGGCCGAGTCCTCGAAAGAATCCAAGCGAGCGTTTGGTGAATGGCATAACTGTCAGAACTCTTCAAGAATCTTTTTCGCTTTCTTGGGATTGTCACTGACGATAGCGAGCTCGACCAGGTCATCAGCGATGCCCGCCACGTAAAGCGCCTCGAGGTTGATCCCCTCGTCGCCCAGCCGGTTCGTGACGCTGGCCAGTATGCCAGCCTTGCTCTCCAGCAACGCGAGCGCTTCCGCCACTCGGCCGAGGTCTCCCGGATGATTTGTGGGCTGGATAGAGCAGTCTCTCATTTGACGCCTCCTCGGCCTGTGCTTAACGGCCTGATAAAGATCGCTGCGAGTTCCTGCGGTGGTACGACCTCGAGCTGGTCGTAGGCACAGTCACGCGGACGCTTGTCGCTGCGCCAACGACGAAACTGCGCGGTGTGCCGGAAGCGGTCGCCCTGCATGTGGTCGTACGCGACTTCGACGACGAGCTCCGGGCGCAGCGGCTCCCACGACAAATTCTTTCCCGCGCTCCAACGACTCTGCGCGCCGGGCATGCGCTGCCCCTCGGCCTCTGCGCTCGGCTGTGCCTCCGCCCAATCTCGCCACGGATGATCCTCGAGCGCCTTCTTGCGATAGGGAGCGAGAAACTTCACCAGCTCGGCCCGCTTCGCGTTGGTGAAGCTCGCGCAGACGCCGACGTGCTGGAGATTTCCGCTGTCGTCGTAAAGGCCGAGCAGCAGGGAGCCGACCAAAGTCTTCTCACCTGTTTTGTGCCAGCGGAAACCGGCGACGACGCAGTCGCAATCGCGCTCGTGTTTGACCTTCAGCATGACACGCTTGTTCGGCTGGTACGTTCCGTCCTCGGCTTTCGCGATGACACCGTCGAGTCCAGCGCCTTCGAAGCGGCGAAACCAGTCCGCGGCAGTAGATCTATCGCGTGTCGCTGGCGTCAGATGTAACGGCGGCTCCGCACCCGCGAGCACGGCCTCGAGTCTGTCGCGTCGCTTGGCGAACGGAGTGTCGCAAAGATTGTTATTGTTCTCGCAGAGCAGATCAAAGAAGACGACTGACGCTGGCGTCTCGACGGCCAACTTATTCACGCGTGACGCCGCGGGATGGAGTCGCATCTGGAGCGTGTCGAAATCCAGACCCTCTTTGGTTGCGATGACGATCTCGCCATCGAGGACGCAGCGTTTGGGGAGCTGCGCCTTGATTGGATCGATCAGCTCGGGGAAATAGCGATTGAGCGGCTTCTCGTCCCGGCTCTGGATGAACACCTCGTCGCCGTCGCGGAAGATGAGCGTGCGGAAGCCGTCCCATTTCGGCTCGAAGATCCAGTCTTCGCCGGGTGGAAGCTCGCCGACTCGCTTTGCGAGCATGGGGAGGACGGGTGGATTGACAGCGAGGTTCATAGGGGAATGATACGAATCTGCGTGTCGGCTAGCGGGCGTGCCAGGATTTGCCGGTGAACAGAAATAGCAGGAGGAAGGCAAACTGAACGACCATCACGAACGAGTACATGCCAGGATTACCTTCGCGCGAGATCCTGGAAAACCGTGTAGGCGATCTCCTGATAAGATTCTCACGTGTCCCTAGGGTGCCGTGAGGACGGTTCGTGCAGGCCGCCGACGCGATCTCTGGCGCACGACCCGTGTCTGACAGCGTAAATGAGCTTTTCAAGGCACCATCGATGGTAAATTCTTTCACCCTATCAACAGGATACAACCATGACGAAAAGGCTGCTCGCCGCAACGATGATGTTGGGATTATCCGGAACCCTGCTCGTTTCCAATCGTGACACGCTGAGCTCCGCCCCGTCCGCATGCAAGGTGCAAGGCGTGTGGGAAAGAGTCGCCACCATAAGCGGCGGCAAACGCACTGACTTCACCACTGCTCGGCAAGCGAAGATCGTCACGAAGAACCGTTTCATGTGGCTTCAGGCGGCGAATCACCGTGACACCATCCCTCTCACAGCGACAGTGGACAGCCTTCGCTATTCGGCGATGGCCGGCGGATACGGGACCTACGACGTGTCTGGTCATAGATACACCGAGCACATCAATCTCTTCGTCAACCCAAAAACTGAAGGACAGAGCTTCACCGCTTCGTGCCGGGTCGAGGGCAAACAGTGGTTCCACACGTACCGCGCATCGGACATCGACGCAACAATGCCTGGCCGCAACCCGAACGACAGCACGACGGAAATCTGGCGCCGCGTAGACTAGAACGCTCGCTGCACTAACCTCGGCCGTTCGCCTTCATGCCACTAGAGGGCGGGCCGCTACGGCTCTCCAGGACCCCGACGTCGGCGTGTCAGCCCGCACCCTCATCCACCTATTAGGCGCCACGGAGCTGCTTCACTCCGCGATCTGACTCGCGACGTTTTTCTGCTGACGACCAGCAAGCAGCGCGTCGACGGAGAGCCTGCCGGCTCCGATAAGAGCGAGAGCGACGCTCGATCCGAGAAGCAGGAATTCGAGCTCATAGCCCGAGAATCCTCCCTTGAGCTTGACCATGACGATCGCACCGAGCATGTCGAACACGAGGCCGAGCGCGATCAGACGTGTCAGGAGGCCTAGCACGAGAGCAATGCCGCCGAAGAACTCGAGCAGCCCGATGAGCGGGCCGGTGAAGCCCGGAAATGGGACGCCCATATGTGTGAACGCGCCAGTAACACCGCCGAAGCCAACGACGAACAACTTCTGCGCACCGTGTCGGATGAAGACCGTTGCAACGGCGACACGAAGTACCGCGAGGCCGAGGCTTAGCTGACGGGGGGCAGGAGAGCGAAAAATAGACATTGGGACAGGTTCTGGGTTAAGCAACGTGGTCAGCGTATAAGGAATAACACGCTAGGATCTACCGGGTACCGGCCGAAGCGCCGCCCATAAATCGCGAGCCCACCCGGAAGCGTGTCACTCACCTCCAGCCGTACGACAAGCGTCCCGGTTCGCGCTCCCATCCCGAGCGCCGACACAGGAATTGGGACACGCAGCAACTGCCCATATGATCCGGCCTCGCGCAGCTTTCCGTCGCGCCTCTGAGAGAACCAGCTTAGGATGCCGCGATGATCGGCCGGATCATCCGCAAGATCGTAACGGCCGGCCACTTCACCGTTCACCAGCACTGTCACGGCGCTCGGATACTTTCGCTCGTCCGTCATCGGGTACGAGTTCGGGTTTCTGCTTGGGTCCTGGCTTCCGCCGCCGCGCATGAAATCGCCGCCGACGCTGTCGCCCGCGTCGCGATCCTTGCCGAACAACTGCTTCGCCGAAGCCTCCACGAGGAAGGTCGCCTTGTCCACAGTGCCCGCGGCGAGACCGGCAGGCCAGGGGATTCGATACTCGAAGTAACCCGCACCGGCGCCGTTCACCTTGAGACCATCCAGCACCGTCCACGTTTTGCGCGACCATTTCGCGTCGGTGTGCGCAGCGGGATCCACACGCACGAGCAGCGCACGGCGCCCGTCAACGGTTCTCACCTCACGAGGCGGATCGGCTTCGACAACGAACGTCGTGAAATTTCGCGCGACGACTGCGCCGGCTACGTTCTCGAGCCGCACCGCGAGTACCGCCACCGCGCTCTCGTCTGGCATCGTCACCGCCAGTGCCGGCAACGCCTCCGACATCCACGGATGGTACTTCACCATTCTCCTCACGCTGCTCCACGTTTTGCGTTCGCCGAGCGCGTTCCACCCATAGAGCTCCGTTCGCAGTACGAGTGAATCACCGGGAGCCCGGTTGCCCGTCAGAAAGGACGCCCACAGCGGCACGCTTACATTCTCGCCCGGCTTGGACGCGCGAGCCATCTCGTCGCCGACGGCAATGTAGAGCGGCGCATGGAGGTCGCGCAGGGACATCCCCGGGATAAACTCGCCGAGTCCGGTCTCCTTGTCGGTGCGGTCGAAGCGCCAGTAGCCGTTCCACTCATTGATGACGTCGTGGTGCTCGGTGTAGAGCCAGCCGGCCAACTTCGGGTTGCGTCGAAACTCGTTTACTGCGAGGTGATAGTCCCAGCTCCAGTCGACATCCCCGGTGCTGCCCTCGTATCCCCAGACGTTGCCGAA
>JANMWS010000070.1:0-5986 GCA_031394125.1 Gemmatimonadales bacterium
CGTGGTGATCGAGGCTTATCACCTTTGCATGATGATGCGAGGGGTGCAGAAGCAGAACTCGAAGACCATCACTTCATCGCTTCGCGGCGCATTCCGCGAAGATCCCAAGACGAGAGATGAATTCCTGAGGCTCGCGCACAACGGCTCGAATTGATGCAGCTTCGGTCCCTGGTAAATGAACCCGAATTTTCCGATGAATGAGCTCGCTTAGCGGACAAACGGCAGTCGTTACAGGCGCCTCTCGCGGAATAGGCGCCGGAATCGCGGCGGCGCTGGCGGGGGAAGGCGTGCAAGTCGTCATGCTCGCTCGCAACGAAGCGAAGCTCAAGGAGCGCTCGGCATCGGTCAAGGGCTCGATTCCCATTGTCTGTGATGTTACCAAGCCAGAGAGCGTAGAAAAGGCGGCGATGCGCATCACGAGCGAGCTCAAGCGCGCACCCGACATAGTGGTCAACAACGCGGGGATTTTCGGGGTGTCGACGGTCGAGGAGACGTCGCCCGAGTTTTTCATCGACACGATCAACACCAATCTTGTCGGGCCCTTCCTGCTGGTCCGCTCCTTTCTGGCGGGGATGAAGAAAAGAAAGACAGGGCATGTAGTCACGATCGGCTCCATCGCGGACAGAATGATCTTCACGGGCAACGCCGCCTACTCGGCCGCCAAGTTCGGGGTAAGAGCGTTACACGAAGTGCTGCGTGCGGAGCTGCACGGCACGGGTGTGCGCGCGACTCTGGTTTCACCCGCCGCGACGGATACAGAAATCTGGAACACCGTCAGCGTTACCGATCCCGCCGGCAAGCCCCACTCGAAACGGCCGATGCTCGATGCCGATGACGTCGTTCGAGCCGTGATGTTCGCGCTCACCCAGCCTGAGCACGTCAACGTCGACGAGCTGCGACTCTCGCACGGCTAGACCGTGTTCATCGAGCTGATCGATCTGCTGCGCTGCGTCAGGCCTCACGACGATACCTGGCTCGTCGCGTCCTTCACCAAAGTGAGCCACCGCTTCGTAGAGGAAGCCAAGCTTGGATGCCCGTCGTGCTCAGCCGAATACTGGATTCGCGGCGGAGTAGCTGATTTCAGCGAAGAGGTGATTCTGCCGGAATGCGAAGACGAGCGCAAAGCGGCGAGTCATCGCAGGGAAGAGCTCGCGACCCGCGCGGGCGCTTATCTCGAGGCGACAGAGCCAGGCGCGACGATCGTGCTCGGGGGCTTGTGGGCGTACGCGGCGCAGGAGCTGAGCGAGATGGCGGAGGTCCGGGTGATCGCCATCAATGCGCCAGCCGGGGTCAAAGAGTCAGAGACCGTTGGACTGGTGCGGGTCGGCTCAAAGATTCCGCTTGCCGCGGGATCGGTGCTCGGCGTCGCGTTCGACGCGTGGTTCCCGGCTAAGGTCGTCGAGTCAGCCGTGCGCGTCGTGCGCCCTGGTGGACGCATAGTCGGGGCGGCCGCCATCAAGGCACCATCCGAGCTTTCGATTCTCGCTCACGACGACAAATACTGGGTAGCGCAGAAGGCCCCCGAAGTCGTCACAATATCGCGTGGGAGTCGGTGATCCCCGAGCGCTCAGCGTCGGCGTAGAGCGAGTCGATCAGCGTTTTGTAGTGCCTGTCAATGGTCCGACGCTTCACCTTCTGCGTGGGTGTCAGCTCGCCGCGCTCGATCGAAAAGTCGTGCTCCAGAAGGCCGATCTTCTTCGGTACTTCGAAGTGTGCAGCACCGGCGAGCTCCTTGTTCACTTCCTTTTCCATCTTGGCGTGAATCGTCGGCATCCGTAACAGCTGTGCCCGATCGGTCCAGATGATGTTGTGC
The DNA here is from genome assembly GCA_031394125.1 of Gemmatimonadales bacterium. Lineage (GTDB taxonomy): Bacteria > Gemmatimonadota > Gemmatimonadetes > Gemmatimonadales > Gemmatimonadaceae > UBA4720. The sequence goes on from JANMWS010000070.1 coordinate 1,814, forward strand.
TGCGCCGCCCACCTTTCGAGCTGATCGAAGTTCGGAACGATCAGCATCGACGGGAATTTGCGCTTGTCGCCCAGCATTACCGCCTGGGAAACGTACTTGTTGGTTTTGACTTTGTTCTCAAGTGGCTGGGGCGCGATGTTTTTTCCGCCCGCGGTGACGATAATGTCCTTTTTGCGATCCGTGATGGCGAGAAAACCGTCACGCAGCTCACCGATGTCTCCGGTGTGGAACCAGCCCTCCGGATCGATCGCTTCCCGCGTTGCGTCCGGCTTGTTGAAGTAGCCCTTCATGACGTGCGGTCCGCGGGTGAGGATCTCGCCGTCCGCCGCGATTTTCATTTCCACCCCGTCGATTGCCTTGCCGACGGTGCCGATCCGGAAGTTTGCCGGCGTATTCACTGCGATGACGGGCGAGGTCTCCGTCAGCCCGTATCCCTCCAGGATCTCCAGACCAGCGGCGTAAAAGAACTTGTTGATCTCTGGCGAAAGTGGCGCACCGCCTGAGACGAAATAGCGTAGGCGCCCACCGGTGCGCGCCTTGAGCTTGGAAAAGACCAGCTTCTGAGCAATCCCGTACTGACGCGCGAGCAATCCGCCCGGTTCCTTTCCAGACAGCTTCTCATTTGCCCATCGCTCGGCTACGTCGCGCGCCCAGAAGAAAATCTTCTTCTTGATGAATCCGCCCGTGAGCGCCGTCTCCAGAATTCGCGCGTACATCTTCTCATACAGCCGGGGGACCGACAGTACGAGAGTTGGGCGGACCTCCTGGAGGTTGACTGGAACCGTGTCGATCGACTCGGCATAGGCGATGGACGTTCCGGTCGCCCACATCAGGTAGTGTCCGCCCATTCGCTCGAAGATGTGCGAGAGCGGAAGAAAGCTGAGTGCCACATCGCGGCCCGCGAACGGGATCGCGGTCCTCGAGGCGGCGACGTTCGAGTAGATGTTGTCGTGGGTGAGCATCACGCCTTTCGGCTCGCCCGTTGTGCCGGAGGTATAGATGATCGTCGCAACGTCGTCGGGCTTCACGCTCAGTGCGGCGCTTCGATACCGCGAGTTCGTCTCCTCGGATTCTCCCTGGGCGCCCCGTCGCTCGAGCTCCGCGATCGACATGTCTGCAAGCCCGGGAATGTCGTCGAATCCGATGACGGTCTTGAGCGCGGGAAGCTGGCCGCGGATCTCTTTCACCTTCTCCGCCTGCACGCGATTGGACACGAAGATCGCGACCGCGCCTGAGTCCTTGAGCATGTAGGCGATCTGGTCAGACGGAAGCGTCGGGTAGATCGGGACGTCGGTCAGTCCTGCCGTCAGACTCGCGAAGTCGGCGATCGCCCATTCTGGTCGATTCTCGGAAAGGATTGCTACGCGATCCCCGCCGTTTACCCCAACCAGCTGCAACCCGTGCGCTGCGCGGCGGACCCGGACAGCGACTTCGGCGTGCGAGATTGGCTTGTATGCGCCACCCGACTTCACCTGGAGCGCGTCGGGCCGGTTGTAGCTCGAGATTGCGTCGAAGAAAAGCTTGTTGAGCGTCCCGGGAGCGGGACGCGGTCCACCTCGTGCTTCCATCAGCGGCTCCCCCTCAATGTTCCTGGTCTAGCTGCGCGGCTTCACTTTCAGAACGAGTCGCACTGGACTTCCCTTCACCTGGACGCCGCGATACTTCGCGGTCGCATTCACGATTATCGAATCAACGGCCGTCGCCGAACTGAGGAAGAGAGGATGCAGACGAATCGCTCTTCCCGCTATGCCGCCGGCGTCGGTGGTATCGACGTGAGATGGCTTCTGGGCGTCGTTCACGAGCTGGCCGAGCTGTGGATTGCTCTGCGAGACGATGGCGAAGCTGACGATGTATGACTTCACCGCGCTGTCGTTGGGCACCACGCCGTGCGTGAGCTTTGCGGTGAGCAGCGGCGACACGTTCAAGGTGCTGTCGAGGAGCGAGTAGGACAGCGAATCGAAACCATTCACCGCGGCCAGGGAATCAGGCCTGAGCGTGACATCCACTCTCTGAATCGCCTGCAGCCTGCCAACCGTTGCGACTATTCGGGCCGGGGTCGAACGGAGGCTGTCTGCCACGACGACACCCGTTAGGCTGTCCACGAAAACTCCTGAGTCCGGCGACACGAACCGGACGGGCGCAGGAAGGATCTCATTGCCCTGGAAGTTGAAGGCGTGAACCACCGGCACGATCACCACGCCAGTCGTATCGCGGAGCGTATCCCCGACGACCACGGATGGCGCGGCCAAAGAATCAAACTGTATCGAGAGCACTGACGTCGAGCTTCCACTGACATCGCCACAAGCGAGCGCCGCGATCCAGCAAAGCGCGAACCCGATAGGGACTGCGCGAAGCTTCACCCACACAGCGCGAACCCTAGCATGTGCGAAGCTTTGCCCACACAGCGCGACCCCTATAAGCATGTGCGAAGCTTCATACCAGCCGATCGGCCAGCATCGTCGCAAGATTCACGTAGGCCTGTGAAGCGGCGTCTGCTGGACTGCGCACCACGACGGGCTGGCCCGCCGCAAATGCGTCCGCCGTGGCGGCGGTTCGGGGAATGACGACGTCGAAGACAATATTGGCGGGAAGGTGTCTCCTCACATAATCAACTACCCTGTCGCTGGCCGGATTGTTCTCCTCGTACATCGTGAGAAGAATTCCATCGAGAGTCAGCCTCTCGTTGGTGGCGACGATGTCCTGAATCAGCCGGAGAATCTGCGGCGTCGTCTGCAGCGCGAGCGGCTCGCACTGCAACGGTACAATCACGTGCTCGGTCTGGCCCAGTACTTTGCGCGTAATCGGTCCCAGTCCGGGCGGCGTATCGACGACGACAACCTGACAGCGCTGCTCTGCCATGGTCAGAAGATCGTGAAGAACGTTGGTCTCGCGGACCAGCTGTGAGTAAACGGCGTGATCCGCTTCGTCTGCGACGGAGCCGGCGAGAATCACCCTGAGCCAGGGAAGGGCCGTCGGCAGGATGATCTCGCGCAGCGTCTTCTCGCCATTCAGGTAATCGGCGAACCCAGCTGTCTCATGGCCGCGCGCGAGGCCCGCGCCGTAGCGCACCGAGCCCTGGGGATCTACGTCTATGAGGAGCGTCTTCATCCCGCGACGCGCGAACGCAGCGGCGAGATTGACTGCGGTGGTGGTTTTGCCGACTCCTCCCTTCTGGCTTACGACAGCGAGCACCGCTCCCATCTATTCGACAATCCCCGGGAACTCGCTTGACTGGGCTCCCTGAGTTTGGGGAGACTGGGGTGGGGGGCTAGCCTTCATCTCCTCGAGAGTTTTTTGCGCGTGCTTCACCCACCGCTCCGCTTCCGGGCTGCGCGGTGGATCCATGAGAAACGCCTCGAGGTGGAATGCGGCGTCGTTCATTTCACCCCGTCTGAGAAGAAGAAACGCGAGACCGTAATGGGCGCCCGAGAGCCTGGGCTCGATCGCCAGGGCGCGACGGTAACAACGCACTGCCTCATCCATCTGGCCAAGCTTGGAGTAGGCGATAGCCATGTTCTGGATGACCTTGTGGTTGTTGGGCCGCTGGCGGAGTGCGAGCCGGTATGACGTCAGCGCGGCGTCATAGTCGCCCTGCCTCTCCAGCGCGAGCGCCTCGTTCAGATAATCGAGGTTTTCTGCCGGAGGTTTCGGCTTTCCACCGGTGAGGCGGTCCCAGAATGACATTTGGTCGAATCTACCGACTAAGATGTGAGAGGGCTAGCTTAACTCTAACTGCTTTTCCCCGAACGCTTTGAGAGCGAAATGTCACCCAGAAAGCGCACGATTGACGCCACCAAAGGCGTGCTCGAAATAGAATGGCCGTTCTTCGGCGAACTCTCTCGCGGACTCGCTCTAAAAGTGGCGAGAGCGTACGATCCGGAGATCGTCATCGGGATCGCGACGGCGGGCGTGATTCCTGGCGCCGTGATCGCCGCGATTCTTGGCCGCGAGTTTCACTCCCTCGTTGTGAGCCGGAAGTTCAGATCGAGTAGCAGGCGTGAGACTCCCGAGGTTTTTGGAAGCGCGCCACAGGAAGCGCGTGGCCATCGCGTGCTGATCGTGGACGAGACCTGCGACTCCGGCGACACCATGCGCCTCGCGATCGCCGCTGTCGCCGAGGCCGGCGCTTCAGAGATCAAGACCGCCGTTGCATTCCAGACCGGCGAATACACG
>JANMWS010000136.1:0-60613 GCA_031394125.1 Gemmatimonadales bacterium
ACGGGGGGTCGGCCCGACGGGCTTGGGCGTGTACCTCGACTTCGCCGACGCGATCAAGCGGCTCGGAGAAGACGCGATCCGCGAGCGGTACGGCAACCTATTCGACATGTACGAGCGCATCACCGACGAGAATCCTTACCAGGTCCCGATGCGCATTTTCCCCGCCGTGCACTACACGATGGGCGGCCTCTGGGTCGACTACAACCTGATGAGCACCATCGACGGGCTGCACGTGACCGGAGAAGCAAACTTCTCGGATCACGGCGCTAACCGGCTCGGCGCTTCCGCGCTGATGCAAGGACTCGCCGACGGCTATTTCATAATTCCGAATACCATCGGTGACTATCTCGCCAGTCAAAAGCTGGCCAAAGTGGATACTGACCATGACGCTTTCCGCGAGGCGATTCACGCTGTGGCCGAGAGGACGAAGAAGTTCCTATCGATAGACGGAAAGCGCACCGTTGCGTCGTTCCACCGGGAGCTCGGCAAGATCATGTGGGACTATTGCGGGATGTCGCGCAGCGACGCGGGACTCAAGCTGGCGCTCAAGAAGATTCCGGAGCTGCGGGAGGAGTTCTGGCACGACGTCAACGTGCCCGGCAGTGACGCCGAGCTGAATCAGGCGCTGGAGAGGGCTGGTCGCGTGGCGGATTTCTTCGAGCTAGCCGAACTGATGTGCCTCGACGCGCTGCACCGCACAGAGTCCTGCGGAGGACACTTCCGCGAGGAGAGTCAGACTCCGGACGGTGAGGCCCGTCGCGACGACGCCAACTTCGCCTACGTGGCCGCGTGGGAATACGCGGGCGAGCGCCAGAGTCCGATTCTCAACAGAGAACCCCTCGTCTTCGAGAACGTCAAGCTGTCGCAGCGGAGTTACAAGTAATGAATCTCACGCTTCACGTCTGGCGTCAGGCCGCTGCCGACGCACCGGGGAAGATGGTGCGATACGAGGCTCGCGATATCAGCCCGGACATGTCGTTCCTCGAGATGCTCGATGTCGTCAACGAGGGGCTCACGGGGCTCAACCAGACTCCGATTGCCTTTGACCACGACTGCAGGGAGGGAATCTGCGGAACGTGCAGCCTGATGATCAACGGCGTCGCACACGGTCCAATGCGCGGAACCGCGACATGCCAGCTCCACATGAGAAGCTTCAAGGACGGCGACACCATCTATATCGAGCCCTGGCGCGCCGGAGCGTTTCCGATAATAAAGGATCTCGTCGTCGATCGGTCGGCGCTGGACAGAATAATTCAGGCGGGTGGATTCATCACGGCGGCAACGGGTGGTGCGCAGGATGCCAACAACATTCTCGTGCCGAAGGACAGCGTCGATCCCGCGATGGATGCCGCTGCCTGCATTGGGTGCGGAGCGTGTGTCGCGGCATGTCCCAACGCCTCCGCGTCACTTTTCACCGCGGCCAAGATCACCCACCTCGGCTTGCTGCCCCAGGGTCAGGCGGAACGGTATCGCCGCGCTCTTGGAATGGTGGAGCAGATGGACCTGGAGAACTTCGGCAGCTGCACGCTTCACGGCGAATGCCAGGAGGCGTGCCCGAAGGAGATCAGCATCGACACCATCACTCGCATGAACCGCGATTTTGTGCGCGCCAATCTGGTCGGCACCCGTCCCTGACGCGGGGCCTGATCATCCCCGCGCTCACCGCGAGAATGATCAGCTAAGACTCAAATTTTGGGAATGTGCGTCGGATCGAGGTGACGTCGCTCGATCTCGCGGTTGAGTCTGGTCTTCTCACTGTTCTTTTCAGCCTCGTCGTGCTGCTGGCGCTCCTCGAACAACCGATGGGCTGCATTGTGATGCGCCAGATTCTTATCGGGCTCGAGTCCATTCTTATTCGGGTCAATCGCGCCGTTACCATTGCCTGAGTGCAGCTGCTCCAGAATCTTGCTGCGTGTCTTTGCCCCGTGCTGCCCTTCAGCGTGATCCTGGGGTCCTTTCTGTACTCCGTCGCGATTCTGCATCAGCCTTGCATCCTCCAGTTACGGTTAGTCCCTGTAACAATCAAATGGCAAGCAAAGGGCCAGACTACAGTCGCGGCAGCGTGACGCCTTGTTGACCCTGATACTTCCCCTTCTTGTCCTTGTAGGAAACCTCGGGCTCTTCTTCTCCCTTGAAGAAGAGAACCTGGGCGATCCCTTCATTCGCGTAGATCTTGGCGGGAAGGGGAGTGGTGTTTGAGATCTCCAGAGTCACGAATCCTTCCCACTCCGGCTCAAATGGTGTGACATTCGTGATGATCCCGCAACGGGCGTAGGTGGATTTACCTACAGTAATCGTGACGACATTGCGCGGGATCCGGAAATATTCCACGGAGCGTCCCAGCGCGAAGGAGTTCGGCGGAACGATGCATATGGGGCCCTCGAACTCCACGAAGGAGTTCGAATCGAAGTTCTTCGGATCTACGATCGAGCTCAACACGTTCGTGAAGATCTTGAACTCGGGCGCCACTCTCATGTCGTAACCGTAGGAGCTCACCCCGTAGGAGATGACGCCCGCGCGTACCTGACTGCTCTCGAAGGGCTCGATCATCCGATGCTCTCTGGCCATTCGGGTGATCCAGCGATCCGCTTGAATTGACATTGGGGAGGTTTGGATTGCGGTAAGAAAGGCCAGCCTGTCGTCGGTGGCCAGCTGCCGGGAGTTCGCAGCTTTTCGTCGTGAATGTACGAATTTCGCACTATCATCGCCACCGAACGGGTGCCGTTGAATTAAAAGATAGCCGTCGGTAAATTGCTGAAAATCGCGTTAGTGAAATTTTTCACGAAGTCTGAAACCTCATGGCTCGCGCTTATTTCCCGGTTCTGATGCTGCTCGGTTTCGTAGTGATGAATGGGCTCCTGATCATCGCGATCTCGGCCCTGACGATCCGCGCGCGGCCGACGCCTGTGAAGCAGCAGGCTTATGAATCGGGAGTTCCGGCACTTGGCGACGCACGAGAGCGGTTCTCGGTGCGTTTCTACCTCGTCGCGATCCTGTTCATAATCTTCGACATCGAGACGGTGTTCATGATTCCATGGGCCGTCTACTACAAGCAGCTCTCCTGCCTGGTGCCGCTGGTGGCCGAGGCCTGCCCGGTGGGAAACATTTCTCTCTTCGGGCTCAGCGAGATGCTCGTGTTCATGCTGATTCTCCTCGTCGGCTTTATCTACGTCTGGAAGAAGGGAGCGCTACAATGGGATTGACCGCGCCCGCGGACCACCGCACGGTCTCCTACGCTCCGGAGTCTCAGGAAGGCTGGGCACTGACCCGACTGGACTTTCTGGTGAACTGGGCGCGCGCCAACTCACTTTGGCCAATGCCGTTCGGCACCGCCTGTTGCGCGATCGAGTTCATGGCGACGGCAGCAAGTGATTTCGACCTTGCGCGCTTCGGGATGGAGCGGATGAGCTTCTCTCCCCGCCAAGCCGACGTGCTCATCTGCGCCGGTCGCGTTCCGTTCAAGCTCGCTCCGATCATTCGGCGCATCTGGCAACAGATGCCGCAGCCCAAATGGTGCATCTCCATGGGCGCCTGCGCTTCGACCGGCGGAATGTTCGACAACTACGCGGTGGTGCAGGGAATCGACACGATCATCCCGGTCGACGTCTACGTTCCGGGATGTCCTCCTCGCCCCGAAGGTCTCATCTACGGGATTCGCATGCTCCAGGAGAAAGTCAAAAACGAGCGAGCGGCCGATAAGGGGACCCGTGACGAGATGGAGCCCGATCCTTCGAGTCAGCTCTACATTCCGCCGTCTGTGATTGACGAGCTCGGCGAGCCGTTCGGCAACTCCGTGAACCAGACCAGGTCGTCACAGTGACGCGATTCGATGTTGTTAGGACTGGCGCGAGCGCGCCAAACAGTCAGCCCGCCACGCAAAAGAACGTATCGCATCGAAAGGGGCCGGCGAATCCGTCGGCGGCGGCGCTCCAGCAACAATTCTCTCCCGCGATCAAACGCGTCGAGGTGATCTGGGGTGAGACGGTCGTTTATGTGGATCCGTCGTCGGCAAAACAGGTGATTCGCTGGCTGCACGACGATCAGTCGCAGCAATACGATTTTCTGAGCGACGTCACTGCCGTCGAGTACCGTGACGCCGAAGTCCCGATAGAAGTGGTCTGGCATCTCCGGTCGCTTCCATTCCGCCGTTTTCTTCGTATCAAGGCGCAGATCCCAAAGGGCGCCGCGCTCGAGATCGACAGCGTCTACGAGATCTACCGCTCAGCGGATTGGCTGGAGCGCGAGTGCTACGACATGTTCGGAATTCGCTTCAATGGGCATCCCGACCTGCGTCGACTGCTAATGTGGGAATCGTACAAGGAAGGATTCCCTCTGCGTAAGGATTTTCCTTTGCGCGGACGCTTCAGCCGGTCGGAGCAGCTGCGCCAGGCGCTTGCCCAGAATCCTGAGGCGCGGTACTCGATGGAGGAGCTCACGATCGCCGACGCGTTCGCAGAGCTGCCAGAGGACATGCGTCAGAGACTGAACAAGGGCGAGAGGACGGGCGAGTAATGTCCAGGCGCACAATCGAAGTCGAGCTCTCGACCTCCGGCCTAGACTCCCAAGGTCGGCCACAGCGAGTTCCCATCGTGACCAACGACGGCGGAACAGCAGTGGCCGTCGAGGCGCCTCCGAGTGTCGAGCCGGATCTCGAAGGCGAGCACATGCTCATCAACATCGGCCCCCAACACCCGGCGACGCACGGAGTTCTCCGACTGGTGCTGGAGCTGGATGGCGAGACTGTCGTCCGCTGCATCCCGCACATCGGCTACCTGCACTGCGGCTTCGAGAAGATCGGCGAGTACCGGCAGTACAACCAGATAATCTGCTGGACAGATCGCGAAGACTATCTCAACTCGATCGGCAACAACGTTGCTTTTGCGCTGGGCGCCGAGCGGCTGTTCGGGATCGAGATCACGGAGCGGTGCAAGGTTCTGCGCGTAATCGCGTCCGAGCTGTCGCGCATCATGTCGCACCTCGTATGGCTCGGCACGTTCTGCATCGACATCGGTGCGTTCACGCCGTTCCTCTGGGCATTCCAGCGTCGTGAAGAGATCTACCGGCTCATCGAGAAATGGGTTGGCGCGCGCCTCACGACGTCGGCGACCAGAGTCGGCGGAATGGCAGCCGACATTCCGAGCGGGTGGATGGATGGCCTTCGCCAATTCACCCGCACCTTCCCGCAGACGCTCGACGAGATCGATCGTGTGCTCACCAGGAATGCGATCTGGGTGGGGCGCACTGTCGGGCTCGGCGTGATGACGCCCGATGAGGCGATAAACTGGGGACTCTCCGGACCCATGCTTCGCGCGTCCGGCGTCGACTACGACGTGCGGAAAGACTTCCCGTACCTCGATTACGAGACCTACGACTTCGAGGTCCCGGTCGGGACGAACGGCGATGTGTACGATCGATACCTCGTGAGATTCGAGGAGCTCCGCCAATCGGTGCGCATTCTGCAACAGGCTGCCGATCGGCTACCCGATGGCCCTGTGAACATTGACGATCCGCGCATCATCCTGCCGCCCAAGTCGAAAGCGACGAGCGAGATGGAGTCGATGATCCACCACTTCAAGGTCGTGATGGAAGGCCCTTCTCCACCGATTGGGGAGTCCTATGTTGCCGTCGAGAGCCCGAAGGGTGAGAAGGGCTACTATATGGTATCCGATGGCACCGCCAAGCCTGTTCGGTGGCGGATTCGCCCACCATCGTTCGTGAACCTCGCGGCGATTCCGAAGATGGTCGAGGGCCACCTGCTCTCCGATGTCATCGCCATCAACGCCAGCATCGACATCGTCATGGGAGAGATAGATCGTTGACCCCTGATCTCGTGGGCGGGTTGGAATCGCCGGACTACGCGTCACACGATCGCGCCGCGCACGAGCCCTATGTGCCGGTGTTCACGGCCGATGTGAAGCGCGAGCTCGAAGAGCTGCTCACGCGTTATCCAACCAAGATGGCGGCGCTTTTGCCCGCCCTCTGGATCGTGCAGCGCGAGCGCGGCTGGGTGAGCGAGGAGGGAATGGTGGAGGTCGCCGATCTTCTCGAGCTCACACCCGCATATGTAAAGGGCGTGGTGACGTTCTACACCATGTACCACCAGCACCCGGTGGGAAAATATTTCATTCAGGTGTGCACGACGTCTCCGTGCGGAATCTGCGGCGCGGAAGATGTCGTGAAAGCGTTTCTTCGGCACACGAACGCCGGAGAGCTGGGAGTCACCTCGCCCGATGGCCGTTTCACGGTCATCGAGGTCGAGTGCCTCGGTGCCTGCGGATTTGCCACTCCGGTGATGGTGAATGAGGAGTTCATCGAATCGGTAACGCCGGAGAAGGTTCCGGACCTACTCACGCGACTGGCATAATGGGCTATCCGAACCAGCCGCATCAGAGAGAAACTCCGGTACTATCTCGCTACTTCGGCGACACCGAAGCACGGTCGCTCGACGGATGGAGAAAGCGCGGTGGCTACAAGGCGCTCGAGAAGGCGCTGGGAATGGCGCCGGCCGACATTGTGAACGTCGTGAAGGAATCCGGACTGCGAGGCCGCGGCGGCGCTGGTTTCCCCACCGGCATGAAGTGGTCGTTCATGAAGCCCGGAGATGGAAAGCCGCACTATCTGTGTTGCAATGCGGACGAATCCGAGCCGGGCACCTTCAAGGACCGTGAGTTGATGCGTTGGACGCCGCACGCTCTCGTCGAAGGGTGTGCGATTGCCGCCTACGCGATCGGTGCAGAGACGGCCTACGTCTACATCCGGGGCGAGTTCACCGAGCCGCTCTACTGGATGGAGCAGGCGGTAAGGGAAGCGTACGCAGCGGGGATACTCGGCAAGAACGCCATGGGCACCGGCAAACGGATCGACGTGCACGTGCACAAGGGTGCGGGCGCCTACATCTGCGGCGAAGAGACCGCGTTGATGAACTCGCTCGAGGGCCGCCGCGGAAATCCCCGGATCAAGCCTCCGTTCCCGGCGGTGTCGGGCGTGTTCGGCATGCCGACGACCATCAATAACGTCGAGACGCTGATCGCCGCTGCGCCGATCCTCATGAACGGTGCGGACTGGTACAAGAAGATGTCGTTGTCCAATCCGAAGAGCACCGGCACCAAGCTCTTCTCGGTCTGTGGCAACGTGCAGCGCCCGGGGACATATGAGGTCGTGATGGGATTTCCGTTCAAGGAATTTCTGTACGACTTGTGCGGCGGGCCTCCGCACGGAAGAAAGTTCAAGGCTGTGATCCCCGGCGGCGCCTCGGTTCCGATTCAGACACTGGAAGAAGCCGAAGCCACCCTGATGGACTACGAAGGCTTCGTTGCTCAAGGCTCCATGCTCGGCTCGGGGGGGGTGATTGTAATCGACGACGGACAATCTATGGTATCAGTGATCGCGCGAATCGCCCGCTTCTTTGCCCACGAGAGCTGCGCGCAGTGCACGCAATGCCGCGAAGGCACGGCGTGGACGACCAAGATCATGGAGCGCATTCGCGACGGCCAGGGAACGATCGAAGACATGGACACTCTGCTCGACATCGCCGAGCAGATGACGGGCAAGACGATCTGCGTGCTGAGCGATTCGTGCGCGGTTCCCGTCGTTTCCGGAATCCAGAAATTCCGCGGCGAGTTCGAGGCATTGATCCAGGGCAGGCGGTTTCACCCGGTGATCGCGGCGGTTGCCTGATGGCTGATACCAAGATGGTAAACCTGACGATTGAAGGACGCGCGGTAAGCGTCCCAGACGGCACGACGATTCTCGAGGCAGCGAAGACTGCGGGAGTTCTGATTCCGCACTACTGCTATCACCCCGGACTTCCGGTTGCGGGCGTGTGCCGCATGTGCCTTGTTGAAGTTGAAAAGGCGCCAAAGCTCGCGCCTTCGTGCGCGACGACTGTCGCGGAAGGGCAGGTGGTGCACGTCCATTCCGACAAGTCGCTTGACGCGCGAAAGGGCGTGCTTGAGATGCTCCTCATCAACCACCCGCTGGACTGTCCCATTTGCGATCAGTCCGGCGAGTGCGAGCTGCAGGACTACACGTATCAGGAAGGCCGCGCGGATTCACGCTATCGCGAGCCCAAGCGCTTCAATCCAGCCGAGGATTTTGGCGGTGACGTGATCTACGTCCCGAATCGGTGCATTCTGTGCACGCGTTGCGTGCGCTTCATGGACGACGTCGCCCACGACCCCGTGCTCAACGTCAGTGAGCGCGGGGACCGCGCCCTGATTGGAAAGTTCGAGGGTAAGGATCTCACGCATCCATGGGCGTCCAACGTCGTCGACCTGTGCCCGGTCGGTGCGCTGTTGTCGAAGGATTTTCTCAACAAGGCGCGCGCCTGGGAGCTGGATCGCACCGCGTCGATCTGCCCGAATTGCACTCAGGGCTGCAACGTGATCATGGAGACACGTGAGAACCAGCTGGTGCGGATGCGCCCACGTCCGAATGAGCACGTGAATGCCTTTTTCATGTGCGATTGGGGCCGGCTCAACTACCGGTGGATGAATGAAAAGAATCGCGTTGAACAGCCGATGGTTCGGCGGCCCGGCAATCTGGCCACTACCACGTGGGAGATCGCAATCGACGCCGCTGCACGGGCGCTGAATGGAAAGAAAGCATTCGTTGCTGCTTCTCCAATGTTGTCCAACGAGGCGCTGTTTCTCCTGAGCCAGATCATGCAGGGTGGCTCCGGCGCGTTTCGCGTCGCCGAAGGCGAGGAAGCCCCGCTCCCCGGTGTAAAGGATCTTGCGCTTCGCCGGGAGCGGGCGGCCAACGTAAACGGCGCGCAGGCCCTCGGTTTCAATAAAACGAAGGACCTTCTCGCGGGCCTCAAGCAGGGAGACGTGCTGGTGGTCGCGGGAGAGGATCTCGAAGGCATCGACGCCGCAGAGATTGCGCGAGCGAGTGAAGTAATCGTGATTGGCTCAGTCCTACCCGAAGGCGCGAGCAACGCGTCGGTGGTGCTTCCGATCGCCAACTTCTCCGAAGAGGAGGGGACTGTCACGAACCTTCGCGGGCGAGTGCAGCGCTTCACGCAGGCGAAACAAGCTCCCGGCGATACCCGCCCGAGCTGGCTAGTGCTCGGCGACTTACTCGGCGCAATGGGGAAGCAGAACAACTTCTTTCTTCCTTCGGAAGTCTTCGCCAGTCTCGCTGCCTCGAATAAAGCGTTCGCCGGACTGAGCTACGATACGATCGGTTTCAAGGGCTTGCCCTTGGCGAACGCCCCGTCGACCGGGCCCAACGCTCCGATTGCGGTGGGCGCGCCATGAGCGCGTTTCGATTCATTCCCGCGCTGATTCAGATAGCGGATCCCAACCTCCCGCCGATAAGCGGGGGAGTATTCTTCATCGCCACAATCATAAAGATGGTGATCATTTTCACGATCTACATGATTGGCATTGCGATGCTGACGCTGGCCGAGCGGAAGATCTCGGCTTGGATTCAGGATCGCCACGGCCCAAATAGAGTCGGGAAGGGGTGGCTTCAGCCCGCAGCCGACGGTTTGAAGAATTTCATGAAAGAGGAAACGATGCCCGAGGGTGTGAACAAGCCGCTCTTCGTGCTGGCGCCGATTCTTTCCTTCATCCCCGCGCTGACCGCGTGGTGTGTCATTCCGTTCGGGGCTCCGCTACCGACGAGGTGGGGAAGGATCGACATGGTTGTCGCAGACCTTCCGGTCGGGTTTCTCTTCATCCTCGCGCTCACGTCACTCGGTGTTTACGGCATCGTGCTCGCCGGATGGTCATCGAACAACAAGTACGCGCTGCTTGGCGGTCTGCGCTCGAGTGCCCAGATGATCTCCTACGAGATCTCCATGGGCATGTCCACCATCCCGGTGCTTCTTCTGGCCGGCAATGTCAGTCTCAACAGCATCATCAACCAGCAGGCGTGGGGTGGATGGAATGTGGTGAATCTGACGGTTGCGTTTTTCATCTTTATGGTCTCGGCGTTCGCCGAAACCAACCGCCTTCCATTCGATCTTCCGGAAGCGGAATCGGAGCTGATCGCCGGCTACCACACGGAATACAGCGCGATGAAGTTCTCGCTCTTCTTCATCGCGGAGTACGGCGGAATGGTCACGGCGAGCGCTTTAATGGCGACGCTGTTCTTCGGCGGATGGGACGTTCCGTTCACGGCGCGTGATAACATCGGGCCTTTCAGCGGCTGGCTGACGCTGCTCTCCATCGGGATCATGCTGACGAAAATGTTGTTCTTCATCTTTCTCTTCATGTGGATCCGCTGGACCTTGCCCCGCTTCCGGTACGATCAGCTGATGTCGCTCGGGTGGAAGTTCATGCTGCCGCTGGCGCTCGTTTACATCGTGCTGATCGCCGCCGTCATGCTTGGGTTGTCCGCGGCAGGAATCCAGCCCGGACTCATGTACGCCGCGATACTCGGCTCGCTCAATGTCGGGCTCGTTATCGTGTTGTTCGCGATTCTCGACCGTGGCCGACTGATCAGCCCAGCTTATGGCCGCATGCATCCAAGGGAAATCGAGCGGATGCGGCAGCTCGACCGCCGCAAACTGATGACAGCCACACCGGCAAACGAGGCAGGCAGGTAATGGCAATCAAGGTGAAGGTTGTCGAGCGGCCGATAGGCGATGTGAGCTACATCCGAGCTACGCTCAAGGGAATGGCGCTCACCGTCAAGCATCTCTTCGACGTCAACGGCAGGGTCACGATCCAGTATCCCGAGGAGAAATCGCCGATCTCTCCCCGCTGGCGGGGGACGCACCGGATGCTGACGACGGAGACGGGAAAAGCGAAATGCGTCGCCTGTGGACTTTGTCCGACCGTCTGCCCCGCCAACTGCATCAAACTCGTGCCGGGCGAGGACGAGGAAGGCAACCGCTACCCGCTCGTCTTCGAGATCGACGAGTTTCGCTGCATCTTCTGCGGCTTCTGTCAGGAGGTTTGTCCGGAAGAGGCGATCCACGTCGGACGCCACTACGAGAATTCCGAATACAGCAGGGAAGGGTTTGTCTACGATCTGCAGCGCCTGATGGATCAGTCGCACCCGGTCTGCGAGATGTGGGATCCCGAAGACCCGAAGGGCGAGTGATGGAGCCGCACTACCCGCTCTTCTACGTTTTTCATTTTTATCTGTTCGGAGTGATCGCGCTTGCCTCGGCCATCGCGTTCGTCACCCGAACGAGTCCGGTCCCCGCCGCGCTGTGGCTAGTCAATACGATGTTCAGCCTTGCTGCACTGTTCGTAATGCTGGACGCGCAATTCATCGGGATCATGCAGGTCCTGGTCTATGCCGGCGCGATCATGGTCGTTTTCCTCTTCGTGGTGATGCTGCTCAACCTTAGCCATCCTTCCGAGCTGGCTCACGCCAGAGGAAAATGGTGGAAGCTCGCCGCGGGCCTCGTCGGTCTTGGCTTACTCAGTGAGATCATGGTCATCGCCCGGACCAAGCTCCCCCAACAGTTGATCGTGCCGCTCGACTTCAACGAGAAGCAGCTTCAGAAGCTGAACGCCGTTGGAACGATCGCCGAGCCTCTCTTCAGGGATTACCTGCTCGCATTCGAGCTCACGAGCGTGCTACTGCTCGTGGCCATCGCCGGTGCGGTCGTGCTGGCGCGCGGGAGGGCAGCCGGTGCTCGCTGAATCACTCGCGCTCACCGCGGCGCTTTTCATCATTGGAGTGATGGGCGTTCTCATTCACAGGAACGCGATCATCATCTTTATGTGCGTCGAGCTTATGCTGACTGCCGTGAACCTGACCTTCGTCGCGTTCTCGCGTTTTTACGGGGCGGCCGGCCAGGTGTTCGTCGTGTTCGTCATGACGGTCTCGGCCGCTGAAGCAGCGGTTGGACTCGCGATCATCATCTCGATCTTCCGTCATCGGCAAACGGTAAATCTCAAAGACATCAACCTTCTCAGAGGCTAATGCTGCTACAGTCGATTGCAGACTCAGCCTCCCGTGCGCACCCACTGTCGGGAACGGTAGCGGAGTGGGTATGGTTGCTGCCCGTCTTGCCGCTCGCGGGTTTTGTGGTCAACGGACTCCTCTCGCTCAACAGCGCTCGTCTGGGGCCGGATGATCCAAACACGCCAGACCATCATCCGCATTCTGTAGGGGCCGCCGAAGCTTCGGCCATCTCACACGCCGAACAGGCGGGCGCGGTCGGCGACGACCACCACGCGGTCAAGCGTCACCGATGGGCTGGAGTTACCAGCATTGTCGGTCCGGGCGTACTGGTCGTGTCGTTCCTGCTCGCTCTCGGAATCTGGCAGGCGATGGCCGGCGTTCACATGGAAGCTCCATTCATCCAACGCTATTTCAGCTGGATGCCCGTCGGCGATCTGCAGATCGATGCTGCCCTCCAGCTCGATCAGCTCTCCATGGTGATGATCCTCGTTGTCACTGGGGTCGGGGCACTCATTCACGTGTTCAGCGTCGGATACATGCAGGAAGACCCGGGCTACCCGCGTTACTTCGCGTACCTCAACCTGTTCGTGTTCTTCATGCTGGTGCTCGTGCTTGGCGCGAACTACCCGGTGGTGTTCGTGGGTTGGGAGGGAGTAGGCCTTTGCTCCTATCTTCTGATCGGATTCTGGTTCAACGACAAGGCGAACGCGGACGCGGGCAAGAAGGCGTTCATCGTCAACCGCATTGGAGACTTTGGCTTCCTGGTCGCGATGTTCCTGCTGTTCGCGAATATCGGTGTTTTGGACTTTATCGGAGTTAACGCCAAGGCAGCCGATCTCGGTGCGGGCAGCGCTTTAGTCACCGCTATCTGCCTGTTCATGTTCCTCGGCTGCACTGGCAAGAGCGCGCAAATACCGCTCTACATCTGGCTGCCCGACGCGATGGCCGGTCCGACTCCCGTCTCCGCCCTGATCCATGCCGCGACGATGGTGACCGCCGGCGTCTACCTGATTGCTCGCAGCGCAGCGCTCTTCTCGCTTTCTCCAGTCGCCTCTCTGACGGTGGCCGTGGTAGGTGCGGTGACTGCGATTTTCGCGGCGACGATCGGTCTCAAGCAGTGGGACATCAAGAAGGTGCTGGCGTATTCGACCATCTCGCAGCTTGGATACATGTTCGTAGGCGTCGGTGTCGGGGCGTACGTGTCCGGGATGTTTCACCTCGTCACCCACGCCTTCTTCAAGGCGCTTCTATTTCTGGGTTCGGGCTCGGTCATTCATGCGATGCACCGCGCCTATCACACCACGCATAGTCACGAAGACGCGCAGGACATGCGCAACATGGGTGGTCTCAAGCGATATCTGCCCGTCACATGCGTTCTAATGTGGATCGCTACGCTCGCCATTTCTGGAGTGCCGCCGCTGTCCGGTTTCTTCTCGAAGGACGAGATTCTTGGAGCAGTGTTCGCGCGCGCTCAGGGCTCGACCCTAGCCTCGGCGAGCTGGCTTGGAATTCCCGGCAACACGCTTCTTTACGCGATCTATGTCGTAGGCCTCGTCACCGCTTTGTTGACCGCTATCTACATGACGCGCATGATGCTTTACACCTTCCATGGTCCGAGCCGAACGGGCGCGGAAGAAGAACAGCATTTACATGAAGCGCCGTGGGTCATGACGGGCCCGCTCGTCGTGCTCGGGATTCTCACTGTAGTTGGCGGGTGGCTCAATCTACCCGAAGTGATCACGGACGCACTTCCGATCGGCCGCGCCGGCATTCTTGATAAATGGCTCGAGCCGGTGGTCGGCGCTGCGACGGTGCGAGTGAATGCGGGAGCCCCCGGAGTCCCAGCAGCAACCGAAGAAATGCTCATGGGAATCGCCCTCTTGATCGCCGTTGCTGGTATCGTCTACGCAATCGCGCGGCTCAAGCCGGCGCGGCTCGTACCGAAACGTGACGCGATTCCGGAAGAAGGATTTGAAGGAGTTGTCGCCAACAAATATTACGTCGACGAGGGATTGGACAGAGCGATCGTCACTCCCACTTACGCGATCTCGAGAAACCTTCTATGGCGCGTGATCGACAACGGACTGATCGATGGCTTGCTTGTCAACGGCAGTGCGGCCCTTGCGCGTGGTGTTGGCTGGATGGGATCACGCTTGCAGACGGGGAACGTGGGCATCTACGCGTGGGTTCTGGTAGTGGGAGTCGTAGCACTCCTCGGCGCTTTCACACTGCGGTGACCTGACGAATGGCGAGTCTTCTCGAATCGATCGACTACAACAACTGGGTCCTTACCGCCCTGCTGCTGATTCCGCTCATCGGGGCTGCGGCCCTGCTGGCGCTTCCAGCGCGCGATCAGGCAGCGGGTGGCGGTGTCGAGAACCCGGCAGCTCGCCAAATCGCCTTCTGGTTCTTCGTGCTCGAGTTCGTGGTGTCGCTGGGTCTCTGGTGGTCGTACAATCCGGCCGATAGCGGCTGGCAGGCTTCGATCGACATGGCCTGGATTCCAACATGGGGCGTCCGCTTCACGCTCGGGATCGACGGAATCGCGTTGATGATGGTTCTGCTCACGACCTTCATAATGCCGCTGGCAGTGCTCGGTGGCTGGACCAGCATCCGCACGAAGGTTCGCAGCTACTATGCGCTGCTCCTCATTCTCACGACTGGAATGCTCGGCGTCTTCCTCGCGCGCGATCTGTTCCTGTTCTATGTGATGTGGGAAGTCATGCTCGTCCCGATGTACTTCATCATCGGCATTTGGGGCGGAGAGCGTCGCATTTACGCCAGTCTCAAGTTCTTTGTCTACACGATGCTGCCATCGCTTCTGATGCTCGTAGCGATCATCTACCTCGGCATTCACGTAAGTACGTCCACGGGAACGCCAGACTTCAGCTACGACCACGTGTTGGCTGTGACGAACATGCCACAGAAAGCCGCTCTCTGGCTCTTCGCCGCGTTCTTTCTGGCCTTCGCGGTCAAAGTCCCGATGTTTCCGTTTCACACCTGGCTGCCCGACGCGCACGTCGAGGCGCCGACCGCCGGCTCCGTGATTCTTGCTGGCATAATGCTGAAGATGGGCACGTTCGGTTTTCTTCGGTTCGCGCTACCGCTCTTTCCCGGGGCCGCGATGAATCCGACGATCCGGATGATCATCCTGGTGCTCGCCGTGATCGGCATCATCTACGGCGCTCTCGTGGCCATGGTCCAGCCAGACTTCAAGAAGCTGGTCGCGTACTCCTCTGTCAGCCATCTCGGCTTTGTCATGCTGGGCATTTTTGCTCTCACGCTGCAAAGCGTGCAGGGCGCGCTGTTGATCATGATCAACCACGGCATTTCGACGGGGGCGCTGTTTCTGCTCGTCGGCATGATTTACGAGCGAAGACATACCCGCGCGATCGACGCGTACGGCGGTATTGCGCGAGTCGTTCCGCTCTTTGCCGCGATCCTCACTTTCGTTTCGTTGAGCAGCATTGGGCTTCCCGGCACGAACGGATTCGTGGGCGAGTTTCTCGTCCTCATCGGATCGTTCAGGACGTATCCCGTTCTCACGATCATCTCGGCGACGGGAGTCATATTCGCGGCGGCGTATCTGCTGTGGGCGCTTCAGCGAATACTCTTCAATCCGTTGGACAAGCCCGAGAACGAGCACATCCCTGACTTGAACAAACGGGAGCTTGCTCTCCTCGTTCCTCTCGTGGCGGTGATCATCTGGCTGGGTGTCTATCCCGCGCCCGTGCTTCGCCGGACCGAAGCTTCCTCACGGTTGCTCATCAATCGCGTGGAAAGCCACTCGGATCTCCCTCGACTGAGCGAGGCCACACGCTGATGACCTTCGACCTCAGCTTGCCAGCGCAGCTCGCTGGAGCCCTCGGTCCCGATCTCTTTCTAATGGGCGGGGCAATGCTGCTCCTTCTCTGGGCAGGCTGGCGCCCGGAAAGCGACGAGCACCAGCAGAATGTGGGAATCCTCAGCATGGCCCTGTGCATTTTCACGATGGTTCTTGTCGGTTACTATGCGCGCGCGAGCTACACTGCGACCGTCGGTCCGATCGCGGTAGACAATTTCCGTTGGGCTGCCGACGAGATCTTCCTCATCGCTACGGTCGGCACGATCGCCATGTCGCTGGACTACAACAGACGCGAAGGGATTATGCCGGGCGAGTCGCACGTCCTTCTTCTGCTCGCGACGTCCGGAATGATGATACTCGCAGCGGCGCGCGATCTAATCATCGTATTCCTCGGCATCGAGCTCATGTCGATCGCGATCTACGTTCTGGTCGGATTGAATCGACGCAGAGAGCGCTCAGCCGAGGGGGCGCTCAAGTACTTCCTGCTCGGCGCCTTTTCAACAGCGTTCCTTCTGTACGGAATCGCGCTCGTCTATGGCGCCACGGGAGAGACCAACTTCGCCCGAATCGCGGCGAACATCAGCAAGTTCCAGTTGCAGCACAGCGCACTCTTGCTCGTTGGTGTCGCACTCCTCCTCGTTGGCTTCGGGTTCAAGGTCGCCGCCGCGCCATTCCATATGTGGGCGCCCGACGTGTACGAGGGAGCCCCGACGCCGATCACTGCGTATATGGCGGCCGCGGTCAAGGCCGCTGCTTTCGCGGCGTTCTTCAGACTGTGGCTCGAGGCGTTCCCATCGCTTCTCACAACGTGGCATCTCGCCGTCTGGTGGCTTGCCGCGCTGACAATGGTCGTCGGGAATCTTGTCGCACTCGCCCAAAGAAACATCAAGCGACTACTCGCGTACTCGAGTATTGCACATGCGGGCTACATCCTCGTCGCGATGGTCGTGGGAACGAAGCTCGGTAGCTCCGCATTCATGTTCTATCTCTTCGCTTACACCATGGCGACGCTCGGAGCGTTCGCTGTGATCGTAGCGCTGGGCGCGCGTGGCGAGGATCGCATGAGCGTCGAGGAGTATGCCGGTCTCTGGACGGTGCGGCCCGGTCTGGCTGGTGCCATGGCTGTCTTCATGCTCGCGCTACTCGGCTTTCCAGTTTTCGGTGGGATTGGATTCTTCGCCAAGTGGTACGTCCTTCAGGCGGCTCTCCAGGCCCCGTTCCCCCAGACCAGATTGGCGGTGCTGCTGGTGATCACCAGCCTGGTGAGCGCCGGGTACTACCTGTACGTCGTGATGGTGATGTTCATGAAGCCGAGGGACAACACTGCTTCGTTGCCGGAGAAGACCGGTGGATGGACGCGCGCGGTCGTGTGGGGCTCGGCCGCCGTCATTCTCGTTTTTGGCTTGTTCCCCGACGCGATCGTCTCATTCACGCGGCGCAGCACGCCAAGCGTCACGACTGACATGCCTGTCAGAGAAGCCCCAGGTGCGTTGCCGCGCACCACGAGCGCTACAACCAAGGGGGTAGTGGCGCTGCGTCCCGATCCATTGTCAAACGGTCGATAGCTCCGATGGCAATCTCCCGCACGATCTTTCGTGAATACGATATCCGGGGAGTCGCCGGTAAGGATCTCACCGAAGAAGTAGCGACAGTCATTGCCGGTGCTTTCGCTGCGTTTCTCGCGGAAAAGGGAGTGAAGGGAACGCTGGCGGTGGGCCGCGATAACCGGCCCTCTGGTGAGCAACTACACCCCGCGTTGGTTGCCGGCCTCCTGGCGAGCGGCGTTGATGTCGTCGATATCGGTATTGTCCCAACGCCTCTCGCGTACTGGTCGCAACACAATCTGGACGTCGTTGGCGGAATCCAGATAACGGGTTCCCACAATCCACGCGAGTACAACGGTTTTAAGCTGGGGCTGGGAACGACCTCGATTTTTGGCGCCGATATCCAGCACCTGTACGACCTTGCTGTCGCGGGGAAGTTTCCAAGAGGCAAGGGAACGCTTCGGAAAGAGCAGGTGATCGACCGCTACATCGACGACATCACGGGTCGCGTTGGGAAGCTCTCGCGCGATCTCAAGGTGGTAATTGATTGCGGAAATGGGGTCGGGGCGCTGGTGGCCCCCAAGCTTTTCCCGAAGCTTGGCATCAAGCCGCGGTGCCTGTTCTGCGAGAGCGATGGGACTTTTCCCAATCATCACCCGGACCCGACGGTTGAGAAGAACGTGCAAGATTTGATCGCCGCGGTGAAAGAAGATCGGGCCGACGTGGGAATTGCTTTCGACGGGGATGCCGATCGCATCGGAGTCATCGACGATCAGGGCGAAATCATCTGGGGAGATATTCTCCTGATCATCTACGCGCGCGACGCCCTCGAGCGAACGGGCAAGGGGCAGTCGATCGTGTTCGACGTGAAAGCTTCACAGGCGCTTCCCGAAGCGGTGGAAAAGGCTGGAGGTATCCCAGTCATGTGGAAGACCGGCCACTCGCTGATCGAGGAGAAGATGCACGAGACCCACGCGCCGGTCGGCGGCGAAGTGTCGGGCCACATGTTCTTTTCGGAGGCCTTCTACGGATTCGATGACGCCCTCTACGGAGCGGCCAGGCTTCTCCGCATCATTGCCGACTCGGGAAAGAGCGTACGCGAGCTTCTGGTGGATGTGCCGCGGTTCGTATCCACGCCCGAGATACGAGTCGATTGTCCCGATGACAAGAAATTCGGAATTGTCGACGAGGCCAGGCAGTACTTTGGCGCCAGGTACAAGGTGATCACCGTCGATGGAGTCCGCGTGCTGTTCGGCGATGGGTGGGGACTGATCCGCGCGTCGAACACCGGGCCGATCCTCGTAATGCGCTTCGAAGCGCGCACGAAAGAGCAGCTCGACAAAATTCAGTCGGAGATGCAGGGCTGGCTTCGGGCGAAGGGCGTTCAGGTTTGATGTGATGTCTCGCCGGCGCCTCCTCGTCGGGGTCGTCCTCGCGGCTGTAACACTCGTTTGCGGTCGCACGATTTCCGCGCTATACGCTGATCACAGCTGGTACGGCGCGATGGGAGCAACGCCGCTGTGGAGCGAACGCGCGGGCGATATGCTGCTCATTTACGGAATCGGCTGGGTCGTCGCTGTCCTTCTCGCCTTCGTGAATCTCTCTGCGCTGGGCCGAAGCATCGGCTCGCTGACGCTCCCCCGACGCCTCGCCAACGTCGAATTCGGGGAGGCGGTCCCGCGAAAATATCTCGATCGCGTCGCGCTCGTGCTATCTATCGCGATTGCCGCGGCGCTCACGCCCGCGCTTCCGAATTGGACCTCGCTCGCCCTCGCGCGTCTAAACGTCATCTTCCGTGAGGCAGATCCATACTTCCAGCACGATCTCGGGTTCTACACCGCGTGGCTGCCGTTCGAGAAAGACATCTATTCGTGGGTTACGCTGCTCGTCGTATCGGTGTCGATGCTGGTCGTGATACTCTACTCCCTCACCCCGGGGCTTCGGTGGGAGAAGGCAGGCCTGCGAATGAGCGCCTACGTTCGCCGGCATCTGACTGTCCTTGCCGCGGTCCTGCTGCTGGTCACGATGTGGAGCTATCGGCTCGAATCGTACGATTTGCTTATTCGCGGTAGCGGGGAGGACCGAGTCTTCTCGTACGTCGATCATCAGTGGCTCCTTCCCGGCCTGCTGCTGCTTTCGATCGCAACGGCCGCCGCTGCAATCACCGTCCTTCTGAGCGGCTGGACGGGGCAGTTGCGTACGAGCTTCGTAGCCGTATCGGTGATCGTTATTCTCTCGCTAACCGTTCAGGAGATCGTGCCGCTGATCGTCCGCCGGTTCACTCCGAAGACGGTCCAGTTGTCCCGCGAGCGCTCATACATCGCGACTCGGGCGGAATACACTCGCCGCGCGTTCGCATTGAATGTTGCCTCAAGCGCCTCACTCAGCGGATCCGCGGTGTCAGCAGCGCTCGACAGCGTTATTACCAGCGCGGCGGGACAACAGCTCCTGCGTCAGGATTCTCTCGTCTATCCTGGTGCGCGTGGTCTCGTCGTTGTGTCGGATCCGCAGCTGGATGTCGCCGGCCCGCGGCTGGGCCAAGGGCTTTCCAGGCTGGGGTACGCCTGGGCGTACCAGTCGTTCGACCTCCTTTCGGATTCTATTCCGCGTCGCGCCCGACTGATTCCCGTACGCGATGTGCGGACGAGGGTCAGGCAGCTTGCACCAATCTTCTCGCAGGGAAGCATGATCGAGCCGATGTTTCACGCCGACACGCTGTACTGGAAGCTCGAGCTCTATTCGGCGTCGTCCAACTACCCGCTCAGCCAGCATTTTGTGCTCGCGGGGGAAGAGCGCAGCTACTTCCGGCACGCTGCTACCGCTCTCGTAAACGCCCGCACCGGTCGAGTGATGATCGCGCCAGATCCAACTCCTGATCCAATTTCACGAGCCTGGATGGCTGCGTTCCCCAACACAGCTGATTATCGCGCGCCTGGAATTGCGCGCGAGCTCACGACCGCTCCCTGGGAGCCCGTCTCGGCTGAATCGGGTGTGGCGATCGACTCGACATTCCGAGCCTCCGTTACTCGCTTATACAATCGGATGCGCGCGGCGCTTGCCGCGGCGGACCTCAAAGCATTTGGAATCGCGTACGACTCCCTGGGGGCGCTCATTGCGACGCACAAGTGACTGACAAATCCCGCACCGCCGTGATTGCCGTCGGCGGCAACGCGCTCTCGCCTCCGGGCGAGCACTCCACGATTGCTGACCAGTTCCGTCACACGCGGGACAGCCTTGGACCGATCGTCGATTTTGCGCTCGACGGGTGGCGCGTGGTTGTGGTCCACGGCAACGGGCCGCAGGTCGGCGATGAGCTGGTCCGCAACGAGAAGGCAAGGAGCGAGGTCTCGCCGCTTCCGCTCGGTGTTCTGGTAGCTGGAACTGCCGGCTGGATTGGGTACATGCTCCAGCAATCTCTGGAGAATGCCCTGCGAAAGGCGGGGAGCAGCCGCGATGTGGTCACAGTCCTCACCCAGGTGGAAGTCTCGTCCGACGATCCTGCGCTCAAGGATCCCAAGAAGTTCATAGGTCACGGACTCTCCGTCGGTCGCGCGCGTGAGCTGCGCGCAGAAGGGCATCCAGTAAAGAAGGATGCGAAAGGTCGGTTCAGGCGGGTCGTCGGGAGCCCTATACCGTTGGCGATCCACGAACTGTCGACGATCCGAAGTTTGGTCGACCGCGGCACTGTGGTCATCGCCTGCGGCGGCGGCGGAATCCCCGTTTATCGTCACCCCGTCCTCGGTCTCGAAGGCGTCGACGCAGTTGTAGACAAGGATCTCGCTGCCGCGGTTCTTGCGAGAGAGCTCGGCGCTGAGCTGTTCATGATTCTCACCGATGTGGACGCCGTTTATACTGGGTGGGGAACGGATCAGCAGCGCGTAATCAGCTCGATGAGTGTGGCTGAAGCGGATCGCCTTGCACGCGAAGGCGTGTTCGGCGAAGGAAGCATGGCGCCCAAAGTTGCGGCGGCCGCGGACTACGTGCGTCGAACTAACGGCCGTGCCATTATTACGGAGCTGAGCAAGGGCCGGGCAGCGGTGCAGGGCGTCGGCGGTACTGAAATTATTCCTTGAATCACATTACCGATTAACAAGACGCGTGTCCGCGCGCGTCCGGAGCTAGAGTGAACATCCACGAGTATCAGGCGAAAGACATCTTTCGGAAGTACGGCATACCGATCCCTCCCGGAGAAGTAGCCACCACGCCGGAAGAAGCGGAAGTGATCGCGCGCAAATTCGGAACAACGGTTGTAATAAAGGCGCAGGTTCACGCCGGCGGACGCGGCAAAGCCGGCGGAGTGAAGCTGGCTAAGACACCATCGGATGCGAAGACCATCGCCGCGCAGATCCTCAAGCTGACCATCAAGGGGCTTCCGGTAAAAAAAGTCCTTGTCACGCCGGCTGCCGACATCGCGAGCGAAGCTTACGTCGGCATCATCGTCGATCGCGCCTCGAAGCGCGCTGTCTTCATGGCGAGCCCCGCCGGCGGAATTGACATCGAAGAGGTGGCAGCCAAAACCCCTGATAAAATCCTTCGTCATGCGGTCGATCCACGTTATGGACTCCAGCTTTACGAAGCGATGCAGCTCGCATTCTTCCTTTACTCGGACATGAAGCAGGTCCGCGCAGCAGCGAAGATACTCCTGCAGCTCTACAAGGCGTTCAACGAAAACGGCGGGTCACTGGCGGAGATCAATCCACTGGTGACAACGCCGACGGGCGACGTTGTCGCCCTCGATGCCAAGATGGTCATCGACGACAACGAGCTCGATCGCCGGCCAGACATCGCAGCTCTCCGCGACGAGTCGGCGGAGGATCCGAGTGAAGTCGAGGCACGAAAGGCGAATCTGACCTTCATCAAGCTCGATGGAAATGTCGGCTGTGTGGTGAACGGCGCGGGACTCGCGATGGCCACGATGGATCTCGTGAAATATTACGGGGGCGAGCCGGCGAACTTCCTGGACATCGGCGGGTCATCGAATCCGGAGAAGGTCGTCGCCGCGCTCAGGATCATCACCAGCGATCCGAACGTGAAGGCAATTCTCTTTAACATTTTCGGCGGGATCACTCGCACCGACGATGTGGCGAATGGAATCGTGACCGCGATCAAGCAGAACCCGCTCAAGGTTCCACTAGTGATCAGGCTCACCGGCACCAACGAAGAAATTGCTGTGAAGATCCTCAAGGAGAACGGACTCTCCGCAATGACCGACATGGATGAAGCCGTGAAGAAGGCGGTTGCTCTCGCGACGGGGAAAGCGCCGTGAGCACTTTCATCGACGAGAGCACGCGTCTCATCGTTCAGGGAATCACCGGGCGGGACGGGTCATTCCACACGAAGCAGATGATCGAGTACGGCACCCAGGTTGTTGGTGGCGTAACGCCGGGCAAGGGCGGCCAGAAGTTCGAGGACAAGGTGCCGATATTCAACACCGTCGCCGAGGCGGTGCAAGCGACTGGTGCGAACGCGACGGTAATCTACGTCCCTCCGATGTTTGCTGCCGACGCCGTAATGGAAGCCGCTGACGCGGGCGTTAGCTTCATCGTTTGCATCACTGAGGGTGTACCGGTCCTCGACATGACACGTGTAAGACCATTCATCAGCGAAAAAGGGGCGCAGCTGCTCGGTCCAAATTGTCCGGGGCTCATCTCACCGGGACAATCAAAGGTTGGAATCATTCCCGGCCGCATCTGCACTCCCGGACCGGTCGGTCTCGTCAGCCGTTCTGGGACACTCACGTACGAGGTTGTTTACCAGATGACGCGCGCTAAGATTGGCCAGACCACGTGCGTGGGGATCGGAGGCGATCCGATCAACGGCACCAACTTCATCGACTGCCTCGACGCCTTCGAGAAGGATCCCAACACCGAAGCCGTTGTCATGATTGGCGAGATTGGCGGCACCGACGAGCAGGAGGCAGCTCGGTTTGTTCGCGAGAAGATGAAAAAACCCGTGGTCGGGTTCATCGCCGGTCAGACTGCGCCGCCCGGCAGACGCATGGGGCACGCGGGGGCGATCATCTCGGGCTCGGCGGGAACGGCAGCTGAAAAAATGCAGTCGTTCGAGGAGAACGGCGTGGGCGTCGCCAAGCGGCCCATCGACGTGGTCGATTTACTCAAACGCGCTATGCGCTAGGATCGCACGATAAATGGCAGGCAATCGAACACTCACAATCATTAAGCCCGACGCTTTCAATTCAGGAAAAAGCGGTCAGATCATCGCTCTTCTCGAGA
Organism: Gemmatimonadales bacterium; assembly: GCA_031394125.1. Taxonomy (GTDB): domain Bacteria; phylum Gemmatimonadota; class Gemmatimonadetes; order Gemmatimonadales; family Gemmatimonadaceae; genus UBA4720. The sequence goes on from JANMWS010000136.1 coordinate 23,493, forward strand.
AAGCTGGATTCAAAATCATCGCTTCGCGCGTCACGCGATTGACCGAAGCTGGGGCCGGCGCCTTCTACGCCGTTCACAAGGAGCGCCCTTTTTTCGCTCCACTCACACGCTTCATGACTTCGGGCAAGTGCATGCCGATGGTCCTCGAGCGAGCTGACGCGGTCGCCACGCTCAGAAAGGTCATCGGCGCGACTGATCCGGCCGAGGCCGAAGCAGGAACGGTCAGGAAGCTGTACGCTGAGTCGAAGGAGAGAAATGCAATCCACGCCTCCGACTCCGACGAAAACGCTGAGCGCGAGGCGACATTCTTTTTCCCGGGCGCGGAGCTGGTATAGCAGCGAAGCTTCCATCAAGCCAAGCCCGCAGCCCCAGGCCGCTCCGCCCAAAGCCCCTAGCCGGTAGTGTTCATTTAAGAAAGTCCGCCCGATACCAAAAAAGGTGGCGTGACCGACTGGAACGAAGGGCATAAACCCGCTAGGTTAAAGGGCTTATGTTGTCTTTCGACCTGCGTTCGCTTGAAACCAAAGCCGTCCACGTGGATGGCTCGATCAGTCCCGACGATCCCATTTGGGAAGAAGCTGATCCTCGTCCACTGGAGCCCATCCGGGTTATCGGCCGTTTGTCGTCGGCCGGTGAAGGGAGGTTTTACTTCAGCGGTCGAATCCACGGTGGTGTAACGCTGCCATGCCGTCTCTGTCTGGAGGAAGTCCACGAAGACGTGGATGAAGAGGTACACTTCCTTCTCGCGGAGAACGGCGCTGAAGAGGCGGACGACCCCGACGTGTATTTGTACGATCCGAACGCGCGGAATCTGGATCTCCGTCCTTCGGTGAGAGAAACCTGGCTACTTACAGCTCCCGCATACGTTCAGTGCAGTGAAGACTGCAAAGGACTGTGCGCCACTTGCGGTACGAACCTGAACGAAAGCTCGTGCAACTGCACACCGACCACGACCGACTCGCGCTGGAACGCTTTGCTCAGGCATCAGAGCGACGCGCACTAGCTCGTCAACAACCCTAAGGAAAAGAACCAATGGCTGTTCCGAAGCGACGCACCTCCAAGAGAAAGAAGCGCGCGCGCAATACGCACAAAATCGCGCCTGCCATCGTCATTCAGAAGTGTCCGCGCTGCCAGGCCATGAGGCGCCCACATCATGTCTGTGCTGAGTGCGGATACTACGACGGCGAACAGCGAGTAGAACCGAAGGAAGCATAGTTTGGCGCGAATAGCGTTGGACGCGATGGGGGGAGATTTTGCCCCCAAAGCGCCAATCGCCGGGGCTCTACTCGCCTTGCAGGAGCTCGACGAATCCCACGTCGTGCAGCTCGTGGGACGTACAGCCATCATCGAGTCGCAGCTAAAGGAGCTCTTGTCGGGAGAGTTTTCGTCGGCCTCGGGCGCCAGAAAGCGCGTTCAGGTCGTCGAAGCTCCCGACGTCATCGAGATGTCGGAGAAGCCGACCGCCGGACTCCGGAAAAAACCGAATAGCTCGATGGTTGTCGGACTCAGGATGCAGGTTGAGGAAGCCTCTGACGCGTTCGTTTCCGCCGGGAACACCGGGGCGCAGATGGCCACCTCGGCGATGCTTCTCAAGCTGCAACCGGGCCTCACCAGGCCCGCCATCGCCACGGTCTTTCCAACCGCGCGCAATCCGGTCATTGTTCTTGATTCAGGAGCAAACGTGGACTGCTCCACCCGCGAGCTGCTGCAGTTCGCGTGGCTTGGCGCAGTTTACGCAGAGTGCATTTTTGGTCGCCCGAATCCTTCCATTGGGCTGCTGTCCATTGGCGAGGAGCCGGAGAAAGGCAACGCTGTGGTCAAGGAGGCACATGCGCTTTTCCAAAAGGCGGGCTTCAACTTCCATGGCAACCTCGAAGGCCGGGATCTCCCAGCCGGTGCAAGCGACCGCGGCCCGTTCGACGTCGTCATCTGCGACGGATTCGTCGGCAACATCGTGCTCAAGTTCTACGAGGCGGTGGCACCCATGATCGTGCGTCTCCTCAGCGAGCATCCAGGCATCAACCCCGAGCACGTACGAAGCGCGCTCAAGGGCTTCGATTCCAGCGAATACGGCGGGGCGCCGCTGCTGGGAGTACGAGGCGTCAGCATCATCTGTCACGGGAACTCTTCTCCGCGCGCTATCAAGAACGCCATCAAGGTCGCGGCGCGAGCCGTAGAGACGGGCATGAACGACCAGATAGGCGATCGCCTCGAGGCCGCGGCGCCAGTGATCAACGCCGCAGCGGAGATGGCATGAAGCGGCCAATCGCTGCAATCGCCGGCACAGGACGCGGGCTTCCCGCTCACGTGATGACGAATCACGATTTCGCCGCCATCGGCATCGAGACGTCTCACGAGTGGATCATGGAAAGAAGTGGAATCGCCACGCGCCACATCGCGAAGAACGGCGAGACTACATGCTCAATGGCTGCCGACGCCGGACGCAAGGCAATGGAAGTCGCTGGTGTGCACCCCGGTGAAATCGACGTCATTGTGCTGAGCACCGCGACTCCCGATCGGCTCCTTCCTGCGACTGCGGTCGACGTTCAGGCAGAGCTCGGAGCCACGCGCGCCGCGGCTTTCGACCTCGGTGCGGCATGCTCCGGCTGGCTCTACGCCATGGCCACCGCTGAAGGGCTAATTATGTCGGGGACCGCCGAGACCGCTCTTGTCATCGGCTCGGAGAAGATGAGCGCGATTGTGGATTGGAAGGATCGATCCACCTGCGTGCTCTTTGGCGACGGTGCAGGGGCCGCGGTCCTCAAGCGCAGCAAGCAGGGAAAAGGAATCCTCTCCACCTACATGCGCAGCGACGGGAAACTCGCTGATCTTCTTTACCGTCCCGACGGCGGTGCAACTACGCCCATGTCAGCCGATGTTCTGGACAAGCGCTCACACCTGGTGCGAATGGCGGGTCGCGAGGTGTTCAAGCACGCCGTGCGATCGATGGCGGATGCTGCCGACCGCGCGCTCGACGGCGCCCGTCTCACTGGCTCTGATATCGATCTGCTCATTCCCCACCAGGCGAATGTCCGGATCATCGAAGCTACGGCAAAGCATTCCGGCATCCCAATGGAGAAGGTCTACGTGAACGTAGACCGATATGGAAATACCTCGTCGGCTTCCATTCCCATCGCGCTCAACGAAGCGATCGAATCCGGTCGGATCAAGGATGGATCAACGGTGATGATGGTCGCATTCGGCGCCGGCTTTACGTGGGCGTCAATGGTCGTCCGCTTCTAGCGGTGGATATCATCCTCCTTTTTCCCGGTCAGGGCTCGCAGAAGCCTGGAATGGGAAAGGATCTCGCCGAGGCATTTCCCGTGGCGCGCGGTGTGTTCGGCGAAGTCGACGCGGCGCTTGGCGCCGACATCAGCCGCCTCTGCTTCGAAGGACCGGCCGACGAGCTCACGGCGACGAAGAACGCGCAGCCTGCACTCTTCGCGCACGGAGCGGCAGTCTGGGCGATTACGAAAGACGCCCTCTACCCGCATGTCCGCGCTGCAGCCGGGCACTCCCTGGGTGAGTTCACCGCGTATCATGCCGCCGATGCCATCAGCTTGCCCGGAGCCGCGCGACTGGTGCGTCGGCGTGGCGAGTTGATGTTCGAGACGGGGACGGCGCACCCCGGAACGATGGCAGCGATACTCGGAACCACCACGACGCCGATCGCGGACTTGTGTGCGCGCGCGAGTAAGGAAGCCGGACTGGTAGTCCCTGCTAACTACAACACCGACGAGCAGACCGTCATTTCCGGTGAGCTCGCGGGAGTCGAGCGGGCGATGGAGCTTGCAAAAGAAGCCGGCGCCAAAAGAGCGATCAGACTGCCAGTGAGCGGCGCATTTCACTCGCCGCTCATGGAGCCTGCCGTAGTCGGACTGACTAACGCAATTGCAACTTCCGCTTTCACGGACCCGAATTTCCCTGTCTTCTCCAACGTGACAACTGACGCTTCGACGACAGCGGTGGACGCCAAGGACCTCCTGCTCAAACAGCTCACGTCACCCGTGCGGTGGGCGACCGAGATCCGAAATATTGCTGTGCATTTTCCGGATGCCCTGTACGTCGAGATGGGTCCTGGAAACGTTCTGAGCGGGATGGTGGGGCGGCTCGTCAAAGGCGCCAGATCCTTTGCGTGCGGGACACCGGCGGAAACCGAAAGACTTCTTCAGATGGTGGCTTGATGCAGATCGATCTGACAGGGAAGAACGCGCTCGTCACCGGCAGCACGCGTGGAATCGGGCGAGCTATTGCCGAAATGTTCGCCGAAAGCGGTGCCCGCGTAGCCGTCGTCGGACGCGATCTCAAACGGGCCGAAGACGCAGCAGCGGCCATCGGCAACGATGCGAAGGGGTTTGCCGCGGATGTAAGTGACACCGCGGCGGTTTCGAAGCTCATCGCCGACGTAGAAGCCGCATTCGGCTCGATCGACATTCTTGTCAATAACGCCGGCATTACCCGCGACAATCTTGTTATGCGAATCAAGGACGAAGATTGGGACGCGGTGCTCAATGCCAATCTTCGCGGTGCATTCGCCGCGATTCGCGCCGCATCGCGCGGAATGATGAAGCGCCGGAGCGGTCGCATCATCAATGTCGCGAGCATCATCGGCATTATCGGCAACAAGGGGCAGGCGAACTATGCGGCTAGCAAAGCCGGTCTGATAGCGCTGACCAAGTCAGTCGCTAAGGAGCTGGGCTCACGGAACATCCTGGTTAATGCCGTCGCTCCGGGGTTCATCGAGACGGAGATGACTGCCACGATGACGCCGGAAGCGCGCGAAGCCCTGGGCAAACAGATTGCACTCGAACGGCTTGGCACCGTCAACGATGTCGCTGGTGCGGTGACCTTCCTGGCGTCAGACCTTGCTTCCTACATCACGGGACAGGTCTTCGTGGTGGACGGCGGAATGGTGATGTAACCCGAGGCCGTCTTTGGTGATGTAACTTTGTATCAGATATTCGGTTAGGTATATTACACGGACACACCATAAACCCGAGGAAATCCATCAAATGGCCGACAATTCCAACAAGGTCAAAGACATCATCGAGAAGGAGCTCGGTGTCGAGCGCGAAAAGCTGACCAACGAGGCGAGCTTCATCGAAGATCTCGGCGCCGACAGCCTGGACATCGTCGAGCTCGTGATGGAGTTCGAGAAAGAGTTCAACATCGACATTCCTGACGAGGACGCCGAGAAGCTGCGCACCGTAGGTGACGCGCTCGGCTATCTGAACCAGAAGGTCGGAGCGTAATGAAGCGACGAGTCGTCGTCACCGGCATGGGGGTCATTACCCCCGTCGGGAACGATGTGGCGACGACCTGGCAGTCCCTGATAGCCGGAAAGTCGGGCACCGCGCCGATCACCAAGTTCGACGCAACGAAGTTTCCGGTCAGGTTTGCGGCTGAGGTGAAGGGCTTCAACCCGCTCGACTATATGGACCGGAAGGAAGCGAAGCGCGCGGACCAGTACACCCAGTACGCCGTCGCCGCATCGCGACAGGCGATGAACGACGCCAACCTCGTGGAGCGGAACGGAATGGACCCCGATCGCATTGGGGTCATCATCGGCAGTGGCATCGGTGGCCTGAAGAGCTTCGAAGAACAGCACGACGTCTATCGGGAGCGAGGAGTTGGGAAAATCTCTCCCTTTTTCATCCCGATGTTCATCGCCGATATTGCCGCCGGTATCGTATCGATGATGTTCAACGCCAAAGGCCCAAACTACGCAACAGTATCAGCTTGCGCTACGAGTGCTCATGCGATAGGTGATGCTTACAGGACGATCCAGTACGGCGACGCGGACATCATGATCACCGGCGGTGCCGAAGCCACAGTCACCCCGATGGCGATCGGCGGCTTTGCCAACATGAAAGCCTTGTCCGAGCGCAACGACAGCCCAGAGAGCGCATCGCGCCCCTTCGACGCGACCCGTGATGGCTTCGTCATGGGCGAGGGAGCCGGAATCCTTATCCTCGAGGAGCTGGAGCACGCGCTGAAGCGGGGAGCCAAGATCTATTCGGAGATCGTCGGGTACGGCGCAACTGGAGACGCCTATCACCTCACGGCCCCCGCTCCGGACGGCGAGGGTGCGCAACGCGCGATGAAGCGCGCACTGAAGGACGCCGGACTGGAGCCGAAAGACATTCAGTACGTAAATGCCCACGGCACATCCACGCCCGCCAACGACTTCAACGAGACTCGCGCGATCAAAGCGGTCTTCGGCGACGAGGCGAAGAAGGTGAATGTGAGCTCGACCAAATCAGCTACCGGGCACATGCTTGGGGCCGCCGGAGCGGTGGAGGCAGTCATCAGCAGCATGGTCGTCGGAACCGGCGTCATTCCCCCGACTATCAATTACTGTCATCCTGATCCGGAGCTCGATCTCAACTACACGCCCAATGTCAGCGTCGAGCGCGATGTGAACGCCGTTCTCAGCAACAGCTTCGGCTTTGGTGGCCACAACACCACCCTTGCCATCAAGCGCTTCAAGAACTGAGAAGATGAGCGCCGGGAAGTCGCTAGACCTCGGTAGGATCTTCGATCGCGACCTGAGAGCAGTCGGGGAAAAGGTTAACGACCACGCTAGACTGTCCAATGCGGATGCCGAACTTCTGTTCACGTCTCCGGATCTGCTCGGGCTCGGGATGCTGGCCGACCACGCTAACCGCCGTAAACACGGCGACGTCGTCACCTTCGCCGCCAATCAGCACATAAATCCGACGAATGTCTGCTACCTGAGAAAGACCTGTGTCTTCTGCTCGTTCGCGCGCTTGCCGAAGGAAGAGGGAGCATATCATTACACCCTCGATCAGGTGTACGCCGAGGCGGAGACGGCAGCCAGCGGTCTGACGAAAGAATTCCACATCGTCGGCGGCCTGGATATGAAGGCCGGCCTCCAGTACTACAGCGAGATGTTCCGCGGACTCAAATCGCGGTATCCGCACGTCCACATTAAGGCCCTCACCGCCGTCGAGATCGCGCATATCGCCCGCGTCGATAAAATGTCCATTGAGGATGTACTCATCGAGCTGCGTGAAGCCGGACTCGACACGCTGCCGGGAGGCGGAGCCGAAGTATTCGGCAAAGGCGTCCGCATGGAGATCGCCGACAAGAAGCTGGCGGCGGAAGACTGGATTGATGTCCACCGGACAGCACACCGCCTCGGGATCCGCTCGAATTGCACGATGCTCTACGGACACGTCGAATCCGTTCAGGATCGCGTCGAGCACCTGTCGATGCTTCGCGACCTCCAGGATGAATCGGGCGGTTTCCTCGCCTATATCCCGCTCGCGTACCATCCGGATCACAACGAGCTGGGAATCGAGCTGGGTCGGCAGGGCACCGCGACAACCGGTTTCGACGATCTTCGAAATCTGGCCGTCGGCCGGCTCTTCCTCGACAACTTCGAGCACATCAAGACGCATTGGATAATGGTCACCCCGTTCCTTTCGCAGACGTCGCTCGCCTTCGGCGTGAACGACCTCGAGGGGACGGTGGTGCGCGAGAAGATCTATCACGAGGCTGGCGCACACACGGCGCAGGGGCTGAGTCTCGACGAGATTCTCGATCTCATCCGCTCAGCGGGAAAGATTCCGGCGGAGCGCGACTCGTTCTACAACATCCTTCGCGTTTTCGAGCGCAGCTCCAGCGCGGTAGCGGCGTGATGAAGATCGGCCGGATTCCCTACATCAATTGCTACCCGGTCTACGGCGCGATAGATCGCGGAGTAGTGCAGCTCGATGCGAATCTGGTCGACGGCGTACCCACCGATCTGAATCGGCGGATGGGAGCCGGTGAGCTGGACATAAGCGTCGTTTCCGCCGTCGAATACGCGCGCGACGCCGATCGTTATCTCCTACTTCCGGACCTCGCCATCTCCTGCGACGGGCCGGTTCGGAGCGTGATGCTCTTTTCCAAGCGCCCCGCCGGCGAGCTGGGAGCGAGGAGCGTGATCGTCAGCAGAAGCTCAATGACCAGCGTTGCTCTGTTGGAGCTGCTGTTCGAGAATGTCTGGCACGCGCGCCCTCGATTTGTACCGGGGGACGCCGAGATCAAGGATGTAGTGATCGACAACGCTAGCGATACGGACGCCAGATTGGTCATAGGCGACGCCGCCCTCGTGCTCGGCTCCAACCACCGCGAGCGGTATCCGTTCGTGTACGATCTTGGTCAGACATGGAAAGACTGGACTGGCCAGCCTTTCGTGTTCGCCGTATGGGTTGCGCAACGCGCCACCAATGTGAAGGAAGCTCTCGTTGCCCATGCCGGTCTGATTGCCTCACGCGATTGGGGGCTTCAGCATTTGCCAGAGCTCGCGGAGCAGGCCCACCAGGCCACGGGTGTAGACCGTTCGGTTTGCGCGGCGTACCTCTCCGGTCTGGACTACGGTCTCTCCTATCCCCATTTGGCCGGCCTCACTGAATTCTATCGGCGGCTCGTCGAGCGCGGCCGCATTCCCAACGGAACACTTACTTTCCTGCCTGCCGCATGAGCGAGACGTCGGAGCTCCTCGATTTCTACACGAACGCGCCGCTTCTCGAGCTGGGAGCGGCTGCTGATCGCGTGCGCCAGGAAAAGCATCCCGGGAGTACGGTCACGTATATCATCGACCGGAACATCAACTACACCAACGTCTGTGTAGCTGACTGCGGGTTTTGCGCGTTCGCTCGGCGTCCGAAGCACAACGAGGGGTACACTCTCTCCTTTGAGCAGATAGGCGCCAAGATCGAGGAGCTCAAGTCGTTGGGCGGTGTTCAGATTCTGATCCAGGGCGGTCACAATCCCTACATTCCGTTCGACTGGTACATCGACCTTATGCGTTACATCAAGCGCAATCACCCGATCCATATCCACGGATTCAGTCCAAGCGAGATCGATTTCTTCGCCAAGCTGTTCAGGATGGAAGCGATCGACGTAATTCGCGAGCTGAGGAAGGCGGGACTCGATTCGATTCCCGGCGGGGGCGGAGAGATCCTCGTTCAACGCGTTCGGGACATCGTCGCACCCAAGAAGGCGGGCGCCGACCGTTGGCTCGAGATCATGGAGCTCGCCCACAACGAAGGGATGAAGACGTCCGTCACCATGATGTACGGCCTCGGCGAGACGCTGGCCGAGCGTTTGGAACATCTCCAGAGGGTGAGGGACGTGCAGGCGCGCACGGGCGGATTCACGGCTTTCATCTGCTGGCCGCTCCAGCCGGAGAACACACCGACCATGTCGAGCCAGCCAAAGACTGGCGCGACCGAATATCTCCGCACGGTCGCCTTCGCGCGCGTCGTTCTGGACAATGTCCCCAATCTCCAATCGAGCTGGGTGACTATGGGGATGAAGATCGGACAGATCGCGCTGCGATTTGGCTGCAACGACTTCGGCTCGCTGATGATCGAGGAGAACGTCGTCTCCGCCGCGAACACGACGAACCGCACATCCACCGACGAGATGGAGCGTTTGATCCGGGATGCGGGGTTCACACCGGCGCGGAGAAAACAGGATTACACCATCATCGATCCGCCACTGGCAATACGAGCGGATGCCGCATGACCCCCGCGTGGGTATCGGTTACGACTCCCACCGGTACGCTCCCCGCCGCCCACTAACACTCGGCGGCGTTTTAATACCATCGGAAGTCGGCCTCGAGGGTCATTCCGACGCAGATGCGATCTGTCATGCGATCACGGATGCGGTACTGGGCGCGGCCGGACTCGGTGACATCGGGGAGATGTTCCCCGATACTGACCCGGCGAATAAGGATCGCGACTCGATCGGCATGCTCGAAGCCGCGGTGGGCCGAATCTCGAGCGCGGGCTACGCGGTGGGCCAGGTCGATGTTACCGTGATCGCGGAAACCCCGCGACTCGCTCCGCACAGGGCGGAAATACGCGCGCGGCTGGCCACCGCACTCGGTATCGATTCGCAGAGCGTGAGCGTCAAAGGGAAGTCGAACGAAGGAATGGGTTGGATCGGGCGCAAAGAAGGCCTCGCCTGCATCGCCGTAGCCACGCTAATCGGGAAACGCTAGCGAATGCTCCAGTCAATTACGAGATGGCTGGGTGACCTGCCGCTCGGATCGCTATACGCAACGATTGCCGTGCTATCGGCATTCGAGAACTTTTTTCCGCCGTTTCCCTCCGACGCCGTTATCGCGTTCGGCGCTTTCCTCGCCGACAGGGCTCACGGATCCGCGTTCACGGTGTTCTTTCTCGGCTGGTTCGGCAACGTCTCAGGCGCGTGCATCACCTACGCCCTCGGCCGGCGTTTCGGCTCCAAGGCATTTCTGCGGCGCCTGGAAAAATATGCAGGACCCGACGCGGAGCAGCGGATCAAACAGCTCCACAAGCGTTACGGGTTTGGAGGTCTCTTCGTGAGCCGCTTCCTGCCGGGAGTTCGCGCAATTGTTCCGCCGTTCGCGGGCGCAATGAAGCTTCCCGCGGCCAAAGTACTACTCTCTGTCGCGAGCGCATCGGCGGTCTGGTTCGCCCTCATTACATTCCTGGCGTTTCGTGCCGGAGACAATTGGGATGTCGTTCAGCACTACCTGGTACGTTCCGGAAAGGTCGCCGGCGCAATTGCCATTGGCATAGTGCTGCTTACGGTTGCGACCTGGCTATACAAACGCCACGGTAAGAAACGTGAGTAGCAAAGGCCTGGACGACACAATTGCACGCGGGTTCTACGTCGAGCGTTTTGACGACTTTCTCGCGCTGGAGCAGGGTGCGTCAGTCCAGACCAGCAAGGCCTACAAACTCGATATTGCCCGGTTCGTCACCTACGTGTCCGTCAAAGGCGCTGCATCCGCCAGCGAAGTCGGGACTCGGGCGCTGCGCGAATACGTATACCATCTGAAAGACCTGGGGCTCGCGCCGGCTTCGATCCGCAGAAACGTCTCCGCGGTGCGTAGCTACTTCAAGTTTCTTCTTGGAGAAGGCCTCGTCGTCAGAGATCCGAGCGAGCGGCTGGAGACTCCCAAGCGCTGGCGTACGCTGCCTGAAGTCCTGGGGGTTGAGGAGATCGAGAAGCTGTTGGCCGCGCCGTCGCTCGATGAGCCGCTCGCATTCCGCGACCGCGCCATGCTCGAGCTCGCGTACGGCGCCGGCCTTCGTGTCTCGGAGTGGATCTCGCTCAACGTGCGCGATGTGATGCTTCAGGATCATCTCGTCCGCGTGTTCGGCAAGGGCGCGAAGGAGCGACTGGTTCCCATCGGACGCAAGGCGATTGCCGCCACCGCCATATATCTTCGCGAGCTACGTCCGTCATTGGAGAAGGGCGAAGGGAAGGGAGTACTTTTCCTGAACGCGCGAGGTCAGCCACTGTCGCGGATGGGCGCGTGGAAGATTCTCCGAAAATATGTGCGACAGGCTGGAATCAAGAAGCCCGTTTCGCCACACACTCTCAGGCACTCTTTTGCGACCCATCTACTTGAGGGCGGTGCGGATCTGAGGGCCGTCCAGGAGATGCTGGGACACGTGGACATCTCGACGACCCAGATTTACACCCACATCGATCGCGAATACCTGCGGAGCGTTCACAGGCAGTTCCACCCACGCGCCTGAAGCGGAACCGCTAGAATTACGCATGCTTCTCGTCCTCGACAACTACGATTCCTTTACCTATAACCTCGTTCAGTACCTCGGCGAGCTCGGAGAGCAGCCCGTCGTGAAGCGTAACGACGAGATCACGGTGGATGACATTGGGGCCATGGGCGTAACGCGCCTCGTGATCTCTCCGGGCCCGTGCACGCCGTCCGAGGCGGGGATTACGGTAGAAGCCATAAAAAAATGGGGCAGCACGATCCCCACATTGGGCGTGTGCCTCGGACATCAGGCGATCGGCGAAGCCTATGGCGGGAAAGTGGTGAGGGCACGCACGCTGATGCACGGCAAGACGTCACGTGTAACACACGACGGAAAAGGAATCTTCAAAAACGTTCCGAGCCCTTTGGAAGTGATGCGGTATCATTCGCTGGTGATCGAGTCAAAATCGCTGCCGAACGACCTCGAGGTCGTGGCGCGAGGCCAGGCCGATCCTACCGAGATACACGCGGTGAGGCATCGGAAGCATCCGGTATGGGGTGTGCAATTCCACCCCGAGTCGATTCTCACGCAGAACGGAAAGGAGATTCTGCGAAACTTTCTCAGCATATCTCAATGAGAGCCTCATTGCTCGCCGCTTGCGCGCTGATCGGCTTTACGACCGTCTTGCGTGCCCAGGACACGACATCCAGCGCCGTGGACACTGGCTACGTCGAGTACAGCGAGTCCCCGATCTCTCTTCCGCTTGGGGTGGGCCTTCGGATTCCGTCCTACGATCGTGTGAACGGCCTTGCCTTACCCTGGGGGCCCAAGCTCGATCTCGGCGATGGGAAATTTGAGCTGGATGGTCTGGTGACCTATCGTTCCAATCTTGGAAAATGGGATCCTTCGCTGGAAGGGTCCGCCCGTCCCGGCGATGCCAACGAGATTAAGCTGTACGTCGGCCGTGGCACGTTCACCAACGACTCGTGGATACGCTCCGATCTCGCCAATTCACTGGCCGCTCTCGGCGTAGGCAGCGACTCGCGCAACTATTTTCGCGGAGATCGGGCCACTGCGCGCTTCACGCACACGCTGACGACAGGAGCATTCACATTGACGCCCTTTATCGGCGGGAATATCGAGCGTGATTGGTCGACGGGTTCGATAGTGCCGCCCAAGTCTCCCTGGAGCTTCTTCGGCAAGAAGGGCGTCCTGTACATGAAGCGCGCAAACCCTCGCGTCAAAACGGGACACATCAGCTCGTTACTCGGCGGATCCGGTATCGCGCTCTCGCGCGGTGGACTGGAGGCAAAGCTGGATGCGACTGTGGAGCACTCGCTCAAGACGTCGCTTACCGCTGACTGCTCCGGATTCTCGACGGATGCAGCGTGCGCATTAGCAGCACTGAATTTCACGCAGACCACGCTGCATACCCAGGTGGATTTTCCGACCTTCGGATCGCAGACGTTCTCTTTTCTAGGCCACGCGGTTTTCGGTACGAGCAACATTGCGCCACCCCAGCGTTTCGCCTATCTCGGCGGTTCCGGGACTCTTGCGACAGTCAATCTGCTGGCGCTGGGCGGCGATCGTCTTCTCTATGTACAAGCTGACTATATCGTGCCCATCGATCGCGTTCAGCTGCCATTTGTCGGCAGCCCCTTCGTGGCCCTTAGATATTCAGCGGGGAATGCCGGTGAAGGGACTCTACCACCCCTCATCCAGAATCTGGGCATGGGCGCTGGTGTGAGCTTGTTCCGCGTGGATTTCAGCATCGACCCTGCGCGAAATCGCTCGCCTTTCTCTCGCAAGTCGGCCTTTTCGTTCGGACTTTCACTACCGATGTAGGCGAGAAAAAGTTTGCTCAGTTTCTCCCCGGTGGGTATATTACTGGGCGTGACTTTTGCCTTGTGTCGCGCAAAAATGGGCGGTTGATGGGGACGCTAGTGGTCATTCCGGCGCGCCTCGGCGCTATGCGCCTCCCCCGCAAGCCACTCCGCCTCCTTTCCGGACTCCCCCTGATCGTCCGGGTATGGCAAAGAATCTCAGAAATGGATGTCGCTGACAGCGTCGTGGTCGCAACGGACGATGAAGCGGTCGCGAGCACGGTTAGAGCGGCAGGCGCTGACTGCGTGATGACCCGCTCCGATCACACTTCAGGTACGGAGCGGGTGGCTGAGGTCGCGTCACAGAAGCGCTTCCTGGGGTACGACACCATCGTGAACGTTCAGGGCGATGAGCCCTTCATCGGGAAAGGGGCTGTGCGTGGGGCCGCCCAGCTCGTTGCGACAGGCCAATTTCCTCTGGGTACTGCCGCTTCGCGTGCAAGCACTGAGATACTCGATACCCCGAGCCTCGTCAAAGTGGTAATAGCGGACGATGGACGCGCAATGTACTTCTCTCGCGCGCCGATTCCGTTTCTTCGCGATCGCGCCGATGTTGGAAGGCTCGCCGAGCGTACATTGCAGCATATTGGAGTGTATGCATACTCGCGGGATGCACTCATGAAGTGGGTGTCGCTTCCGCCTCATCCCCTCGAGGAGATAGAGCGTCTCGAGCAGCTGCGTCCGCTGGCCGCCGGGTTGCCCATCGGAGTCGCGGTCACGAATGAAGCACCAGCAAGTGGAATTGACACAGAAGAAGACCTGGAGCGCGCCAATGCGCACTGGGATGCCTTTATGAAGGGAGCGGTGACAAATGTCCGGTAGTTCCAGCCAACAGACGCGCTATATCTTCGTGACGGGCGGAGTAGTCTCTTCGCTCGGGAAGGGAATAGCTGCCGCCTCTCTCGGACGACTTCTGGTCGAGCGCGGAATGCGCGTGACGATAATGAAGTTCGACCCCTATCTGAACGTGGACCCGGGCACGATGTCGCCGTTCCAGCACGGTGAAGTCTTCGTGACCGATGACGGCGCGGAGACGGACCTCGATCTCGGACACTACGAGCGATTCATCGATCGCTCGCTCGCGCAGGCCAACAACATCACGACCGGACGCATCTACCTCAGCGTCATCACCAAGGAGCGTCGAGGAGAATACCTCGGCTCGACCGTCCAGGTCATTCCGCACGTCACCGACGAGATCAAGGGCGCGATGAAGCGACTCGCGCCGGAAAGCGACGTCGTCATCGTGGAAATCGGAGGGACTGTCGGCGACATCGAGTCGCTGCCGTTCCTCGAGGCGATCCGTCAGTTCAGGCACGAGATCGGCCGCGAGAATGCGATCTTCATCCACCTGACGCTCGTTCCGTTCATCGCCGCCGCGGGCGAGGTGAAAACGAAGCCGACGCAGCACTCGGTGCGCGAGCTAATGGAAATCGGAATTCAGCCGGACATCCTCATCTGCAGAACCGAGCGCGCCCTCTCCGAGGAAGTGAAGCGAAAGATCGCGCTTTTCTGTAACGTCGAGTTCGGTGCGGTAATCGAGAGCAGAGACGTTCCGTCGATTTACCAGATTCCCTTGCTTTTCCACGAGCAGGGCCTCGACGAGCGAGTGATGCACAAGCTCGGTCTGCTCGGCCGGAAGGCTCCGGATCTCTCGAAGTGGCGGAGCATGGTAGAGCGGATTCTACATCCGCACGGTCGCGTCAAGATCGCCGTCATTGGCAAGTACACTGGACTGATCGATAGCTACAAGAGCGTGCAGGAAGCGCTTATTCACGGCGGAATCGCGAATGACGTCGGTGTCGAGGTATCGTGGCTGGCGAGCGACTTGTTCACAAGCCGAGAGAAGACCCGCGAGCTGCTCGGCGAGTTCCACGGTGTGCTGGTGCCGGGCGGGTTCGGAGTTCGCGGCGTTGAAGGAATGCTCGAGGCCATTCGGTACGCGCGCGAGTCGGGATTGCCGTTCCTCGGCATTTGCCTCGGGATGCAGACCGCCATCATCGAGTTTGCCCGCAATGTGATGGGTCTTTCCGACAGCCATTCGAGCGAGTTTGCTCCGGAATGCGACAACGCGGTGATCTCGTTGATGGAAGGCCAGCAGCACATCACCGACATGGGCGGCACAATGCGACTTGGTGCCTATCCGTGCAGGTTGGGAGTCGGAACTCAGGCCGCCGCGATCTATGCGGCGCCACAGGTGAGTGAGCGGCATCGTCACCGCTACGAGGTCAACAACAAGTACCGTGACGGGTTCATCGAACACGGACTGAACCTCAGCGGATTGTCTCCCGACGGTTCGCTCGTCGAGATCGTCGAGCTTCCGACCCACCCCTGGTTCATCGGATGCCAGTTCCATCCGGAGCTTCAATCGCGTCCCACCCGCCCCCACCCTCTCTTTGCGAGCTTCATCGCCGCCGCAGCGCAGGCGAAATCGCCGGCGCGAGGTAGTCGCAAGCGGACATCAGTAGAGACGGCGGAATAGCGTGGCGGAATTCTTTCCCTCGGACAAGCTGTTCCTCATCGCTGGCCCCTGCGTTCTGGAGAACGACGAGCTGAACCTGAGAGTGGGTGAAGCTTTGGCAAGAATCGCTGAAAAGGTCCCTGGCGGAATCATTTACAAAGCGAGTTTCGACAAGGCGAATCGTTCCAATCGAAACGCCGCTCGCGGCCCTGGGCTCGACGCGGGACTCGCCGCGCTGGAACGGGTGCGCAAGGCCACCGGCCTCCCCGTCCTTACCGATGTCCACGCACCTGATCAATGCGCAGCCGCGGCCGAAATCGTCGATGTGCTGCAGATCCCGGCCTTTCTCTGCCGGCAAACCGATCTTCTCGAGGCGGCAGGAGCGACTGGAAGGCCGGTCAACGTGAAGAAAGGGCAGTGGCTCCAGCCGGAAGGAATGCGCGGGGCGGTCCAGAAAATTCGCGGACCCGAGAACGGGAATGGGCGCACGCGCGACATCGCGGTAACCGAGCGCGGAACGTTTTTCGGCTACGGGGACCTCGTCGTTGACATGCGATCCTTCACGCGACTCCGTGACGCGTGCGGGACGCCCGTGATCTTCGACGCCACCCACAGCGTCCAAAAGCCAGGGCAGGGGCCGGATGGCGCGAGCGGAGGAGCACGGGAATTCGTGCCCGTTCTTGCACTGTCTGCTATCGCCGCTGGTGCGCAGGGACTTTTTCTAGAAACACATCCCGACCCCGACTGCGCTCCGAGCGACGGTCCGAACATGGTTCCTTTGTCAGAGATGGGGTCGCTCATGGATCGGGCAGTAGACATCTGGGCGCGTATCAACCGATGACGCACAAGGACATAGTCGAGCGCGGACGTCGGGTGCTCCGCATGGAGACCGAAGCGCTCGGCGAAGCAGAGCGCCGCATCGGCGACGAATTTGCGCGCGCGGTCGAGAGCATCGCCAAGTCCGAAGGTCGAGTGATCGTGTCCGGGGTCGGAAAGTCTGGGCTGGTTGGGCGAAAAATCGCCGCTACCCTCACTTCCACTGGAACACCCGCGACGTTCCTGCACCCTGCCGACAGCGTTCACGGCGACCTCGGCATCGTCGGCAAGTCGGACGTTGCGATTCTGATTTCGAAGAGCGGAGAGTCGGCCGAGGTCCTCGGGCTGCTCGACCATTTGAAGCGCCTTGGTGTATGCACGATAGCGCTGACCGGCAACGCGAAATCCACGCTGGCGCGTCATAGCGACGTGGCTTTGGACGGGTGGGTGAAGGAAGAAGCCTGCCCGCACGATCTCGCGCCGACGACCAGTACCACTGTCGCACTGGCGTTGGGGGACGCCCTAGCGATCGCGCTCCTGGAGGAGAAGGGCTTCGATGCTGACGACTTTGCGCGACTGCACCCCGGTGGTTCCATCGGAAAACGTCTGTTGACCCGAGTGTTGGATGTGATGGTGACGGACGACCTTCCGGTTCTCCCCGAGTCAGCCACCATGCGAGAGGCAGTCGTCCAGCTCGCGGAGCGGCGCGGTATTGCTGTCGTGGCGGGAAAAGATGGAACTGTGTCTGGTGTCATTACGACTGGCGACCTCTCCCGCCTGATGGAACACGAGGAGAATGTCTTTCCCATCGCGGTGACTAAAGTGATGAACAGGAACCCGAAAGTCGCGGAATCGGACGAGTTGGGGAGCGCCGTAGTCTATCGAATGGAGACGCACGGCATAATCGCCATGCCTGTGCTCGGGGCCAACAAGAAGATTGTCGGAGTGATCCATCTACACGACCTGATGCGCGCCGGAGTTGTCTAATGCGCTCAGTTCTGATGTGCGCGGGTGCGATTGTTGGAGCCATCGCCTGCAGCCAGAAGAAGCAGCCGCCCGTCGCGGCGCATTCTCCTCTCGCTGATTCCGCTGATCAGGTCATGTACGGCGCGAGATTCAATCTCACGGACAAAGGTCTGCAGCGGGCGCAGCTCCAGTCGGACACCGCGTATTTCTTCGAGGACAACACTCGAATCGAGCTCGAGAAGGTACATACGACCTTCTTCACAGCGACTGGCGCGAAGAACGCCGTGCTGACCTCCGAGCGGGGAAGATTCAACAGCCGTACGAACAACATGGTCGCGCGGAAGAACGTCGTTGTCGTATCGGAAGATGGCCGCCGCCTTACGACTCAGGAACTCAACTACAATCAGCAGACGAATGAGATTTCAAGCGACAGCGCGTTTGTCATGACTGAGCCGAATCGACGGGTCGAGGGAGTTGGTTTTCGGTCGGATCCGGACATGAAGAACATTCGGATTCTGAAGGGCGCGAGCGGCATCGCCAGGGGTGTCTCAACGCAACCAACGCCGACCGCGACGCGGCCAGCGAGCACGACGCCATCCGCACTTCCGAAGCGATGAAAGCCGTGTGGATGGTTTCAGGTCTTTTTCTTTTCCTCGTCGTTGTCGCGAGTGCGAGCGCCCAGGATATTCCGCGCAATTGTGACCTGGATCTCCAGAACAAGCGGGGGGCTACCACCATCAGAGAGGATCCCAGCGGTAACAGAACCACCATTTTCAGCGGTGGCCTCGTTGCTCACTGCATCGGTCAGGGAAACACGCTGACCGCCGACAGTGCGGAGTATTATCAGGCGGACGGCAGGCTCTTCCTGATTGGCAACGTCCACTACACGGAGCCACGCGCAACCGTCACGTCCCGCACGATGACCTACTATCAGAACGACGACCACCTCCATGCGGAAGGCGACGTTGTCGCGGTGACAGCGAACGGCAGCACGTTGCGCGGGCCGGTCGCGGAATACTATCGCAGCACGCCGCAGCGGCCGCTGGCGCGGCTGTTCGCCCCGCAACGACCCACAGTGAGCCTCGTTCAGAAGGATACGACCGGGAAGGGCAGGCCTCCCGATACCGCGAACGTGGTGGCGAATCAAATCGCCATGGAAGGGGACAACCTTGTCTACGCGTCGGGTCGCGTCCAAATCACTCGTCCCGATCTTCTGGCGACGGGTGATTCTGCATTTCTGGATAGCGGCCGCGACTTCGCAAGATTGATGCGGGGGCCTTCGGTGAAGGGCGTTGGGACCCACACCTTCACTCTGACCGGCGGCGTCATCGACGTGTACTCGAAAAACCGACAGGTGGAGCGCGTCGTTGCAACGCCGAACGGCCACGCGCTGAGTCAGGATCTCGAGCTGGTTGCGGACAGCATCGACTTGCGCGTCGCCAGCAATCGGTTGCAGAGAGCGATGGCATGGGGAAAGACTCGGGCCCACGCCATTTCGCCAGAACGGGAGATCGTGGCCGACTCGATTGACGCCATTTTGCCCGATCAGCGCGTCCGCGAGGTCCGGGCATTGCGTAAGGCCTACGCCGAAAGCAACCCGGATTCTGGCGTCGTCTCCACGCAGAGGGACTGGATGAGTGGGGACACAATCGTTGCCCGGTTCGATTCAATCCCTCCGACCGACACCAGCAGTAAGCCGCGGATCCGTCAAATCGTCGCGCTCGGCAATGCCAGGTCTTTCTATCAGATGAAAAACTCCAAGGGGCCGGCAAATGAACCGAGCGTCAATTATGTGCGAGGCAGGGTGATCGAAATCGATTTTGAAGATCGGAAAGTCGCGACGGTGACGGTCATTGATAGGGCCACGGGAGTCATGGTCGAGCCGGCGCCGCAGCCTGCGTCGGCGAAGCCGAGCACACCCGCGACATCGCCAACCACGACTCCAACTCCGGCCAACGCCAAAACGGCTGTGCCGGTCAAGCCTCCTCCGGGAGAGCGAAAGTGAGCAACGAGGTCAATCTTCCGGAGAGCATCCGTGCCCTTCTGGGCGGCCGGTCGCAAGCGGATCGTCTCGATGGATTGGCGTTGCACGCCATCGTCAGGGCCGCCGACGCGAACGGCACCGCGATAGTAAGAGACATTGCTGCGAACTACCGCGACGATTATCTGCGCGCACTCCGCGCCAAAGGTCTCGACGCGGGGCGTGAAGCGGGAAGACTGGGCCAGGATGAAGTCCGGGCGTATCTCGCCACATCGATTCTGCCTCGACTTGTCGAATGCGGAGTGCTGCTTCCCTTGGACGGCGATGTAGAGAGAGACAACGCGACCGTCCGGATTTCTCCCGCGCTCTGGAAGGATATCGCGCCGCGCCGCGCGGAATTCGCCGAAGCGATGCGCGAAACGGGAGAGCATTCGCGCCTCGCTCTGTCCACGCCGCCAAAGCCAAGGCTGATTGGCGGCAGTGTCCTCGAAGCCGAGGGTCTTACCAAGATCTATCGCGGACGCAAAGTCGTGAACGACGTCGCCCTCCGATTGCAGCAGGGCGAGATCGTAGGGCTCCTGGGCCCCAATGGAGCTGGCAAGACTACGACTTTCTACATGATCGTCGGCCTCATTGATCCACTTTCCGGCCGAATCCTTCTAGATGGAAAGGACATCACGAGACTCCCGATGTACGAGCGGGCGCGCCGTGGAATTGGCTATCTTTCGCAAGAGCCTTCGATTTTCCGAAAGCTCTCGGTCGAGGACAACATCATGGCCATTCTCGAGACCCTCCCGCTGTCGCCGGCGGAGCGATCGGAACGGCTGGAAAAGCTCCTCGACGAGCTCAGTATCAAGCGTCTGCGCAAGAGCAAGGCTTACGCTCTTTCCGGTGGCGAGCGCCGTCGGCTCGAGATCACACGCGCGCTGGTAACGGACCCGAAATTCATGATGCTGGACGAACCGTTTGCGGGCGTCGACCCGATCGCAGTACACGACATCCAAACCATTGTCGCGGGCCTCCGCCACCGGGGTATCGGCGTCCTCATTAGCGATCACAACGTCGAGCAGACGCTCGACATCGTGGACCGTGCGTACATTATGTTCGATGGACAGGTTAAAGTTTCCGGAACCGTGCGCGAGCTCGTGTTCGATGACACAGTTGCCGACATCTATCTTGGTCCAACACTCACAGCACGTCTGCGCGAGCGCTTCTCCCGCGAAAGGGACGAGGTAACCGTCTCTTGAAGCCGGGTCTCAATCAGTCGACTCAGCTCCGCCAGGAGCTCAAGATCAATCCACGCCTCTATCAGGCGATGGATCTCCTGTACATGCCCCTGCTGGACCTCCAACAGCATCTCAAGCAGGAGCTCCTGAACAACCCTTTCCTAGATCTCGTCGAGGCGGAGGATGAGGAGGAGGAGCAGGAAGGCGAGGCCGAAGAGCCGGCGGAGGCGGAGCCCGAGGATGAGCGCGCCGGTGAGATCGACTGGGAGGAGATCCTCCTCGATGGCTTCGATACCGCTGGAGGTCGGCGCGAGGAACACGAGGAGCGTGAATACTTCGAGCCCGTAACGGTTGCCTCGCGTGATCTGAGCGATCATCTGCGCGATCAGGTCAGCCTCCTCGAGCTCACTCCGAGGGAGACACTGCTCGCCGATGAGTTCATAGGGAACATTAACGACGACGGCTATCTCGCTAGTGGAGTTGACGATATAGTTCGCGCGCTTAACGAAGTGGTGACGAAGGCAGCTGAAGAGGCGGGGCGCGACACCGACGACCTCCCGCTCTACACGGAGCAGGAAGGGCAGAAGATGCTTGGCACCATCCAGAACCTGGATCCCCCGGGCGTTGGCGCGCAGGATCTTCGCGAGTGTCTCCTCCTCCAGCTGAAGGAGGCTGGCCTGGAGCAGTCGGTGCCGTTCCGACTCGTTCGTGATTGCTTCGAGGAGCTGATCAACCACCGGTGGAGCGAGATCTCCAAGCGCTTCGGCATCAGCGCGGGGGACGTTCAGAAGGCCGCCGACGAGATCGCGAAGCTCGATCCGAAACCCGGGCTGCAGTACGGGTCACGCGACGACAACTATATAATCCCAGACCTGATCGTCGAAAAGATCGACGACCGCTATCACGTCTTCCTGAACGATGCGAACCTCCCGCGGCTCAAGCTTAGTCGTGCCTATCAGGAAATCGCGCGCGACAAGAAGAAATTCGACGGCGAGAACAAAGAGTTCATCTCCAACAAGCTCAATTCCGCCAACTGGATGATCCAGGCGATCGAGCAGCGCCGGCAGACGATGCTCAAGGTGATGAACTACATCGTGGAGCGGCAGCGCGAATTCTTCGAGAAGGGAATTCAGTACCTCAAGCCCCTCACTCTCCGCGAGGTAGCGGAGGTCATCAACATGCACGAGTCCACCGTCAGCAGAGTCACGAACGAGAAGTTCGTACAGACTCCGCGCGGTGTGCTTCCGCTCAAGTTCTTCTTTTCGTCCGGACTGGCTACGTCGGACGGCGAGGACGTCTCCGCCCGCGGCATCAAGGCGCAGCTCCAGAAGCTCGTGCAGGAAGAGGATCCCAAGCACCCACTAACGGATCAGGCGATCGTGAATATCCTTCGCGAGAGCGGAGTTCAGATCGCTCGCCGGACTGTCGCGAAGTATCGTGATCAGCTCGGTGTGTTGTCGGCCCGCATGCGGAAACGCGTATGACGTCGGTCTCCCAGACCGATGTAACGCAGCGCTTTGCGGGCGCCGGTTCGCCGGCGACCACCACCCGGCCCGAGGTGAGCATTCTCGTACCCGCCAAGGATGAAGCCGAGAATCTGCCGTTGTTTCTGGAGCAGGCTCGAGCCGCCTTCGGATCGGCGCCGCAGCGATATGAAGTGATCGTGGTAGACGACGGGTCCGTTGACGATACGTGGGCTGTACTTCAGCGTCTGACCGCCCAGTATCCCTTTCTCAAGCCAGTGCGCCACGGCGTAAGACGAGGAATTGCTGACGCATTGCGCACAGGCTATCTCCATTCGCGGGGCAGTATCCTCGTTTTCTATCCGGCCGATCTTCAGTACAAGCCGGAGGACATCCCGCGACTCGTCGCTCCGATACTCGCCGGCGAATCGGACATCGTGACCGGCTACAAGGAAGGCAAGTACGAGAAGGCCTTTGTGTCCGGGATCTACAACAGAATGAGCCGCTCGCTTTTCAAAGTGACTGTTCGCGATCTCAATTCGGTGAAAGCGTATCGGCGCGAGGTCATGGATGCGCTGCCAAATCGCCCGGATTGGCACAGGTACATGGTCGTGATGGCTGCCTCTGCAGGGTTCACCGTTTCGGAAGTGCCGGTCCCACTTTATCCACGCCACGCGGGCCAATCCAAGTTTGGCATCGGGCGCATTCCAGTGGGCCTGCTCGACATGCTCGCCGTCTGGTTCGAGCTTCGCTTCGCACGCAAGCCACTCCTACTGTTCGGCATGCTCGGCGCCGCGTTGTTCGTCCTCGGAGTGGTGGTGGGGATCATTGCCATCCTCTGGCGCGTCATCGGAGGTGTCGGATTCAGGCCGCTCATCAATCTGGTCGAGACATGCCTCACGGTCGGAAGCGTTTTCTTCGCCACAGGGCTCATGGGTGAATTGATTGCGGCACAGCGCGCTGAGCTGAGCCAGCTGGCGGCGCGTATCGAGGACCTCTCGCGGGAACGCGACACCACGACAACCCGATAGTCCATGAACGTATTGTTTCTCACGCACTCGTTTCCGCGAAGGGAAGGGGACGCCGCCGGCTCGTTCATCCTGCGCCTCGCCGTTGCGTTGCGCGCCGAGGATATCAGCGTCCACGTCGTCGCGCCGGCAGTTGACGGAGTTCCCGCATCTGAGGAGATCGAGGGTGTGCCGGTCGATCGCTTCCGTTACGCGCCCCGCCGCTATGAAAAGCTCGCATACACCGGCAACATGGCAGGCGATGTCGCATCGTCGTGGACGGCAAAATTCGCTCTCGTCGGTTTTCTCGGAGCCGATTTCGTTCAAGCCGTGCGTGCCCGTCGCAATTTTGAGCCGCAGGTGGTACACGCACATTGGTGGTTCCCGAGCGGGGTTGTGGGGACCTGGGTCGGAGGTCTCTCGCACGTTCCTCTCGTGACCACGCTCCACGGAACCGATGTGCGCCTCGCGCGTTCCGTGGGTGTGGCAAAGCCTCTGTTCGGGCACGTGCTCAAGCACTCCTCGGCGGTGACTACGGTTTCCAGTTGGCTCAAGGATAGGACTCAAGAGCTCGCGCCCGAGGTAAATCCGATAATTGCCCCCATGCCGGTCTCCACGGATCTGTTCTTCCCGGGCGGTGCACGCGATGGACAACGGCTTCTTTTCGTCGGCAGGCTCATGCCGCAAAAGGGAGTCGACCATCTGCTTCACGCTCTTGCCGCGATGAAGACACAGGCGTCATTGGACATTGTTGGCGACGGCCCAAGTCGGGGTGCGCTCGAGGTGTTGTCCCGTGAGCTAGGCATCTCCTCGCGTGTTCGTTGGCACGGACAGCTACAACAATCCGAGCTGCCGCGGCTCTACAAGAGTGCGGCGGCCCTGGTCGTACCGTCGTTGGAGGAAGGACTTGGGTTGGTTGCAGTCGAAGCGCTGCTATGCGAGACCCCAGTTGTGGCTTTCGATTCCGGAGGCCTTCGCGACGTGATTCAGCACGACCGAACCGGGCTTCTGGTTCCGCCCGGTGATCGCGCTGCTCTCGCCAGAACGCTGGATGATTTGCTGGGCCGCGACGGGCGGGGTAGTGATCTCGCGAGGGCAGGGCGCCTTTACGCACTCTCTGCCTTCGCGCCGGAGTCGGCGGCCCGGCGCTACGCAGAGATATACCAACAGGTAATTGGCGCTCACGCGTCGTAGGCTATTCAGGCTCGCGCAGTGGAGCTTCGCCGCTCTGGTACTCTTGTTCGCGGCCCGTTCGCTTGCTACTCAGTGGGATAAAGTCGAGCCGCGAATCTCCCACATCCAGTTCGGCTGGCAGTGGATTGGCGCTGCTACGATTCTTGTCCTGATCGCCTACGCGCTGCTGATCGAGGGATGGCGTCGCGTACTCGGCGCGTGGGATTCGCATCTGCCGTTCCCGCAAGCGTCACGAATCTGGTTCCTGTCCAACCTGGGGAAATACGTCCCCGGAAATATCTGGTCGCTCACGGCGATGGGCGTAATGGCGAGAGGGCGCGGCCTTTCGGCCCTCGCTGCTGCCGGCTCTTCGGTAATTATGCAGACGGTCAGTCTGGCCACTGGAGCCGCGATCGTCATGGTGACGGGCGCGAAGCTTCTCGGACAACCTGTCCTGGTCGGAGTGAGCGTTCTCGTGCTCGTGCTGATTCTGCTGAGCGCGCCAAAGTTTCTTCCCCCGCTCGCTGTCTGGATCGGCGGGCTGATAGGAAGAGACATCCTGCCTCCGACCGTACCCGCGACAAGCATTTGGACGGCGGCGATTGCGAGCACTTTATCATGGCTCCTTTACGGGCTCGCGTTCCAGCTATTCGTTCGCGGCCTGCTCGGCGCGTCGCCTGGCGAAATTTCCTCGTACATCGCAGTTTACACCGCTGCGTACCTGCTGGGTTTCATTTCGCCAATTGCGCCCGCCGGTCTGGGTGTCAGAGAGCTCACGCTGGCGGCTTTCATGACGCAGCTCGGCCTCGCCAACGAAGCGGATGCGGCTCTCATCGCGATCGCGGCTCGGTTGTGGCTCACCATCGTCGAGCTTGTTCCGAGCGGGATATACGTCGCGGCCGGCGCAACCCGGAAATCCTTACCACACTGATCCCTCATGGCCCAGCCTCGAGAGAAGTCCCGCTCCACACCAGCCTCCGCTAACACATTCGCGGCGCTTTTGGCGCCGCGTTTCGCTTTTGCCTGGGCATCGCTCGTCTACGCGGTGTGCACTCTGTCGCTCGCGTATCCGGCGCTTGCTGGAAAGTTTCTCGTAAATCCGTACAGCGACCAGTACATCGCCGGTTACGCGTTTCGGGAATTCGCCGCAAGCACACTCAGGGCAACCGGGCATTTCCCGCTATGGAATCCGTATCTGTTCGGCGGAATGCCATACATAGCGGCGATGCACGGCGACATCTTCTATCCGACGTTCCTGCTGCGGATGGTACTGCCGACCGACGTCGCCATGACGTGGGGCTTCATCATCCACATTTTCCTCGCCGGACTCTTCACCTTCGGTTTTCTCCGCGTTCTCGGTTACAGCTTCTACGGGGCGCTCGTCGGCGGTATCGCCTACATGATGAGCGGGCAGATAGCCTCCTACGTTGCGCCCGGGCATGACGGGAAGCTGTTCGTGAGCGCGCTGTTTCCGCTCGCGCTGTGGTTCCTCCATCGTGGGATTCGCCAGGGGAGGAATTGGAGTTGGGGCGCCTTCGCTCTGATAATCGGCCTGTGTGCGCTCAGTCCGCATCCACAACTCCTGCAATACACCTTGCTCATTTGTGGCGCGTATGCCCTGTTTCTCGCGCTGTCTGCGGTTGATGGAGCCACGCTTCCACGAGGCACCGCCATTAAGCGCCTTGCCGCCGCTCTCGGCGCCGTCATTGTCGGCCTGGCAATCGGGGCAGTGCAGTATCTTCCCGTCCGCGAATACGTTTCCTGGTCCCCCAGGGCAGGCGGGCTCGCTGACTACCAGACCGCTACCTCTTACGCATGGCCCCCCGAGGAGCTGTTGAATGCTTACCTGCCGCAGTTCTCCGGCATGCTCGACAACTACTGGGGACGGAATGGGATTCACCTGCATAGCGATTATGTGGGGGCGGTGGTGCTGATACTCGCAGGTGCCGCGTTTATCGGGTTGAGCGCAGATCCGCGCCGAAAGCAGATCCTTTTCTGGTCAGCAGCGCTCCTCGTGTCGTTGCTCTGGTCGCTGGGCGGCGCGACTCCGTTCTATCATATCCCTTACGCGATCATTCCCGGCACGAAGTATTTCCGCGCGCCGGCGACGATTTTCTTCGTAGGCACGCTCGCGATTTCTATTTTCGCGTGCGCCGGCGCTGAGCGTTTCGTCGATGGCAAGGTAAAGCGGAATTACATGATCGGGTGGCTGATCGCCGGGGGCGTGATCGCACTCCTGGCGTCTACGGGCGCTCTCACCAGCTTTGCGGAATCATTTGCCGAGGATCGACAGCTCGATGCGCTTCACGCGAACAGCAGCGCGATGATGGCCGGTGCGTGGCGCTCGTTCGCGTTCGTAGCAATTGCCGTCGCGCTGGGCCTGGCGATACTGCGCGGACAGATTTCCGCGAGAGCCGCTGCGTGGGGCGTGGCTCTGCTTATGACGATCGATCTGTGGACCGTCGAGCGCCTCTATTGGATGTTCTCGCCGCCGGCAAAGGTGATTTACGCGAGCGATCCGATCGTCGACATGCTGAAAGCCGAACCACAGCCCGTGCGCGTGCTGGCCGTACCATTTGAGCAACCGGCCCAGCCCGACGCCTTCCTCACCGGCGATGCGCTCATGACGCACAGGATAAGAAATGTCCTTGGCTACCATGGCAATCAACTCGGCCGATACAACGAGCTGACAGGGGGAAGGGCTAACCCTCAGCAGTTGTTCAACCCAAACGTATTACAACTGACCAATACGAAATACCTTCTGACCAACATTGCGGAGGTTCCTTTCCTGCCAAACCTTGTGCTCGCGAAAGGCCCGGTTCGAAACGCATCGGGGGATGTCGTCTATCTCTACAGGTTCACCGAGGACCATCCTTACTCGTGGCTCGCGCCAGTTGCCGTCAAGGCGCCCGACGACCAGGTGCTGGCGACAGTAGTGAACCCAAGGTTTGAGGTCAAGAGAGCAGCGCTTTTCGATACCTCGGCCAAGGTCCGCGCGAGTGTGACAGTGCAGACGCTCCCTCCGGCTATTTCCGCGACCACGAGCGTCAGCCATTACGAGGCCGGCAAGGTGCGGATCGATCTGAGTGCGCCGGCACCGGAGGGAGCATGGCTTGTTGTGTCAGAGAATTACTACCCGGGTTGGAAGGCTACGGTTGATGGGAAGCCAGCGCCGGTCGGCCGTGCTGACTTCACCTTGATTGGAGTCCAGCTTCCAGCCGGAGGACGGACTGTCCGACTGGACTTCACCAGTCCGAGCTACGAGCGCGGAAAGGTAATCACCTGGATTTCCATCCTGTTTGGATTCTTGCTGCTAGGGACGGGCGTTTGGCGCGACCGGAGACTCCTTGCCTGATCGGGCTCTGGTCATCGTTCCGACCTACAACGA
The DNA here is from genome assembly GCA_031394125.1 of Gemmatimonadales bacterium. Lineage (GTDB taxonomy): Bacteria > Gemmatimonadota > Gemmatimonadetes > Gemmatimonadales > Gemmatimonadaceae > UBA4720. The sequence continues at coordinate 51,364 of JANMWS010000136.1, forward strand.
GCGGTTCAACATTGCGCGCCTGATCCCGTCGATTCTTGCGCAGGACGCGTCACTCGAGATCCTCGTCGTGGACGACGGCTCACCAGACGGGACCGGCGCGATTGTCGACGCGATAGCGGCCAACAATCCGCGCGTCCACATTATCCATCGGGAATCCAAGCTGGGGCTGGGGACCGCCTATCTCGCTGGATTTCGCTGGGCTCTTGAGCGAAAGTACGATCTGGTGTTCGAGATGGATGCCGATTTCTCGCACAATCCGGAGCGCCTCCCGGAATTCCTCGACACCATAAAGGATGCAGATTTGGTCCTCGGCTCCCGCTACCAGGACGGGCACGTGAATGTCGTCAACTGGCCGATGAGCAGGCTCTTTCTCAGTTATGCTGCCAACATCTATGCGCGGGCGATCACCGGGCTGCCGATCTTCGATGCCACTGGTGGGTTCAAATGCTTTCGTCGGAATGTACTTGAATCGATCGATCTAAACTCCGTTAAATCAAACGGTTACGCGTTTCAAATCGAGATGTCGTACCGTGTCTGGAAGCGCGGTTTTCGACTGGTGGAGATACCGATCATTTTTGTCGACCGCACGGAGGGAGTCAGCAAGATGTCGAAGCGGATCATGCGTGAGGCAATCTGGATGGTCTGGCGTCTGCGCTGGTGGAGTCTCACCGGGAGGATCTGATGCCTCAGGGCGGCAGGCTACAGCGCTTCTACAAAATGACGGGGTCCGGAAACGATTTCGTGGTGTTCAACGCGGCCGACGGCCCCGTGAGCGAGATCGAGAACCCAGAGACGATCCGCCTCCTGTCCGCGCGGGGGACGGGGGTTGGCGCGGACGGGGTCGTCTTCCTGGAGAAGGTGGCCGGGGGCGATGTCCGAATGCGCTACTACAACAGCGACGGCTCCGAAGCAGCCCTCTGCGGAAATGCGAGTCTCTGTAGCACCAACCTGGCTGTGGAGCTGGGAATGGCACAGGCTGGTGGTTTCGTCCTGCACACCGCCGCTGGCGCGCTGCCGGCCCGCATCCGCGACGGGCTTCCTGAGGTCGACCTGGATCCTGTTTCCGATGTAAAGCCCGACGCGAGCGACCTCGGCGTACAGCGGGGGGAAAGGCGTCTCGGCTTTGCGCTCGCCGGCGTACCTCACGTGGTACTGGAGGTCGACGACATCGAAGCTGCCGACGTGACAGGGAGAGGACCCGAGCTGCGCAACCACCCGGCTCTGGCCGATGGAGCCAACGTAAACTTCGTAGCAAGGCGTCCCGACGGCGGGTTCGCCTATAGGACTTATGAGCGAGGCGTGGAGGCCGAGACCTTGGCCTGCGGGACCGGAGCCGTAGCCACGGCGATCATGCTCTCGAGTTGGGGTGAGTCCGCTCTGGAGACCACCCTTTGGACAAGATCAGGGCTGCCTTTGGTCGTGACCCTGCGTCGGGATGGACCGGCTTGGCTGGCGTCTCTGCGTGGAGAGGGAAGGATCGTTTTCGAGGGACTGTTGCGGGATGTCGACTGACAGACTGTCGCCTCAGGGCTCATGTGGTGGCGGTGGCTGGCGCGTTCGAGTGATTTCTGAGCACGTCGAGATAAACCTCACCTGCTACATGGTTTGGGGAACTGGGGAAGGAGGGAGTGAAGGCTTCTCCACACTTATCCACCGATCTAGTTTACATAATCTATCTTATACGCATATGCCCAGACCAGGAGGTTTTTTGACCCCATCCTACACGGTCATCGGTTTGGCGAGGAGTTCACCCAGTCTCACTTTTGCCTCGGCCGCCATGGGACCAGTCTCATCCTTGGCCAGCTCCGTCCAGAGAGCCTTCGCCTCTTCTGTTTTTCCGGCGGCCATATAATCCCTGGCCGCAGCCGCCTGGTACTGTGCCTTATCCACCGGATACCTGGTTTCCTTTGCCGCGACCTCGTATTGCGCCGCCGCCGTGATAAAGTCCTTGAGCTCCTCGTACCCGTCTGCTTCGAGCAAGTGGATGGAAGGCTTGAAGTCCGATGGGGCCTTCGCCTCCGCCTTTTTCAGGGCGGCAATCCCCTCCTTGAACTTCTTCTGCTGGTAGAGTGTTTGGGCCAGAGTGATCGAAGCCTGGGCGCCGGCCCTGGTGCCTTCGTAGCGAGTGGCGACCTTCTGCAGGTCTGAAACGGCTAGCGGCAGATTCCCCGCCGCAGCTGACTGGCGCGCCTGGAAATATGCGGTCTCCGCCCGCTGCGCCTTCAGCGCCTCCGACCGCTCGTAATACCAGTAACCCAGGACGACTACCGCCAAGGCGATAACGGCCCACGACACCTCCCGCTTGTGGAGCATGACCCATTCAGTAAATGACTCTTCATCGGCGCCGAAGCGTTTTGTCGGAATGCTGGGGTTCGTCATCGGTGGATAAATTGTTGGAGTTGCGGCCCTTCGGAGCGTCGCCTCGAGGAGAATCTCGCGATTGTCCGCTCACAAAGTCAGTGCCCCCGGGGTGACTCGAACACCCGGCCAACGGTTTAGGAAACCGCTGCTCTATCCACCTGAGCTACGGGGGCAGGTGTTGTCCTGCAACAATTTAGCTTAGGTCACTTCGGGTGCTACCGTCTCTTTGTTTGCCGCTTGTTTGCCGTTAATGGAAAAACGTTGAGCGACCGCGCGAGAGAGGTCTGCCGAGTCGATGATATTGTACCGCTCAAACATATCACGTGTCTTCCATCCGCACAGCCTCATGATCTCGCCTTGCGTGTTCCCAGCGGATTTGTTTCTCGCGCCAGCCGGTCCCGTAGAGCCCACGAACTATTTCGTGGGCCAGAGAGCTCCGACCACGAGGCCAACAGCGGCGCCGCCGATCGCGCCGTAAAGACCCAAGACGTAGGTTGCCGGGATTATGGCGTCGCCGCCCCTGCTGTGGATGTCGATCATGTATCCGATCGCAGCTCCGAGTACAGCGCCGCCAACGGTTCCCGTGACGGTGCCGACCAACGCGTGGACCACGTGTGTGGCAATGTGGACCTGAGATGTGTCAGACTCCGACCTGACGATCGGATATTGGCCGTTCTTTAACTCTTCACTGCTCATCCCCGCTCGGTTCGTAGCGGCGAGCGCAAATATCAGCGGTCCAGATTTGCCGGGTGGTGCGTCGGTACTCAGTGATTGTGCGTTGGCGACGACGGAGACGGAAAAGCCCAGGACGGTAAAGATCATGAGGATTTTCATACTGGAGGCTACTACCGATTGGACCTCCGCTCCATACGTCACGTGACGTAGCTATCACTCTTAGGAGAGCAACCGGATTCATCTTCGTGCTAGTTCTAACCCTTTTGTGCGACCGATTTGTTTGCCTTAGTGTTTGCTGGTCAGCCGCCGCCAATGGCGTCAAATGGTACCCCTGATGAACGACGCCGCACTATGATAAGGAGACTTCATAGCGCGGCTTGTTTGGATTAGGAAACCGCTGCTCTATCCACCTGAGCTACGGGGGCAGAAATCAGAGTCCGGATCGTCCCAGCCCAAGCGGGCCGGCTGATTCACGGGTGAATCTACTCGGCAGGGGTTTCTTCCAGAAGTGTTGGGAGTGCCCGGCTTACTTACACTGCCCTGCCGGCATTGCGATGGATCCGCCAGTCGCGACGGGCACGCCGAAATTGGGCGAGCCGTCTGCGTTCCATATGAACTTCTGGGTTCGGATGTCGCGATTCCAACCAGGCGCCGGATCGATTTTCGAGTGATACACGATCCAGTCTTCGGACCCGTCCGGCGACGTGGTGAAACTGGCGTGGCCCACACCGTAGACGTCGCTCGCTCCGCTGAACACCGGACCGCTTTTGACGTAGCTGGCAGGATTGAGCGGATCGGCTGTAGGACTCGTCATTCGGAGCTGCCCGAGCCTGTATGATGGCAGCCAGGAGTCATTCGTCGAGTAAATAATGAATTCCTGCCCAGCGTGCTCGAGAAACTCTGGTCCTTCTTGGAGGTTCAGCTCAGGCCCCTGCTCCCAGGCCGCGTCCGGCGTAGAGATCATCACCCTGTTCGTGGAGATGGTCACGGGATCGGACATGCGTGCGATGTAGAGATTCTGCGGAGTTTTGTCCGTTGTGCTGTTCTGATCCCAACCGGACCACACCGCGTACAACTGACCGTTGATCTGGCCGACGGTAAGGTCGATCGCCCATACGTCGCCGGCGCCCGATCCAATTGCGTTGCCCGTGTAGAGCATGCCCTTATCCAGGTAGGCGCCCTGGGGATCATCCGCGACCGATTGCAGAGCGCCAGCGCGCTGCGTTGTGAACGGTGCATCAGTTCCATCAGCGTGCCGGCGCCCACCTGCATAGTAGATGTACCAGAGTCCGTTGAAGTGATGGAGTTCGGGTGCCCAGATATTGGTCTCATTCCAACCGGATGCGGGGGCGGTCCACACCTTCACCGGATTTTCCTTGAGTGCCGTCAGGGACGACGACTTGTAGATGTAGATCCCGTTGTCGCGGGACTCGGCGAGGTAATAGTACGATCCGCTTTTTATCACCCACGGATCGGCGCCGGTCGCAATCGGATTCTTGAAGGTGCAGGTAGCGGGCGGTACTCCCGTGCCGTTTACAGCGCTGGCGCTGGAGCACCCCGCGAGCAAAGCGAGGCTGAGAGCACGGGCCCAGGTGTTCATTCTGATCGTTCGCATGGTATTCATCTACGTAAAAATCCTTCGAGCCCGTGAGGTAAAAGTCATCGGGCGCGTCGATTAGGGACGCGCCCGATGTCTGGTGCACATCACCAACCCGGATTCTGCTTGATGTTCGGGTTGAGATCGATCTCGTTCTGTGGAATCGGAAGATATTCCGACTTGTTCAGCACAAAGTTCTTGAATTCCGAATCGTTGGACTGCAAGGCTGGGGTGAGCATGCCGTGTCTCTGGAGATCCAGCCAGCGAGCCTGCTCGAGTCCCAGCTCGACGAGCCGCTCGTGCATGATGTAGCCGCGCATGGTGGCCTGAGTCAGTCCAGCCGGAACGGTGCCCGCCCCTGCTCTCGTGCGAACCCTCTGCACGAGCGGATACGCTGCTGCTGTCTGCCCAGACTCGTTGAGAGCCTCGGCCTGCATCAACAGAACGTCCGCAAATCGGATGACACGATAGTTGATGGGGTTGTCCCAGTTCTGATCCTCAACCAGGTAGTACTCCCCCCACTTCTTCCACCATGCGTCAGTGGCTGTTGCTCCATAACGAGTGGTGAAAGGCGTTCCGTAAACGTCCATCCCCCCCGGCCGGTTCCAGAATAGAGTCGCGTCGAGACGCGGATCGTAAACGGCGCGATTCAGCGTGTCCGCGAAGAACTGGTTAAAAAACCAATGCGTTGGGCGCCCATCGCAATAGCTTGGCTCTACGCCGACTCCGGGCATTCCGTTGAAGGACCTGCACGCCCCGATCATCTTCGCGTAGTTCTGGCCCGACACGCCAGAGGATAGCTGATCCTCATCGGCGAACTGTACCTCGAACACGGATTCCTGATTGTTCTCGAACTTGTCGGTAAAGTTGTCCGCGTAGTTCGCCATCAGCTGGTACTGAGGCATCGCCACGACCTGACCGAGAGTCGTTGCGGCAGTCGCCCATTTTTTCTGTTGCAGTTGCGCCTTGCCAAGCATCGCGAGCGCGGCGCCCTTCGTCGCGCGGCCCACATCGGATCCAGAGTAGGACGTGGGTAAAACCGCCGCGGCTTCTGTCAGATCCTTCTCGATCTGGGAGTAAACCTCCGCTACTGTCGAGGACGGCGGCCGATCCGTCGGCAGCGGCGGCTTGGTGATAATGGGTACCCCGCCGTAAAGGTTTACGAGATTGAAGTACATCAACGCCCGAAGGAATTTCGCCTCGCCAACGATCCGATCGCGGAGAGTTGCATTCATCGCGATGGCCGGGACGTTTTCCGTAACCTGATTCGCGCGGTAAATCGTCCAGTAATGCATTTGCCAGGTCTCGCGACTTGGCTCGAAGTTGTAGTTGCCCTGAATAAAGGCGTTGTACTGGCAGAGCTCGTTCCACCCGCAGCCGGCAAAGCCTTCGTCGGAGCGAATGTCGAGGTCGAATCCGAGCCAGCGCGCGTACGTTCCCCGCTGCTGGAGCATGTTGTAGGTGGCATTGATGCCATTGTGGGCATCTGCGTCCGTCTTCCAGAAGTTTGCCGTATCGGGTGCGTTTGGATTCGTAATGTTCAAGTCCTGCGTGCATCCGATCATCGCCGACCCTACGAGCAGTGATCGCAGAAGGGCGCTACGAAGAGTATTCTGCATAAATGATCCCTTGAGTGTCTGTGTGCGTGTGGTCATGGGTCACATCCTCAGGTCGAGGCCGAGCGAGATCGTTCGGACGTTCGGGTAGATGCGCCCATCGTCGATGCCGCGGGCAAGTGGATCGGCCTGGCCCAGAATTTCGGGATCGTAGCCCGAGTAGCTCGTGAAGGTGTGGAGGTTCTGGATGTTCAGGTAAACTCGTGGAGTTACTTGAGCGAGTCCTGCCCGGGTGAAGAACGAGGTCGGCAGCGTGTAGCCCAGCACGAGATTCTGAATTCTCCAGTACGACCCATCTTCGATCCAACGATCGGAGTTCGTTCTGTCGTTGGAGAAAGCCTGGGGCCCCCACACGGCCCGGGGTGTCGTAGTGCTCGCATTCTGCGCCGTCCACGGAGAGTACCCCGCTCGATGGTTCTGTGGATCGTCCGTCCGATCCGACCAGTATCTCTGAGCGTTGAAGATCTTGTTGCCGTGACTGCCGTGCATGTTCAAGCCAAAGTCAAAGGCGTTGAACTTTCCATCGAAGAAGAGCCCCCCGGTCCATTTTGGAATTCCGCTGCCCGCGCTGTAGCGATCGGCATCGTTGAGAACTCCGTCGCCATTAAGGTCAGCGAAAATGACATCGCCCGGCACTGCTCCAGCCTGCGCAGGATGGGCGGCAACTTCGGCAGCCGTCTGGAAGATGCCGGCTGTCTTGTAGACGTAGAACTCTCCGATCGGCCTCCCGACAGCTGTACGGGACACGTTCTCGAAGCCTGAGTAGATCGGCTGCCCACCGTTGCCGAGCGAAAGCACCTTGTTCTTTATCGTCGTGAAGTTGACCGTCGTGTTGAGGAGGAACTTCGACCGGTCGAGGTGGTGCGCCAGATTGAACTCGAATCCGGTGTTGCGTACCGATCCCGCATTGACCACCGGATTCTGGGGAACTACCCCTGGATAACAGCCACCGCAGTTGAATATGCTGGATCCGAGTGCCCACGGAATCGGTGCGCTGACGAGAATGCCGTCTGATGTCGACGTGTATCGGTCGGCTGTGAAAGTGAGGCGATCTTCCATCAGACCGAAGTCGAGGCCGATGTTCGTTTGCTTGTTACTCTGCCAGCGGATGTTCGGATTGGAGAGGCTCATCTGCGTCGCGCCGCTCACCACCGTGCCGCCGAACATGTAGTTCTGGTTCTGGATGATCGGTGAGCTGAATTGGTAGTCTCCGATGTCCTGATTTCCCAGTGTTCCCGTGCTTGCGCGAATCTTCAGATAATCGACCGCGCCGCTCAGGACGGGTACGCTCTTGTAGAAACCTTCGTCACTCACAACCCAACCGACTGATCCGGCGCCGAAATTCGCGTAGCGATTGCCGGGACCGAATCTGGACGAGCCATCACGGCGCACGCTTCCGGTGAACAGGTAGCGATCCAGCAACGTGTAGTTTGCGCGCAGCAGCATCGCGTTCAGACGGCTTTGGATGAGATAGCCGCGGTTGTTGAGGCTGTTCGTCGAGCCGGCATCGATCTGCACGAGCGTACCGGTGCCATAGCCCTGGCGAAATGCATTGAGCTCGTTGTCATCCTGCTTCTGCGAGGTAATGCCGGCGGCCGCGTTGAACTTGTGCATTCCATCGCCGAACGTGCCGTTGTAGAGCAGAAGATTTTCGATCAGAAGTGAAGTGATGTTCCCTGTCTGCTCGCTCAGGGTCCCGCCGTTTAGCATCGGACTTCGATATCGGAGCTGGGCGATGCTCGCATAATTTCGGCTCAGATTGTCCGCGTAGTTCACGCCGAGGTTGAATCGGTAGTGAAGGTCCGCGATCAACCCTACGTCCGCGTACGCACTGCCAATTACCTGGTTGGACCGATCGGTGCTGCTGCGAGCGAGCTGCTGGCCAACCGGGTTCGTTCCAAACGTCGGATTCGCATCCGTTCCATATCCGAACCCTCCAACGTTGGCGGGATCATAAACCGGAATCGTCGGGAACATTCGCATCGCGTCGATGAGCGGGAACCCGTTGAGATTCGTCCGATTCGACTGCGACAAGGCGACGTTCTCGCCGAGCGTCAAGCGGCCGCGACGAGCCTCTGAGTTGACGCGAAAGCTGTATCGCTTGAAGCCAGTCGTAATGATCGTTCCCTTCTGTTCCAGGTAGCCACCGCTCAGCAGATAGTCGGCCCCCGCCGCTCCGCCCGACACCGAGAGATTGTGGTCCTGAATTGCACCGTCCTGGAAAATTGCATTCTGCCAGTCGGTATTCGCAGTAGGGTTCACGACACCTGGAGGTGGAGTCGCCCCCGCCGCGGCGTAGGAAGCCTGCGTTATCGCCGCCCACTGGCTCGCGTTCATCATTTCGATTTTGTTCGGAACGCTCTGGAATCCGTAATAGGAGTGCAGCTCTGTGCGCGTCTCGCCGTTCCGGCCGTGCTTGGTTCTGATGACGATTACACCGTTGGCGGCCTGAGCACCATACTGGGCGGCAGCCGACGCATCCTTGAGCACTTCGATCGACTCTACGTCGTCGGGATTAAGGTTTGGATTCTCCTGCAGATACATCCCATCGACTACGTAGAGGGGCGACACGCTGCCGCTCACGAAGTTCTGCCCGCGAATGATGACTTGTGCGGGCCGGCCCGGCTCACCCGATGCTATCACGCTGAGTCCCGGGACCCTTCCCCGGAGCGCTTCCTCGAGGGTAGCGACCTTCTGATCTTTGATCTCCTCGCCGGTCACGCTGGCGACGGCGTCGGAGACGTCGCGCCGCTGCTGCGTGGTGTAGCCCACGACGACCTGAGTGGTGAGGCTGGTCGCGACCTGCTGAAGCTGGAAGTTCGCGGTCGCCGTCTGATCCGAAAGGACCGTGACCTGTTGTGTCTGGGGCGCGAACCCGATGCGCTGTGCGCGCAACGAATAAGTGCCGGCCGGAACTCTCCCGAGCGTGAAGCGCCCGTCGGGTCCAGTCGTCGTGCCGATGCCACGTCCTGGTACCAGCACTTGTGCTCCCGCCACCGGC
>JANMWS010000141.1:0-14492 GCA_031394125.1 Gemmatimonadales bacterium
TCCGGTGGCGATGACTCACGCTGCCGAGGCGGCGCTTCAGGGAATGGAAGACGACGATGATCCGCTTGCTGTGATCATCAGAAAGGCGTGCTCGAGAGAGCTCACCGATCTTGGTCTCACCTTCAACTCCCTCAACATCAAAGTGGTGCAGTCGGAGGTGGCGGAGTCGCGTCGCAGGCAATCCGCTGCGGAAGCGCAGGCTAACGCGGACATCGTGACCGCGCAGCAGGCGCGTCGCGCGAAGGAGGCGCAACTCGAGGCGGAGCGTGTGATCTCCGACAAGCAGCGAGAACTGGAGCAAACCAAGGCATCGAATGCCGCCCTGATCGCTGAGGCGGAAGCGAAGAAGCAGACCGCGCTCGGCATTCAGCGCGTGGCGGAGCTCGAGGCAACCCAGATCGCGCAGGCGCGCGCGGACGCCGAGCGAATGCGCATTGGGGCGGAGGCCAGCGCCAGAGCGGAAGCAATTCGCATCACCACCGTCGCGCAGGCAAACGCCGAGAGCATTCAGAAGGTGAACGAGGCGATCAAGGCTGGGGGCGAGAGCTATTTCCGCTACCGGCAGATCGAGATGATTCCGCAGATCGCTCCGGTGATCGCCGACGCGCTGGCAAAGGCGCGGCTGATCACGATTTCGGGGGATTCTGCGGAAGGCGGCGCTGCCCAGTCGGCGACGAGCAACATCACTAGCGTCATCCAGACAGTGCTCGCTGCCCAACTTGTGTCCGGCAGCGGGATGCTGCAGCCTCCCGACAGTGGCCGCGAAAAGGCGGATTCGTTGCGGGACAACGGCCGCCAGGCAGGTCCGCCACCGACGCCCCCCGCACCCCAGACCTCGCCGGCAAAGACCGGATTCCGCTGATGGTGTGTGTGGCGTTATGCCTGACCTCTTGCAGAAATCAGCCCGCGCTCGCGGGGAGCGCTGTTTGAACGCTTACCATAAATCCTTCCAGTAACGCGACTTATAAATACTGCTGAGCTTTGGCCCCGTGCCTGCCTTGGAGCGATGGTGCGGCGTGGTGATCCCGTCACGCCCTTCAACCGTCATCCAAACAGTAACGGAGTCATTATGCAAAATCGTTCAAGTCGTTTAATCACCGTGGCAGCGGTGCTAATGCTCGCCAGCGGTTGCAGTGGGGACAGCCCGATCGCGCCATCGCAGGTCGGTTCAGCTCCGCTAAGCTCCGCGATCAAGTCCGACATTGCAGCGACCGCGGGCAACGCGATCGCCGGTGACCTCGAGTCACTGATCGCCAACGAAGCGTCAGCGGCAGGATCGTTTGCCGTGTTCGCGTCAGCGGCCAGGTTGTCGTCGTCCAATGACAGTCCATCGAGTCCGACAACCCCGCCCAATTGTACGGCTGGCTCACAGCCCGGAGTTTTTCTTTGCGTGAAAGAGCCTGGCCCTGGCGATCGTCTTCAGTGCACTTATTCTGAAGAGAAAAAGCTCTACCTTTGCGTCAAGCTACCAGACCCGACACCGGTGAATCCTCCCGCGCCCGCGTCAGGCGACAAGAAGACAGTTGTGAAGTCATATCAGTTCCTCGACGCGTCCGGCCACGTAATGGACAAATTCGTCAAGGGCACCACTGAGGCAATTCACTTCCTCACGAAGACCGACGGGGTTGAGTCGCGTGACAATAACAAAAGCGTGATACACTCGCTGCGCGATGCGACGCTGAGCGGGTTCCTCGGACCCAATCGGATCTGGAACGGCTTCGGCAGCAGCGCAGACACAACCGTCCATACCGAAGGCCTATCGACGCGTACGTATACCGGACTCTCGGTTGATACCGTCAAGGCCGTAACGTTCCTGGACGAGCGCGCATTGCACCCGTACCCGCTCTCCGGCGTCTTCGTGAGAGTGGTTGATTACACGGTAGTCTCGACGGGCAAGCAGCTAGAGACGACCACGGTTCATAGGCGGGCGGTCGTGACGTTCAATGGGACCGCGGACGTGCCGATCTCGCTTGGAGATTACGGCTGCGTTCTCCACCTGGATACCCACAAGGTGGACGGTTGTAAGTAAGTCGGCATTCAAGGAAAGGGGCGCAGCGCAGTCAGCTGCGCCCTTTTCCTTGACTTGTAGCATGCTTTCGTATTTGCGGTCGGCACTTTGGGGAGGGATTTTAGCATCGACATGACGGTATTATGGCCAATAGCCGGTACGCTACTCGTTGTTCCTGTCGGCGTCGCACTCCTTCGCAGCCGCGCGAACCGAATGGCGCTTCATGCTCTGCACCGCTCCGGTTCGCGGCTCGATCGGTTCAAGCTCACCACTAAGTCATTCATCAGGGAAACGCTTCTTCACGATGATGCGATCGCGACAGCCGTGAGGGAACACGCGGCAGAGCAGTCAATCGACGAAGCAGCCACCTGGCTGCAGGTCGAGGCATACATCGACGAGATCGTCCCGTTCTTCAATATCCTCACCTACTACAAGATCGGGTTGGTCGTCAGCAAAGCGCTGCTCGGTTTCTTTTACAAGGTCTCCGCGGAGTACGCGGGAAGGGAATCGAGCCAGGTGTTGCCGCGCGATGCGATCGTCATTTATCTGATGAACCACCGGTCCAATGCGGACTACGTCCTCGTCGGGTACGTGCTGTCGGGAAGGGTGGCGATCTCTTACGCCGTTGGAGAATGGGCGAGGACTTTTCCGCTAGAGTACATCTTCAAGAGCTTCGGCGCGTATTTCATCCGGCGGAAATACCGCGAGAAGCTGTACCACGTCGTGCTAGAGCGATACGTACAGCTGATTACTCGCAATGGCGTGACGCAGGGAATCTTCCTCGAGGGCGGGCTAAGCCGCGACGGAAAACTGGGCAAAGCAAAGATCGGCCTGCTGGACTACCTGCTGGGCGTAGCGCGCGATCCGGCGATGAGGCGGCGCATGTACGTCGTGCCCGTTGCAATCAATTACGACCGCGTGCTCGAGGATCGCTCGCTGCTGCGCGAGCTCGACGTTCGGGAAGGACGAAAGCGGACGCCACTCTACACGCAGCTCGGCGAAGTTCTACGCTACGTGTGGTGGAACATGGCTCGCCTCGTCGCGCGAAGGTGGAAGCGGTACGGGCGGGCCGCTGTCGTGATCGGAGAGCCCGTTCCAATCGAGCCGTGGCTGAACGAGCAGGATCGCGAGACCGGCGGCCTCTTCGACATACCGCGCGCTGATCGTCTCGCTCGCGTGCAGGTATTGTCCGATTTGGTGCTCAAGAGAATCGCCGCGATAGTTCCCGTTACTCCGGTGACGCTTGCCTGTGCAGCACTACAGAGCTTTGACGGGGACTTCATCTCCCACAAGCAGCTGCTCTCGCGGATGGCAGAGATGCGCGAGGTGCTGGATGAGCTCAACGCGCGAGTGATTCATCGCGAGGGAACCGTCGATGACATCTTCGATCGCGCGTGGAGGATGCTGCGCATGCGTCGTATCCTCGTGAGAGTGGGCGAGGGCTATGCGATTCTCCCCGCGAACCGGCCCTTGATCAGCTACTACGCCAACAGTATCAGCCATCTCCTCGGACCGTTCGCCGAAGGAGTGAGGGAGCGCGACTCTCTGCCCGCTCTGAGCGCTACGAGGACCTGAGTCGGGGGACTGTCATTCTTCCTCCCACTCAAGCGCCGCGGAGCTGTTACTGGTGCGCTCAGTTGACACAAATCGCTGTCCCGCCTAACTTTATAGGCTAGTCTGCCCCCGAATAGGGCGGCCGTAGATTTACGTTCAGGGTTTAATGCCGACAATCAATCAGCTAGTCCGTCAGAGCCGCCGCGATGTCCAGAAGAAGGAAAAGGCGCCGGCACTGAAGTCCAATCCCCAAAAGCGTGGCGTCTGTACCCGCGTCTACACCACCACACCGAAGAAGCCGAACTCGGCCCTTCGCAAAGTGGCGCGCGTGCGACTGACCAACGGATTCGAAGTTACCGCGTACATCCCGGGCGAAGGCCACAATCTGCAGGAGCACTCGATCGTGCTCATTCGCGGCGGCCGGGTGAAGGATCTTCCCGGCGTGCGATACCATATCGTTCGCGGATCACTCGATGCGTCGGGTGTAAACGGACGCAACAAGAGCCGCTCCAAGTACGGCACCAAGAAACCAAAGGCCGCCGGAGCGGCTGGAGCTAAGAAAAAATGAGCCGCCGTAAGAAGTCCATCAAGCGTCCGATTCTGCCCGACGCTCGCTACGATAGCCAGACAGTCTCGAAATTCATCAATGCCATCATGTACCAGGGCAAGAAGTCGACTGCCGAGAGAATTTTTTACGGCGCGATGGACATTGTCGAGAACAAGACAAGCCAGCCTGGCGTGACGATTTTCAAGCAGGCTCTCACCAATCTGAAGCCGGCCGTCGAAGTGAAGAGCCGCCGCGTCGGCGGTGCGACCTATCAGGTGCCAGTTGAAGTTCGTCCGGATCGCCGCACGGCACTCGCGATGCGCTGGCTGATAACCTTCTCACGCGGACGCAACGAGAAGTCGATGTCCGAGAAGCTCGCCGCCGAAGTGATCGCCGCGAGCAAGGGCGAAGGCAATGCGGTCAAGAAGAAGGAAGACACGCACAGGATGGCGGAAGCGAACAAGGCGTTCGCGCACTACCGCTGGTAGCGGATCCTCACGTTGTGCTGAAAACGCTCCGGTAAAGCCGGAGCGTTTTTTTTATCCTGGAGCTAGTGGGGCGTCGGCTTTCTCGCGCGGTCGCCGTGTCGGCGTTCAGAGACCACTCTGGCCTGCCTTCTTCTCTCTGCGGTGGTAGCAATGACGGCGAGTGCGAGCTCGATCAGTCCATAGAACATTGCCACGAGCGAGAGCAGGGAAACGACTGCGAGCAGCCTGGTCATTCCGGATGAAAAAGTTCCTCTGATCACCTCGTAGGTCGCGCCCGCGACCAGAATCGCCGATACAACGGTTATTGTCGTAGCGATCGTGATCGACATGCCGAGGTCGACATGGGGCAGGACTTCAGGCGTCGGCTGAGCTGGTGTCGCGGGATCTGTCATCCACTTTCCGGTTTGCAGTTCGAGGTGTCGCATTCCGTTAGGAGCATCATGCTTCGTGCCGTGAGCGCAGGCAAGGAAGAGCTGAATTGTTACCGCAGCGTCAGGCGAACCCTGGGCCGGCGTCGCTGGCTCCAGTAGCGCTGACGCCCGTCGTAAGTCGTCTTGTGACTAGAGCTTGCGACCCGCCTCGCGCTCGCGCATCTTCGAATAATCATCCGCAGAGCTTTTGATCCCTCGACCTCCGGTCGAGGGATTTCCGTCGCGCTACCACGCGCCTCCGATTCCGGGAGGAAGCATGAAGTACCCTGAAGCTCGGAACTACGTCGGCGGCTCGTTCGTCGGCACTGACCGGCCGTTCATCGAAGTCTTCAACCCGAGCGATGGCAGCGTCATCTCCCGCGTCCCGCTTTCGACCCAGGACGATGTCGATGCCGCGGTCGCGAGCGCAGCAAAGGCTTTCCCAGCCTGGTCCGCGACTCCGATCAAGGAGCGCGTGCAGGTTTTCTATCGGTACAAAACGCTCCTCGAGAAGAACATCGACGAGCTGGCCGCGCTGATCACCGAAGAAAACGGCAAGGTCACCAGCGAAGCCCGCGCGGAGGTTCTCAAATCGGCGGAGCTGTGCGAGTTCGCCTGTTCTCTCCCGCAAATCGCACCGGGCGAAGTTCTGGAAGTGAGCCGCGGAGTCGAATGCCGAATCGAGAGATATCCACTCGGTGTGGTTGCAGCTATCACGCCATTCAACTTTCCCAACATGGTGCCGAACTGGTCGCTCCCCAACGCGATCGCGCTCGGCAACTGTCTGATTTTGAAACCGTCAGAACTGGTGCCGTTGAGCGCGGGCAGAATCGCGGAGCTGCTCAAGCAGGCGGGTTTACCCGAGGGAGTTCTCCAGATCGTCAACGGTGGCAAGGAAGCAGTCGAAGCAATCTGCGATCATCCGGGAATAGCAGCGATCAGCTTCGTCGGCTCTACCAAGATCGCGAAGGTCGTGTATCGTCGTTCCACCGCCACGCTAAAGCGCTGCCTGGCGCTTGGGGGCGCGAAGAACCATCTGATCGTCATGCCCGACGCCGATAAGGAGATGACGTCGAGCAATGTTGTAGCCTCCATGTCCGGCTGCGCTGGACAGCGGTGCATGGCCGCATCGGTGATGGTTGCCGTTTCGAAGACGGATCACATCATCGAGCGAATGGTCGAGCAAGCTAAGAACATCATTCCGGGAAAGGACATCGGTCCGGTGATATCCGTCGCCGCCAGGGAGCGGATAGAGAAATACATCGGCGAGGCGGAAGCGGCGGGCGCTAAGGTTCTGGTCGACGGTCGCCGCATCGTCGTGAAGGGAAAAGAAAAAGGCTATTTCATTGGCCCGACGATTATCGATCACGTCACGCCCGATATGCGCATCGCTCAGGACGAGGTGTTCGGCCCGGTGCTCGTGATCATTCGGGCGAAAGACGTGGACGAAGCGCTCAAGGTGGAGAACGCGTCGCCCTATGGAAACGCGGCGTCGGTATTCACTGAGAGCGGCGGCACCGCTCGCTACGTCATGGAGCACGCGAGCGCAGGAATGGTGGGCGTGAATGTCGGCGTGCCTGTTCCGCGCGAGCCGTTCTCATTCGGCGGGTGGAACGACTCCAAATTCGGCGTCGGGGACATTACCGGACGCGGGTCGATCGAATTCTGGACGCAGGCGAAGAAGATGACAACGAAATGGAACAAGGAAAGTGGAACCAACTGGATGTCCTGAGGAGGCTGCATGAGCGTCGATCGTTCCGTGACATTCACCGGGATTGAGTTCGAGAATCCCTTTCTGCTTTCGTCGGCTCCCCCTACGGAGTCAGAATCAAACATTCAGCGAGCCTTTGAGGCGGGTTGGGGTGGCGTCGTAACGAAGACAATCGGCTTGCACCCTGTCGTGAACGTCTATGGCGCGAAGGCCAAGTTCATGCGCACCACCGCCGAAGACGCGAACGTCTCCATGAAAAAGCGCCCTGGCGCGGCCTTGCACTCCTCGTGGAACTGGGAGCTGATCTCCGACAAGACCCTTGACTGGTGGGCGCCAAGGATTCGTCGCGTCAAGGAGGCTTTCCCGAACAAGGTCCTCATTGCATCGATCATGGCTGGGTCGGGGAACGACAAGGAGCTGCGACACTGGCAGGAGCTGGCCGAGACAGTACAGGGCGAAGGTGCCGATGGGCTCGAGCTCAACTTCTCCTGTCCGCACATGGATCGCCGCGACATGGGATCGAACATCGGCAGGGACCAGGGTCTCTGCTCGGTCGTGACCGAGGCGGTCAAGGAAGTCGCGAAGGTTCCCGTGTGGTGCAAGCTCACTCCGGCCACTGCCGATATCGTAGTAGAGGCGGGAGCCTGCTTCCGGGGCGGCGCCGACGCGATAGTTTCGTCCAACACATTTCCCTCCATCCCGCTGATCGATCCCGAGACGCTCGAGTTCGAGATCAACGTCGATGGCTTCGTGTCGAGCGGTGGACTTGGCGGGCCGGCGATCCTCCCGCTTTCGCTGGCGAAAATGGCGCAGCTCACAAAGGCGTTTCCGGAAAAGAGCTTTTCCGGAATTGGGGGCGTCTCGGATTTCAATCAGGCCGCCTCGTACTTCCTTCTTGGCTGTGGTACGGTGCAGGTCTGCACCGCCGCGATGCTCGATCAGGCGATTGGCCCCAACGTCATCAGGCGTCTTCTCTCGGGACTGGACAAGTTCCTCGAAGAGCACGCCAAAGATGGCTGGACGCGCATTGAAGATTTCCGTGGTATTCGCCGCGACAGAATCGTTCTGCAATCGGACATCAGGCGTCCCGACTCGGCGGACTATCATTCGGGCTATGAAGGCGTCGAAGGCTATGCGTCGCCGCAGCCGGACGAAGTGCCGGTGCGGGCTTAACTCATGACTGTCGCCCGCACTTTACCGACTCTTGATCGCGTCGCGCCGACCAAAGGCGCGCCCACGAGCCCCGCCCGACTCGAGATGCCTCGGTCGGATCACCAGCCCAAACCGTACACGGGGCCGTCGCGCGCCGAGCTTCTGGCAATGCGCACGAAGTACACCAACCCGGCGATCTTCACTCTGTACGGCGAGCCGCTGCTCATAGTCGAGGGCCATATGCAGTGGTTGTTCGATGAAACGGGCAAGCGGTACCTCGACATGTTCGCGGGC
The DNA here is from genome assembly GCA_031394125.1 of Gemmatimonadales bacterium. Taxonomy (GTDB): domain Bacteria; phylum Gemmatimonadota; class Gemmatimonadetes; order Gemmatimonadales; family Gemmatimonadaceae; genus UBA4720. The sequence goes on from JANMWS010000141.1 coordinate 8,165, forward strand.
ATAGTCACTGTGTCGTGCGGCCATTGCCATCCGAAGATCGTTGCCGCAATCAAGAAGCAGGTCGAAACGCTGCAACACGCGACGACGATCTATCTCCACCCGAACTTTCCGCTGCTGGCGAAGAAGCTCGCGTCGAAGATGCCGAAGGGTCTGGACGTCACCTATTTCGTGAACGATGGTAGTGAGGCGAACGATCTCGCCGTGACCATGGCTCGCCTGTACACGGGCAACACCGACGTCATCGCGCTGCGCAACGGGTATCACGGCGGATCTCCAAGCTCGATGGGGCTGACGTCCCACAACACATGGAAATTTCCGGTGCCGGGCGCAGTCGGCGTCCACCATGCGGTATCCCCCGATCCATATCGCAGTCAGTTCTCGGGCACGCCCGAGGAGATCGCATCGAAGAGCGCTGAAGATATTCTCGGAATCATTCGCTACTCGACGCCGGGGAAGATCGCGGCATTCATCGCCGAGCCGATTCAAGGCGTGGGAGGGGCGACTTACGGGGCGCGGAATTATCTGGGGGCGGCGTATCGGATCACACGCGAGCACGGCGGGCTCTGCATAGCCGACGAGGTGCAAACGGGATTCGGACGCACCGGCGATCATTACTGGGGCTTCGAGAATTTTGACGTCGTGCCCGATTTCGTCACCATGGCGAAAGGAATCGGCAACGGCGTTCCACTTGGCGCGGTGACGACGCGCATGGAGATAGCACAGGCACTGACGCAGCGGATTCACTTCAATACGTTCGGTGGCAATCCGGTCTGCATGGCGGCCGGCCTCGCGGTTCTCGACGTCATCGACGAGGATGGTCTTCAGGAAAACTCGCGCGTGCTGGGAAAGAGGCTCAAGGACGGATTCCGTGAGTTGGCGAAGCGTCACGCATTGATCGGCGACGTGCGGGGAATGGGGCTGATGCTCGGCGTCGAGCTCGTTCGCGACAGGAGCACGAAGCAGCCCGCCAAGCAGGAGACACTGGCGGTCCTCGAAGCCGCGCGCGAAATGGGCGTGCTAGTCGGGAAGGGAGGACTGGACGGCAACGTTCTCCGGATCAAGCCGCCGATGTGTATCACCGCCGAAGACGCGGACTTCACCCTCGACGTGCTGGATCGCGCGCTCACCGCGGCAGCGCACTAACAAGAAAAAGAGGTCTAATCGCTCGTGCAGTTCGATCGGATCATAAAGGGTGGGAATGTGGTCACTCCGGCCGGCACGTTCACGGGAGATATTGGAATCTCCGGTGAGAAGATCGCCGCGCTCGGCGTGAATCTCGACGCAGATAAATCGACGAAGGTGATCGACGCAAGGGGACATCACGTGATTCCCGGCGTTCTCGACGTGCACGTCCATCTCGAGCTGCCGTTCATGGGAACGGTCTCGGCTGATGATTACCGGACAGGGACCAGAGCCGGTGCCCGCGGCGGGGTCACAACGCTGATCGATTTCGCGATTCCTTACGCCGGCGAATCGCTGAACGACGCGGCGGACAACTGGATGAAGAGGGCCGAGGGCAAATCGCTCATCGACTACACGTTTCACATCTGCATCACGCGCTGGAACGAGCACAAGGATCAGATCAAGGGGATGGTCGATCGCGGGTTCACCACCTTCAAGGAGTTCATGATCTATGAATCCGAAGGGTGGCAGTCGGACGACCGCGCGATGTTCGGGACGCTCGAGAAGATGAAGGAATACGGCACTATGTTGCTGGTGCACGCCGAATCGGCACGAGTGCTCGATGAGCTGATCTCCCGGTATCACACTCCAGAGATGATGAAGAAATACGGTGCGCGGCTGCATCCGATGACGCGCCCCAACTTTATCGAAGCAGAGGCGATTCAGCGCGCTGTGCAATGGAGCGAAGCAACGGGGGGGCAACTCTACATCGTTCACATGTCGACGGGAGAAGGCGCCGATATAATTCGCTCGGCGCAGGGGCGGGGCGTCCCGGTACTGGCTGAGACTTGCGTGCAGTATCTGGTGCTCGATGACTCGGTGTTCGAGCGCGAGGACGGGCATCTATACGCGTGCTGTCCGCAGCTCAAAAAGCCCAAGGATGTCGAGCGCCTCTGGAAGGGACTGCGCTCTGGCGAAGTTTCAGTCGTTTCTACTGATACTTGTACGTTCAATCGCGAGCAAAAGGCGATGTGGAACGGGGACTGGACCAAGATCCCAATGGGAATGCCCGGACTCGAAACGCTGATGCCGCTCACCTACACCCATGGCGTTCTGGGCGGAAGAATCAGCCTGGAAGAGATGTGCACCAAGCTCTCCACGAATCCGGCGAAGATCATGGGACTCTATCCGCGCAAAGGCGCGATCCAGATCGGCGCCGACGCGGACATCGCGATCATCCATCCAAAGAAGACCCACAAGGTCGAGCCGTCCACCATGGAGACAAACTGCGACTGGTCGCCCTACACCGGCTGGGATCTCGCCGGGTTTTCGCGCACGACACTCTCGCGGGGAGAAGTGATTGTGGATGACTACAAGGTCGTCGGGCCCGAGGGCCGAGGTCAGTGGTTGCCGCGTACGACCGCGGGTCTAGCGTCGTGACGAGCGTGGCCGCGGGCGCTTCCTACGCGCCCGAGGCGCTATCCGTTCCCGAGGACATCCAGGCGAGTCCACTCTGGAACAAGGACCTCGCGCCGACTCCACTGTCCCGACGCACGTGGTCGACATACAACATCGCGGCGCTGTGGATCGGGATGAGCGTAGTCATCACGACTTACACGCTCGCGTCGGGGCTGATGCAGGAAGGGATGACGTGGTGGCAGGCGCTGATGACCATTCTGCTTGGAAACGTCATCGTGCTCATCCCGATGGTTCTCAATGCGCACGCTGGAACGAAGTACGGAATTTCTTTTCCGGTGATGTGTCGAGCGAGCTTCGGAGTCCGCGGGGCAAATATTCCGGCAATGCTTCGGGCAGTCGTTGCCTGTGGCTGGTTCGGAATTCAAACATGGATCGGCGCGCTCGCTCTCAATACGCTGTTCGTTGCCGCCTGGCCGAACTGGAGCAATGTCACGTGGGGTGTGGCGCTGGCGTTCGCGCTTTTCTGGCTGCTTCAGGTGGCGATCATCGCGAGGGGGATCGAGGGAATCAAGATCCTCGGCAGCTACGCCGCGCCTTTTCTGCTCACGGGTGGAATCCTGCTGCTGCTCTGGGGAATTCGGCATGGCGGAGGATTGGGGCACATCCTCACAGAATCGCAGCGACTGCAGGGCAAGACTCAGAACGTTTCGTTCTGGAAGCTGTTTCCACCGGCGCTTACGGCGAACGTTGGATACTGGGCGACGCTAAGTCTCAACATTCCTGATTTCACCCGCTACGCAAAGAGTCAGCGATCACAGGTCACCGGACAAGCGCTCGGCCTCCCGACTACGATGACGACGTTCGCGTTCATCGGTGTGGCAGTGACAAGTGCAACGATCGTGATATTCGGCAAGGCGGTGTGGGATCCCGTGGTGCTCGTGACCATGATCGGCGGGCCGGTGTTGATAATCTTTGCGGCGCTCGTCGTGCTGGCGGCGCAGCTGCACACGAACATGGCAGCCAACGTCGTCTCCCCAGCGAATGATTTCTCGCACCTGAGCCCGAAGCGAATCAGCTTCGTAACCGGCGGCATTATTACCGCGATCATCGGGATTCTTATGATGCCATGGAAGCTGTACGCGGGCGCAGGCGCGTATATCTTCACGTGGCTGATCGGTTACTCCAGCCTGATGGGCGCGCTCGGTGGAATCCTTATCTGCGACTACTGGCTGCTGAGGAAACAGCGTCTCGACGTCGACGATTTATTCCGCATGAACGGACGCTACAAGTACTGGGGCGGCGTCAATCCGCGAGCGGTGGTGGCGCTGGTGCTCGCGATTCTTCCAGTCGTGCCCGGATTCGTGCGCGCCGCCGTCACACCAGGGGGCAGAGTTGCGCATCCCGACTTTTTCGATCAACTCTACTCGTACGCGTGGTTCGTAACCTTCGCGCTCAGTTTCCTGATCTACTGGCTGCTGATGCGGCGCGAAGTCGTCGCGCCGGTCACGACAAAATCATAGGGAGAGCTGGATGCCTCGTGTGGTAAAGTGCGGTCTGATTCAGGCGTCGAATGCGTGCTCGGTCGACGAGCCGCTCGCGAAGATTCGCGAGGCGAACATCGAGAAGCACATGAAATTTCTCGATCAGGCCGGAAAGCAGGGCGTCCAGATCGTCTGCATGCAGGAGATCTTTACCGGGCCCTACTTCTGCGCCGAGCAGAATACGCGATGGTACGACGCAACCGAGAAGATTCCCGATGGACCGACGACGCGTCTGATGCAGGAAGTCGCGAAAAGGTACTCGATGGCCATCGTCGTTCCGCTCTACGAGGAAGATGAGACGGGGGTCTATTACAACACCGCCGCGGTCATCGACGCAGATGGGGCGTACCTGGGGAAGGACAGGAAAAGCCACATCCCCCACCCGGCGCCTGGTTTCTGGGAGAAGTTCTATTTCAAGCCTGGTAATCTCGGATATCCGGTGTTCAAGACGCAGTACGCGGACATCGGAGTCTATATCTGCTACGACCGACACTTCCCCGAGGGCGCGCGGGAGCTGGGACTGAATGGCGCGGAGATCGTGTTCAATCCTTCGGCGACCGTGGCCGGGCTGTCAGAGTATTTATGGAAGCTGGAGCAGCCGGCGCACGCAGTAGCAAACGCGTTTTTCGTGGGCGCGATAAATCGCGTTGGATTCGAGAAGCCCTGGAACATCGGTGAATTTTACGGGCAGAGCTACTTCTGCGATCCGCGCGGACAGATTGTGGCGCAGGCCAGCCGGGATAAGGACGAGCTGATCACGGCCGAGCTCGATCTGGATAAGATTCGCGAAGTGCGGAACGTGTGGCAGTTTTACCGGGATCGCAGACCGGAAACGTACGGTGGGTTGTGCAAGCTCTAGGGAACTAACTGCGACGGAAGACTACCGGCCGGGGGCTGTCGGCGGGGCGGCTTGGGTTGCGGGGAGTACAGACCGGGATGATTGGTGAGCAAAAAACTCCACTTAATCGATCACGACATCCGGCCGGAGAGCTCTTGAACTCGTAGACTTCGATTCCAACACCGAGCGGTTTACTCCCCTGTGTCCGTCACCCATTAACCGATTTTTTTCACTTACCCATCATCCCGGTTCTACAGGAAGCCCGGCGTACCTGTGGGGAATCGCGCGAATGTGCTTACACTCGTGCCTCATAAAACTTCACGCCAGCGGGTACCTGCTCACCCCGCGGCCCGGCGCGACGGTGGGATGACGGAGCCGAGGCGTTGGGGCGCGCGATCACTGAAACATCGCCGGGTCGTAACTTTACGCGGGCCGCCCCATAATCGTCTATGGCGTGAGGCCAACCTGCTCCGGTGGGCTGCATTCCTATTTTAAGGAGATCGCTCGTGCATCGCTCCTATTCCCGTCCTATGCTCATCGCTCTCCGCTGCGCGCTGCTCGTGACAGCGTTAGCTAGCTGCAGCGACCCGTTGGCGCCCTTTCAGCCGCAAGTATCCAATGTTCCTGACAACTTCTCGCTGCAGGCAACCGGTGTGTCCAACGTTTCCGCGACACTGACTTACCTTTGGCCCAACTCCGGTACGCGCGCCACGATCAATCATTCCACCACTACGCAGGCCGGTTCCACCAGGCTGGTCATCAAGGATGCCGCAGGCACTACCGTGTATAGCAAAGCGCTGTCGCCCAGCCTCAACGAGCCGACCAGCGCGGGCGTGGCCGGCACCTGGACCGTCCAGCTAACGCTTACCAGCTACACAGGTACGCTCAACTTCCTCGCCCAGAAACTCTAGCAGGCGGGCCGGCCCCCGCGTCTAGCTCTCGCCGCCGGGCGGCATCAGTCCCCGGTGGAGGCTTTTATGTGCCCGACCCGGGCCTGCTGTGTGGCGCCCCACTCGGCGCTTGGCTTAAAATCAGCACTGGAACATCGCGGGGAACAGCAATCAGAGCAGGAATTAGCTCAAATGAGCTAACACAATCTGTTTCGCGAATTGGGGGCAACCCACACCTCTAGACCCAAGTCGGCGGTTAGCAGCATCTGGCCCCGACACTTTAATTGCCGTCGCCCGTAGCCCCCGGCCGGCAAGCCCACCGCCCCCGGCAGGTAGTCTTCAGTCGCGGTTAATCGAGCGATGTACTCTGGCGAGAGCCCATCACTTGGCTAGATTCGCGGCATGACCCCGGGTGATTTCGACATCGACAAGAATATCCGCCGTGCGTCGACACTACCGGCGCGCGTGTATTCCGATCCGGAGTACTTCGAGCTGCAGAAGGACCGCGTCTTCGCGCG
>JANMWS010000157.1:0-6214 GCA_031394125.1 Gemmatimonadales bacterium
ATCTCTTCCCGCAATCGAAGGTAGCTGTCGTAGCGCTCGGCGCTGATCGAGCCATCCTGCACGGCCTTGATCACAGCGCATCCCGGCTCGACGCGATGGGTGCAGTCGCCGAACTTGCACTCGGCAATGTGGGGAACGAATTCGCGGAAGCATGCGTCGAGATGCTCCGACGCCAGGCCCCACATTCCGACTTCGCGCAGACCCGGCGTATCCACGACATAGCCGGCGTCCGGAAGCGGATGCAGCAGCGCGCCGACAGTCGTGTGCTGACCCTTGTTAACGGATTCGCTGATCTCGCCCACTCGAAGGTCCAGCCCCGGGTACATCGAATTCATCAGAGATGATTTCCCAACACCCGACGGGCCGGTGAGCACCGACGTCTTGCCGGCCAGCTCGTCGTGCAGCTCAGTCAGCCCAACTCGCTGTTTGACGCTGGTGTAATGCACCGGATAGCCGGCCCGCGCATAGTCCGCGAACGTCAGCTCAGTCCCGAGGCGATCGACGAGCTCGATCTTGTTGATGACGATGCGGGATTGAAGCAGGTTTCCCTCGGCGATGACGAGAAACCGGTCGAGCATTCTCCGATGCGGCTCCGGTTTGGCGGCGGAGAAGACGATGACGACCTGATCCACATTCGCGGCGACAATGCGCTCGCCCTGACCTGCGCCAGGCGCACGACGTGCCAGCTGTGAATGCCGCGGCAGAATCTCGGCGATCGCCCATTGTTCGCCGCGCTCGTCCGTCTCCAGGACGACGCGGTCACCAACAGCCAGCTTCTTGCTCTCCTCGCGCTCCTGCTTGAGCCTTCCGCGCAGCGACGCTTCGTGTGTCTCTCCCGATTCCGTGCGGACATGCCAGACGCCGCCGGTGCCCTTCAACACGACGCCTTCCTTCCGGATCAAGAGCTACCCTCTTGGCGCATCGCGTCCCACCAGGGAAGCGGCTCTGCCCGCCTCGACGTGATCAGCTGATCGAGGCGCATCTTCACCTCGTTCAACAGCAGTGCGCCAACGAGCTTCCGCGCCTCGTTCTCATCGCTGGCGAAAGCGAGGAATTCGGTTTCGAGGTGGCCACTGGCAACGGGGTCACCTTCGCGCCAGCGGACGAAGAGGAGGTAGGCGCCAAATGGACGAGTCCTGTCGCCGCTGGCGTCGGTGACGATCTCCACACTGTAGGATGCACCGTCGCTTCCCTCGAACGCCGCCGGCCGGTCGTGCACGGCCATGTACCCCCCGATCGTATTCGGGTCACCCTTCGAGTGATCGGCGGGAAGGAATCGTCCCATTACGGATGGCGGCGTTTGCCGACCATTTCCTTGAAGACATTCCCGGTGAGGAATGCGAGGTTTGCGGGGCGCTCCGCGAGGCGGCGCATCAGATATGGATACCATTGCGTTCCGAACGGGACATAAACGCGCATCCGGTAACCCTCGCGTACGAGCTGGTCCTGCAGATCGCGCCTTACTCCATACAGCATCTGGAACTCGAAGCGATTGGCCGCAATTTGATGCTCCTTCGCGAATCGTTTTGCCTCTTTTATGATTGCCTCATCGTGCGTCGCAATGCCGGGATAGTTTCCATACTGCATGAGAGCGTGCATACAGCGAATGTAACTCGTATCAACATCCTTCTTGTCGGGATACGCTACGGTCTCCGGCTCCGCGTACGCGCCCTTGCAGATTCGCACGCGCGCCTTCGTCAGATTTGCGTGCTCCACGTCTGCGAAAGTGCGGTAGAGATAACTCTGCAGCACGATCCCCACGTTCTCGCGGTACGCCGGATAAAGCCGCTGCTCGAATAGATCGAGGGTCCGCTGGGTGTACTCGCTCGCCTCCATATCGATGCGGACGAACGTCCGGTACTCGCGCGCGCGCTGGAGAACCTTGTGCATGGTCGCGACGCAGAGATCCTCGGAAATATCAAGGCCCATCGCTGTCAGCTTGACCGAGACATTCGCGTCCAGTTTCCGCTCATAGATCCGGTCCAGCATGTTGACGTACGCCTGCCCTGCTGCGCGCGCCTCAGCCTCGTTGTGCACGCTCTCACCAAGCAGGTCGAGCGACGCGGTGATTCCAGCGGCGTTGAGACGACCGACCGCAGCAAGGGCTGTCTCCAGCGTCTCGCCCGCGACGAACCGGTTGGCAAAACTTTTTGCGAGCTTGTTATTCCGTACGAATCGGAATATCTGCTGTTGGCCGGACAGATAGAGCAGTGCGCTGCGGAGCATTAGTTATCGAGTGGCTGTGGGGACGATGCGGATGAGGGACGAAGCGCGGCACCGCGGCCGCGCCGCAAATCGAAGATGCGTTTCACCGGATATCTGCCGCCCTTCCGGATGTGGCTATCGAAGAAATTCCAGGTCGCGACGCCATCATCGCTCTCCGGCTCCAGCAGATAGACGATGAGGGCCCCGCGCGGTTGAGCCGTGGACACGATGAAGGCGCTGGATGGAAGCGACTGCAATCCTCGCTCCCAGTGCCCTTTTAGCCGTATTTCGTGGTGTCCCTGAAAGGGTCGCGGGTTGGTGACGATCGAGTCGATAGCGAACGATTCTCCGCGCGCGGTCCACGCGGAGTCGGATCTGTCGACACGGATGCCGTGAAGGCGCAGCAAGGTTACAACGGCCGCGTCTTCGGGTGCGATGACGTACGCGGCCGGAGGGACACGGTCCAGCGTCGAGGTGAATCTGTCGTAGACGGGCATGCGCAAAGTTCTGTAGCGGCCGGTCCTCCGCTCGCCGCGCGGAACTCCGGGCTGTGTTAGAGATGAGTCACCAGTCTTTTCGAGATCTTCCTTGATTACGTCCAGTTTCTGCGGACTGGTAATCAGCTCGGACCGCACTGCAACCACCTGCAGCGAGTCAGGAGAGCGGCCCCATGCCAGCGGCTGGCTGTCAGCACGCGCACTGAGTGATCTGATCGCTGCTCCCTTCTCGGCGACAAGCGAAAGAGCTTCCTTCACGAACGCGTAGGTCGAAGCGATCCGCCGCTCGAGTGTGTCGTGCGAGTAGGTTTCGCTCAGGATCGCAATGCGTCCGCGTAATCCGTAATAATTGGTTCCGAAGCGAGGGCGGGGGTCGTATGTCTCCCATCCTTCCGGCACTGTCGTATCCGCGACAAGGCCTCGGCCATCGCTGACGAAGTTCCCGTAGTCGAATACTTCGAACCCGTCTCTGAGACGTATCCGGCTGCGGAGCATCGGCAGCAGTGAGTCGCGTGCGTACACCCCGCCGAAGACCGCCGCGGGAGTCAGCGACGGCGAATAAGTAAGCGCGTAACCGTGAAAGCTTCCGTCCGTCGTGTGAAGATCCACGAAGACATCGGGGTCCCACGCATTGAACATGGCAAGCGAGGCACGCGTCTCGGGCGCTTCAGCCTTCACGTAATCACGGTTGAGATCGAGATTCTGGGCGTTGGCGCGGACTCCGACCATTTCGGGGCCGTTCTGCTCCGTCCGATTCACCGACTGCGGCGCGAAGCGCTCATTGCCATCAGCGTTGTAGATCGGCACCGCGATCAACACGATCGAGTCGAGCGCATTCGGCTTGCTCGAAAAGATCAGGTCGCGCAGGAGCGCCAACAGCGCATCCTTTCCTTCGACCTCGCCGGCATGAATGTTCCCCTGCACGTACACAATCGGGCGGCCGAGCTGTTTCGCCGCAGCCGACGTAGAGACCAGAGGACGCGAAGCGATGACGTATGGAATCTCACGTCCCTCGTTCGTCTTCCCAATCGAGCCAAGCACGATGGGCGCGCGCAGCTTGCGCAGCGAGTCGAGAAAGCTACGCACATCGCTATAGTGCGATGTTTCCCTATAGTTGGTCAGCTCTGGACGGGTACGCGGGTACGAAGCCGGACTGAGCGGTCCCGGCAGCGCGGCGGTGCAAGCCGAGAGTCCGGTCATCAATGCGGCTGCTGCAGCGAAGGAGCGCATCATGGAGCTGCTCTACCGCTCACCCGTGCTCGTCTGCGTAGAACGACTGGTTGCGACGCGCCATATCGAGCAGCAGCTCGGCCGGCTCGAATCTTCCCGGGAAGCGCGCGTTGAGGTCCTCGAGTCGCTGCAGCACGATCTTAATGCCCAGCGTGTCCATGTAGCGGAACGGTCCGCCACGGAAAGGTGGAAAGCCGATTCCGAATACCGCCCCTACATCGCCGTCCCGAGGCGAGCGGATGATTCCATCGCTCAGGCAGCGCGCGGCTTCGTTCAGCATCGCGAGTACCGTGCGTTGTTGAACCTGGACCGCGGGCATCTCCGGGTAGGGAGATGTCTCCGCCGATGCCGGCGCAATCGACGGCGCTACGGGAATGCTTCCGGGAGCGAGGAAAATACTGTAGACCGACGGATCCACATCGCCCTTCTTCCCTTCCTTGTCGTAGGTGTAGAAGCCTTTCTTCGATTTGCGGCCGTACCGCCCTGCGGCCACGACCGCTTGAATCGATTTCGCGGGCTGCAGTCTCTCCGGGAAAGCTTCGGCCATGATCTTACCGGCCTTGGTCGCGACATCGAGCCCGACTTCATCGATGAGGGTGATGGGGCCCACCGGAAACCCGAAATCGACGAGCGCCCTGTCGATGATGTCTACCGCGACTCCCTGGTCGAGAAGAATCCCCGCCTCGTTGATGTACGGAGAGAGAATGCGGTTGGCGTAGAACCCGGGCCCGTCGTTCACGACGATTACGGTTTTCCCGAGCTTCTTTCCGTAAGAGACAACGGTCGCCGTCACCTGCGGGTAAGTGTCCGGAGTCGTGATAACTTCCAGCAGTGGCATCTTGTGCACTGGAGAGAAAAAGTGCATGCCGATCACGCGCTCCGGGCGGCTGGACGCCTGCGCGATCTGTCCGATTGGAATCGTAGATGTATTGGTGGCGAAGATTGCGGTCGGATGGATCGATGCTTCCGCCTCGCGCAGCACCTGATGCTTCACCGCGAGATCCTCGAATACAGCCTCAATCACCAGATCGACGTTGCCGAATCCCGAGTAGTCGACCGTCCCGCCGAGGAGCGCCATGTAATCGCTGTACTGAACCTTGGTGATCTGCTTTTTCGTCAGCCGCTCTTTCAGAATATCACGAACAGCGGCGTACCCTTTGGCGACGCGACCGTGATCGGCATCCTTGAGCCGCACGAGACTCCCATGCGTTACCGCAATCGACGCGATCCCGGCTCCCATGAATCCCGCGCCGATGATCGCGATCTTCTCCACCGGCAGCGGCTCGAACGCGGATACCGGAAGCTCGGGGTACTGCGACGGCTCGACACCCGTATCCTTCTTCAGCTCGTTGGCGGCAAAAAAGAGGAAGATCAGCTGGCGTGAGACATCGGTCATGGCGAGCTCGCCGAAGCGGCGCGATTCCTCGCGGTAACCGTGCGCAACTCCCTTCTCGTAGCCAGCCGCGATGACATCGATCGCCGCGACCAACGCCGGGTAGTGTCCGCGCGATTTGGCGAGCGTTTGTTCGCGCGCTTTCCGGAGCACTATGGCCCGGCCTGCTGGATTCGCATCGAGCAGCAATCCCTTCACGCCGCCGCTGTGTCGCTCACTCTTCCGTCTTCCTTCGCCGACTTCGTGGGCACGCTGTATCGCGATAGTGCGGAGTATCGACGGATGCACCAGCTCATCGATCAACCCGAGCTTGAGCGCCTTGCTCCCACGCACAGTTTTCCCGGTGAGGATCAAGTCCAGCGCGTTCGTGAGCCCGATCCTCCGCGGAAGTCTCTGGGTCCCGCCCGCACCGGGAATCAATCCGAGCTGGACTTCTGGCAAGCCAAGAATCGTCTTGGGATGATCAGTTGCGATCCGGTAGCGACAGGCGAGCGCGGTCTCGAGCCCGCCGCCAAGGCACGCACCGTGGATTGCGGCGATAATGGGAATGCGCAGCCGCTCGACGGAATCGAGGAGCATCTGACCGTCGCGACTAAGCCGGTCAGCGTCCGTCGCGGTCCTCAGCTCCTGAAACTCCTCGATGTCGGCACCGGCGATCCAGACATCGGGCTTGCCGCTGATGAACACAGCAGCGTGTACAGTGGTGTCGCGCTCGAGCCTCGTCACGAGTGCCACGAATTCGTCCTTTACGGTGCGATTCAGCTTGTTCACCGATTCGTTCGGCAGGTCGAAGGTGATGATCGCGATACCGTCGCTGACTTCGACCGACAGCGCCGGTTTGTATCTCGTTCCCACGAGTCCGCCGACAGGGGCCTCGGTGGAGCTCATC
>JANMWS010000176.1:0-10242 GCA_031394125.1 Gemmatimonadales bacterium
GGTGCTGGCGTCAGTCGCCGGCCACCTGCTGCACGACATCGGCGTTCCCGACGGGAGTGCCTACCAGGCGGTCGAAAGCCTGATGAGTGGTGCGCTGGCCAACATGAAGCAGGCGCTTCCGGACGACGCGCTCACTGGTCCCATCGTGCGCGGAGACGCCGAGACCGTGGGGAAGCACCTGCGCGCGCTACAGGGGCACGGAGCGGCGTCGGGAGTCTACCGCGCGCTCTCGGCGGCGGCGGTGGAGATCGCTCGAGGGCGCGGAGTGGATCAGAAGAAACTGGCTGCGCTCCTGGGTATGGTGAGGGGTGAAGCTTAGAGCCTGAAGCTTAGAGCCTGAAGCGGGTACTTACGGCGGTCGGAGTCTTAGAGCGACACTTCTGGGGCCAGTTGCCACTCGAGTCCCTCTAATACTGAAGCAGGGAGCTCGAAGCTTTTTAGCGGTCGAAGCTTGGAGCTTTCATACTGGCGTTAGGATTTCGCGGACTCAGGGCCCTTTTCGAGATCCTAGAACTGCCCGTTGAGGCGTACTCGGCAACTCTTTACGCCGACGGAAAAGCTCCGAGCTACGACCGCTGAAAAGCTTGCGGCTCCCTGCTTCGGTATTGTGGATGCTCGAGTTGTGACTGATCTCAGAAGTGTCGCTCTCAGACTCAGAATGCCGCAGAAGCCTGATCAACAATCTTCACACCTCGAGGAACCGAGAACCGAAAACTCGAGTTGTTGAGGTTCGGATTGGGGGTGAAGCTCGTGATGACAACGTGGCGCCTCAATCCGTTCGCTGTCTCCAGGTCGAACTGTCTGATGCTCGAGTCGTTGTCGTCGATCCACACCTTCGCGCTCGTGAAAGCCTGATTGGGACGCTTGGGCACCAGCGTTACCGCGTGGGTCGCGCGGCCACCGAGCGCGGCGGTGCCAGCTGAAGACACCATGAATCGCGTGCGCGGAGAATTCAGAAACTGGTTGGCCGGGTCAACATTGCTCGCGCTCTCGCGGCTGTAGGGCATCTTGATAACCTGTCCGGGCGCGCTGCTCGGGAGGTAAAACCAGAGCGTCGTCCCGTCGGCCGCAACTCGGTCACCACTCTCGAAATCGATGCTCAGGAGATTGGGCTTCCGGCGCAGGATCACGCCATTCGTCGTCTGCGTGCTGCCGGTGAGCGGGTTGGTGAGCGTCTGCCGGAACTCGGCGCGCATGCTGTTGAGACGGGCATATGCGGCGGCGGCGCGATCGATGATCGCATCAGCGCTCTGCGCATGCGCCGCAACTGGAAGCGCGATGCACGCGATTGCCCCGAGGTAAATGACCTTTTTCATATGTAAGCTTACCCTGCGACGGCTATGCCGTTCCTGTTTTCGCGGGGGGAATGCTGCGGCCGATGGCGGCAGCCACGGCGCGAAGCTCCCCGACTAGCTGCGTGAATTGAGCCGGATATAGCGACTGCGCGCCGTCCGAAAGCGCGCGATCGGGCTCCGGATGCATTTCGATCAGCACACCGTCCGCACCGGCGGCGACCGCGGCGCGAGCCATCGGGATCACCTTATCGCGCAATCCAGTGCCGTGACTTGGATCGGCAATGATCGGCAGATGTGAGAGCCGGTGCACAATCGGGATCGCGGTGAGGTCCAACATGTTTCGCGCCGCCGGATCGAAGCTTCTCACGCCACGCTCGCACAGAATGACGTTCTCATTTCCCTCGGCAAGAATGTATTCGGCGCTCAGGAGCAGCTCATTAATCGTCGCCGCCATCCCCCGCTTGAGCAGCACGGGCTTCTTCAACTTGCCGACGGTCTTGAGCAGCGAATAATTCTGCATGTTGCGCGCGCCTATCTGGATGCAGTCGGCCACGTCCGCGACCATCTGCGCGCCCTCTGCATCCATCGCCTCGGTAACGATCGGGAGACCGGTCTCCTTTCGTGCGAGCGCAAGAAGCTCGAGCCCCTTCTTTCCCATTCCCTGGAACGAGTAGGGAGAGCTGCGCGGCTTGAAGGCGCCGCCGCGCAGCGCGTTGCCGCCGGCGGCCTTCACGATTCGCGCTGCGGAGAGTATCTGCGCTTCGGATTCCACAGAACAAGGCCCGCCAATGACGACGACTGCATCACCACCCACCGACACACCTGGGGCCAGCGTTACGACGGTACTCTCAGGCTTCCACTCGCGCGAGACCTGCTTGTAGGGCTGGGTGACGTGGATGACCTGTGCGACGCCCGGCAGAGCCTCGATTCGAGACGAGTCCACGCGCCCGTCGTTGCCGACGAGTCCGACCGCCGTGCGCTGAGCGCCGGGCATCGGCCTCGCCTCGTACCCCATTTCCTTGATGATACTGACCACGCGCTCGACGTCTTTCGCCGTCGCGTCGTGCTGCATGACTACTAGCATCTAGGCGTTGACTGGCGCTGTGTCGGCGACTTCGGCGGGCTCGTCGTGCAGCTGCGGTGTGTGCGCGGGGTGAGCTGGAGAAATGGTCTCGTCTACGGTTCTGCCGCGCATGCGGACGCTCACCAGAGACGAGACGCCGGGCTCCTGCATCGTTACCCCGTAAACCGCATCCGCCGCTTCCGTTGTCGTGCGCGGGTTGTGCGTGATCACGATGAACTGGGTATTCGCCTTGAATCGATTGAGCATGCGAACGAAATGACCAATGTTCTGATCGTCGAGCGGCGCGTCCACCTCGTCGAGCAGGCAGAAGGGGCTCGGCTTCGTCAGGAAGATTCCGAAGAGCAATGACAGCGCGACGAGCGCTTTCTCTCCGCTCGAGAGCAGGTGAATCCGCTGGGTCCGCTTTCCGCGCGGAGATGCGTGGATCTCGATGTCGCCCTCGAGCGGGCTCTCCGGATTCTCGAGTCTCAGATCGCATTCGCCACCCCCGAACAGCGTCATGAAAATATTGCGGAAATTCTCGCGGACTTTGACGAAGGTTTGTAGAAACAACTCCCTCGCTGTCGCATCGATTTCGCGAATGGCCTGCTGGAGTGAGCTCTTCGCGGAGTTGAGATCGTCACGCTGGGTGGTGAGGAACTCGAGGCGCTTCGTCTCCTCCTCGTGCTCCTCGATGGCCAGCGGATTGACCGGGCCAAGTGCGTCGAGCTGCTCGCGCACTACCGCAGCTTCCGCGCGGAGCGTCTCGTCGTCCAGCTCCAGAGTCTCCGCTCCGGCGAGCAGCTCGTCGACGGGCTTCTTCCATTCTGCCTCGAGCCTCTCGCGGATCGCGTTTCTCCGTCCCGACAGCTCGGTGTAGCGAAGCTCCGCGGAGTGCAGCTCCTCCCCGAGTGCCGCGACGTGGTGCCGCATTTCCGTGAGCAAGTGCTCGTCGCTCGCCAAGCGCTCGTCCACTTCGCGGACCGCGAGCTCGGCGTCCGCGAGCTTCTGCTCCGCGTCTTCGAGCGTAGCCTGTCTCGCGTTGAGATCACTTTGCCATTGTGAAAGCTGCTGGGAGAGCTGCGAGTCCGCGCGCGACAGCGTGGTGAGCTCGAGCTGCAATGACTCGAGGCGTCCCGTAGCCGAAGCGAACTCGTCGCTCAGATGACTCCTGCGATCCGCGGCCACCTCGAGCTGAGCCTGCGCCTGCGCGCGGCGAATCTGACTTGCGGTCCGCTGGTCGCGCGCTTCGTCCTGCCTCTGCTCGGCCGTGGCGAGCATCTCGCGCGCGCCTGAAACGGCGGCTTCGTGCTCGGAGATCCTGGTCCCGATCTCCTGCGCGCTGCTGGCGAGCCTCTCCAGCCGCGTAACGATTAGCGTTTCGCGCTCACCCAGTCTCTCGGTGAGGGCGCGTGCCTCGGCGGCCTCGCGAGTGGCTCGCTGGTGTTGTCGCGCCAATGCCGCGGAGTGGTCGGCTGATTCGACATTTGCGCGCGCGGCCTGCGTAGCGGCTTCCTGTGCGACAATAGCGCCACGCTCAGCTGAAGCGAGCGTAGCCCGCTCGGACTCCGCGACGGCGGCGGCATTGTGCCGAGCGGTAGCGCTGTTCGTTACCGCCTGCTTGAGCTCGACTATTTCCGCGCGCCGACGTAGAGGGCCCGGTCCCGATTCAGGCGCCGGCAGCCAGATCGCGCCGCGTGCATCAACGAATGCGGTGCCGCTCTCCATGGGGGTCACGTGTCCCAGGAGTGAGCGCACCCACCCGCCCGCCGGCGACGATGCTACTACCAGCTCGCCAAGTCCGTTCGGAAGCTGTGAAGCGTCTGCCGGTTGCTCGATCAACGAGTCAACCGGCAGCAGCAGCAACGGTCCGGGCTCGGCCGACGCATGCCAGCCGCGGACGGCCTCCGCAACGGCTCGGTCGCGTACCAGCACCGCGTTTACAGTGGCGCCGAGGAAGCGCTCGACCAGCGCGGACGAATTCACATCGGCGCTGATAAAATCGCTGAGGGGACCCAGCACGGCTCCCTCTCCGAAAATACCGCGCTCCTTGAGGAGTCGCGCAGCCGCCGGAGCGAGTCCAACACGCTCTCTCTCGAGCGCCTCGAGGGCGTTCAGCTTGGCAACTGATGCACTGTGCAGCTCGTCGGCGCGAAGAAGATCCGTTCTCGCGGTGTTCTCCCGCTCGCGCGCCTGCAGAGCAAACTCACGCGCCTCATCGGCGGCAACGGTGGTCTCGGCGACGCGTGTCGCCGCAATCGCGGCGGCGTCTTCTGCTGCCGCCAGATCCCGACGCGACCCCTCCGCCGCGTCGATGAGGTGCGCTTGCTCGGCCTCGAGTGTCGCCCTTCGCGCGGCAATCTCCGTCCGCTCCCGCTCGCTACTCTGCCGGTCGAGATCCGCGCGGTGCAGCTCCTCGCGCAGCTCGCGCAGCGTCCGATCCCCGTGCTCTACGTTGGAACGCGCCACGCTAAGGGCGGCGCGAACTTCCTCCTCGTGCCGCGCGTGACCGCCCAGGGCATCGTCGGCGGCGGCAAGCGCGGCCTCAAGCTGCGCCAGCTCGCTATACGCCCGCTCAAGCTCGGTACTGACTCGCTCTGCTACCGCATCGCCCTCGCGCCGTTCTTCTTCCGCGCGGTCCCGACGCGACGTCGAATTGCGCAGCCTTTCCTCGGCCACTGCAATCTCTCCTCGCAGCTGCTGGGTACTCTCGCGCTGATCCGTGACGAGGTGGCCCAGCTCCGTACGTCTGGCTTCCGCGCTCGTACGGGCGGCGAGGGCAGCATCGCGCGCTGATTCGGCAGTGCGAAGTCGTTCTTCTTCCGCCGGCACTTCAGTGCGGAGGCTCGCCACTCGCTCTTCGAGCCGGAGGAGATCCCCGCGCCAGGCGTCCATCTCGCGCGAGGCGTGCGCTACTTCGAGCGTGAACCGGCGAGCCATCAGCTCACCGTGGCGCTCGGCGCGCTTTCTCTGGCGGGCCAGAGAGCGCACCTGGCTCTGAACTTCCGAGATGAGGTCGTCGATGCGAGCGAGGTCGGTCGCGGTTTCCTCCAGACGTCGCTCAGCGCTCCGCTTGCGATCGCGATAGAGCCCCACCCCGGCGGCTTCCTCGAACAGCTCACGACGATCGTCCGGTTTGTCGGAAAGCAGTGCGTCTACCATCTTCGCTTCGATCACTACACCGGAATCGGCGCCGAGTCCGGTGCCACGAACCATATCGTGGATGTCGCGCAGCCGGCACGGAGAGCTGTTCAGGAAATACTCGCTTTCGCCGGAGCGACTCAGTCTCCGCGTTATCACCACTTCGCGGTACGGAATGTCGAGTGACCCATCGTCGTTCTCGAAATGCAGCGAGACTTCAGCGACGTTGATCGCGCGCCGCGCGGAAGATCCCTGGAAGATCACCTCTTCCATCTTAGCGCCACGCAGGGTTTTGGCGCGCTGTTCGCCGAGCACCCAGCGGACCGCATCCGAGACGTTGGATTTTCCGCAGCCGTTGGGGCCAACTATCGCGGTCACACCGGGCTCGAAGACCATCTCGATGCGGTCAGCGAACGACTTGAATCCGTGAATCTCGAGCTTTGTTAAACGCACTAAGGCGTACTCCCGGTTCGGTAGACGAGAACGGGCTTGAGGCCCGCCGCACGTAATGTTTTAGTCAGCTCGGCCGACTGACTGGCCGTCGCGAAAGCGCCCGCATAGATCCGTGCGCCCCCATCGTCCTGCATCAGCGTGTACACCGGCAAGCCACGGGCTGCGTACTTCTGGACTGCCGCGCGAATGGCATCGCCGATCCCGCCTTGACTCGGCACGCTGTCGACGAGCAACGCCAGCGGTGTTTGCTTGACGTGATCGACGGAGTCGTCGGCGAGGAGTCTCGACTCCCGCAGCGCGCGCAGAAGGGAATCAGCCTGATCTCTCCTCGTGTAAGCACCAGCCATCACCCTGTACCATGTGGCTCGCTCCGGACCAATTGGAACTGGGGACACGGTCGCGGCTGGAAGTGCCGCGCCATTTTTCCGCACGAACAAGTTAGCACCTTCGGCGGTGTTTGCGACTAGTAATTCGACCGAGAATGTCGACGCCGACAGGGAATCGCTGGCATTCGCGGGCGGAGCGATGTAAAGCGTTTCCGGCGCGGCCCGTGGCGGCGGTGGCACCGGACGAGCAACAGGTCTGGCTACGACTGCGCCGCCAACAGGTTGAGTGGTCTGACCGGCTTGGCCGAGTAAGAATACCAGCCCCAAGCCGCCAAACACCAATACCACGAGCGCTCCTAGCGCGGGATAGAGCCATTTGTGACGAGGCCAGCGTGCTGCCCCGGCGCTGATTCGATGAAGCGGAATCTTCAGCGTGGGCGTAGGGCCCGCAACGCGCGCGAGCACCAACGCGGATGGTGCGTTGTGGATCTCGGGATCTTTCACGACCACAGCGCCGTCGAGCTGCTCGACGAGATCTGCTAGTCCCGGCGCGTCACTGCTGGCGACAAGAACGAGGAACGCGCCTGCCTCCGCAAAGCCTGTGGCGAGTTTTGTCCACCGCTGGCTCCGCATGATCTCCGCGTCGATCAGTGGATCGGTCCCACTCGGCATCACGTAGAGGTTTGGAACTCCCTCAACGTCGTAGCCGATTTTGTTGAGCGAGACTCCGTAGAGAAAACTGTCGGTTATGCCGTGCGGATCTTCCTCCCTCACCAGAGACCGCAGCGGAGGAAGATCGCCCACGAGATCGCCTACTACTGAGCGTCTGTGCCCTGCTTCGACGCGCGCGATGCCGAGCGCAACGTAGGCGGCGGCGAGGGGATCACTGGAGATGACGACGATTGCTGAATAGCTGCCCAGGACTGGCGCGACCTGCCTTCCGGCGTCTTCCCACGCTACGGGCCGACCTCCGGAAACCTTCTGGCTCAAGGGGAGCCCTCGTATATCCAGTATTCATGCTTCGCCGCGCGTCCGATCTTGTCCGCCTCCTCGCGCGTTGGGTACGGCCCCATCACGACACGGAATATCGGTGACCCGGCGGTCGTCGTCGACACGACGTGCGCCGGGTTTCCATTGACCTTGATGTCGCTCGCGATCTGCTGCGCTTTTTCTTCACTCAGAAGCGCCGCAAAGGAAACCGTAAATCCAGTTCGGGTCGTGCCAGCAGTAATTGCCGGTGGCCGAATTGTATCCCGAGCAACGGGTGCAGGCAGCGAAGCACTGGCGCCAGGGGGCGTAGAGCTCGCGGCGAGCGAATCGCGCTGAACGCTGTCACTTGGGAACGTGACGGGCTGGTCGAGACCCCGTGGGCGAGGGCGGAAACCGTCCCAGGCGAAGAAGTACCAGAAGTCCTTCGCTCCGCCGGCGATACTGGATTTCACCGTGAGCTTCTCGGGATCCACGAACGAGACGTCCTTGCCACCGAGGAGAGCGAGCATTCCGTCAGGCGTCACGGCCGGGAGGTCCGTCTCCCATCTCGTCGCAACTGCGCCAACGAGCCTGTTGTCGCCAATGGCAATCACCCACGCCGAGTCCGCCTTTGGGTTGCGGGCGAGCAGATAACGACCGAGTGCGTCCATTCTCAGCTCACTCGGCGGCTCCGGCAGCTCGATGCTCGTCTTGGCGCTTTCGGTGTAGCGATCCACTACCGACAAGCCGCTGTCGCCGGCCATGGCCACGTAAAGCCTGTCTCCACTTGGTGTCGGAGCGAGAGCGGAGACTCGGTTGGCCAGCTTGATGGCGCCGACGGGGGAAAGATCTTTGACTTTGATTCCGACCAGGCCGCTGTCGACCGTGAAATAGACTCTATCACCGACCTGCGTACGAACGCCACGGCCGGAAAGCGGGAGGACGGCACTGTCCTGCACGACTGCGTCGGGTGGGCGTACTTTCCAGAGCAGAGTCTGCGCGCCTTTATTTCCCGTCACGATGAGCTCACCGTTCGGTTGCGCGAAGACGGTGCGTGCCGGCACCGGCGGCTTGAATTTCCAGTCACCGCCGTTCGGGTTCAGCCTGACGATCTCACCCTTGGCGTTGATCCCGTAGATGTCACTCCCGTTCGCCGATGAGAGCGACGTGAGCTTCGTCCGCGCCGCCTTGACAACGTCGGTTTCCCGGAGATCCACGCGCCCGGGATATCCCTTCGTATCTACCACCGCAATGCTTCCGGCATCGGCGTCGAAAGCGAGCACCCGCTCGATTGCCGGTGCCTCGTCGACCGTCCACACGGTCGAGTCGAGCTTCGGATACCTGTAGACACGACCCGTTCCTCCTCCGCGAGGCACTCGGAGGAGGAGGGGCTCAGGGCCGTGATTCTCTACAACAGACGAGGTGGTGCTGTCGGGCGCTGCTTTGTCGTTATTGCACGCTGCACAGAGCAGCGCCAGCAGTAGGAGCCGGCGCAACGGTTAGTAGCTCGCTCCCAATGAGAACGTCCAGTTTGGCTTCCGTCCTCCGACCAGTGGCCGCGCGTAATCCCAGCGAAGAATCGCCAGGTTGAAAAGGTTCACGCGCAAACCCGCGCCCCAGCTCGTAAGCGGGTAGCGATCCTTGTTTGGATCGAAGCCATTTGGAGCGTTACCCAGGTGAGGCTTGATTCCAGCTCCCCACGCTAGTCCTGCGTCGTAGAAGAGGAGCCCGTCCACCGGCGGTAACCCGAAGCTGCTGCCAACGTCGAATCGACGGATGATCGGAAAGCGTAGCTCCTCGTTGAAGACCGCAACGCGGCTGCCGGCAAGCTGCTGATTGTTGCACGTCGACTGCGCGCCAATGACAGAAGTGCAATCGAAGTAGTTGAAATTCGCTCGGTCGTATCCGCGCACGTAGTCGGGACGTCCGATGTACTTCGGGAAGAAGCTTTCGTCGCGCCCGACCGCCATCGAGCCGAGGAACCTCGTCGCAAAGGTCAGCGTGTTGAAGATGATTGGATCGTAGCGGCGATAGTCGGCCAGGTAATCCGTGAAATTCAGCCTGCCAAGACTTTGCGATATCTGGAAGCGCATCCGGCGCCCCATAACCGGGCCCGTGTTGCCGAAGAGCGTGTTGTCGGAGACGAACGCCGCCGTCGGAGTCACGTAATTGATTGTTGCAAGGGAAGTCGAATCCTTGAATTGGATGTCGGTGCAGTAGCCGCCGATCGCGCAATCCTGAAAGACGTTGATGATTCCTTCCGATATGCTGTTGAATTGCGCCCCCGTTTCGAAGCGTGTGAAGCGGTTGAACGGGTACTGTCCGACCACGAAAAGATCGCGCACCACGTATCGAAGGTACTGGCTCTGGTAGCGCGTTACCTGACTGCTTCGCGGGTTGGCGCTGTACCCGAGCGGAACGTACACCGGGTCCTGCGAAACCCCGGTCGTGTATTGGAGTCTGTGACTGAGATTGGCGTAGCCGACGAACACGCTGGCGTCGCTCAACCTGCCGTATACGTTGCCGGAGACCGCGAGCTGGTGGTTGCCCAACAGGTCGCTGAAGACGAACGCGGTGCCGCCGGCAAAGGTGCCGTAAGACGGTGTGTAGCCGATTCCGGGATCGGCGATGTAATCCGGATGGAACGTGGCGCGATACGCGCGCTCCCGGAAGCGAGTCGTATCGGGAAGACCGTACAGCGGATCAGAGTTGAGCGCGACCACGCTGGGCGCCAGGTCCGACGTCGACTCTGCCGTGGGGACCATTGACGACTGACGCGAGCCGGCCGAACTGCGATACGTAGATGTTGGCTCGCCAGGACGCGGCCGCAGCGTCAGCGAATCAGCTGCTTTCACGAACGGCGCCGTATCGACAGGGAGGATGGTTGCGACGAGGTTCGGCGTGTTCGGGTTGAACACGGTCTTCTTCAGCGCCCGCGGATTGTCGATCGTCCAGACTGTGTAGTCGCCCTTCTCGAAGTTGGTGTACGCGAGTC
>JANMWS010000192.1:0-15197 GCA_031394125.1 Gemmatimonadales bacterium
AGCGCATAGTACTCCACGTTGCGCGTGACGAACCCGGTGCCCGAGTTGATCGTGATCACGCCGCGACAGTTGCCGCACCCACCAAGGTGCGGACCCGCGTTCTCGTCGAGCGCAAGATTCCAGAGCGCCACGCCCTTGGCCCACCCACGTGTGCTGCCGATGATGAGCGTGCCAACGAAGAACTTCAGGTTGTCCGCCCATCCCGGTGCCCAGCCACCGCCGGAGCACTCCGTGAAATAGGCGTCTTTCGAGGGATGCGCTGCGTGCACGTTGTCCTGCACGCCAACGTCACCGGCGTAGCAATGCCAGGCGACGGCATTCACGTATTTTCGCGCGGTAGTGTCGGCGAGCACGGCGAGCGGAGAGCTCGGCAGATCCCAGTTGTGGTCCCAGTCGAGGATCAACGTCTGAATCCCCGCCGAGCCGAAGAGTGGTCCAACGTGCTTGCCGATCACCTCGGCGCGTGCCGGCGGATCGAGTCGCATGCCTGGGTAGTCCGCGGGCTCGTAAGCGGGCTCGTTCTGCATCGTCACAGCAAAGATCGGTACGCCTTCCGCGCCGTAGCCTTCGACGAATTTGCGGAAGTACTCGGCGAAGGAGCCATAGTACTCGGGGCGCAGCGTACCCTGGATCAAGCTTCCCGTTGTCTTCATCCAGCCTGGCGGGCTCCAGGGCGAAGCTACGAGCTTCAGCTGCGAATTGATTGCCAGCGCCGCCTTGAGCGCGGGAAGCTTGTCGACGCGATCCTCGGCGAGTGAAAAACGCGCCAGCGTGGAATCGGTCTGGCCCGCCGGCATGTCGTCGTAGCTGTAGTCGTGCGTCGAGAAGTCTGACGCGCCCATTGGCACGCGCATGAAGCTCAATCCGATTCCTGGATTGCGACCGAACAGCTCGTGGAGAATCGCATCGTGCTGCGCGCCGAGCTTGTGCTGGATGAGATACGCGGACGCGTCGGTCATAGCCGCGCCAAAGCCTACCATCTCCTGATAGATCGTTCCCTCGTCAACGTGGATGACGACGGGAGACGCGTCGGCTCCTGACCTGATGACGACGTCGGGCTGTCGGGAAAGCAGGCGCGACTGATCGGCAGTCGTGATCCACGCTTGCGCGACGGAAATCGGAACGATGGCGGCGTTGTGAGCGCAGGCCCCCATCAATCCGCTCCAGACGATCAGGGACGCACGGAGCGAGGCCCGCTTCATTTCACTACTAAGCGAGCCCTCAGCCCACCGACCATCACATCGAAGTCGCCGGGTTCCACGATGGGACGGTTGTCACGTCCAATGAATGCCAATCGCCGGATCGGCAGACGGAAGGTGACGGTGCGACGCTCACCGGGAGCGAGCGCAATCTTCTCGAAGTCGCGGAGGCGCTTCACAGGCGGGTCGACCGATGCATAGAGGTCGCGCACGTAAAGCTGTACCGCGTCCTTTCCTGCTACGGTTCCGACGTTGGCTACATCGACAGAGATCGCAACCGTGTCGGAAACACCCGCAACGGTGTTCGCCAGGCGGAGGTTGGAATAGGCGAAAGTTGTGAATGACAGGCCATGGCCAAAGGGCCACTCGGGATTGTAGCCTCCTTCGGATCCAGTCGTCGTCGCGTCCTCAGGCGCGGGGCGATCGTAGTGAACGATGCTCCCCGAGGTTCGAGGCCAGCTAAAAGGAAGCTTGCCACTCGGGTTGACGTCGCCGAACAGCACCGAGGCTAGCGCTTCGCCCCCGAATGGACCCGTCTGGTACGCGGTGACTATCGCGCGCGCGCCATCCACAATCTCGCGCACGATGCGCGGATGCTGGTGGAAGATCGTAAGGATGACCGGTGTGCCGGTGCCTTCGATGGCTCGCGCGAGACGGAGTTGAGCGGGCGAGAACGCGAGGTCTTCGATGTCGCCCGGCTTCTCGACCACTGGCCACTCCGCCAATGCTACAATGGCGACATCGGCTGTCCTCGCGGCGGCCACCGCTTCCGCGATATCGATCTCGGAATTGAAATCCGCTCCGCGCACGTAAGTCACACGCTGGCCACCGACCTTGTCCCGCAGAGCGTCGAGCAGACTCTTCACGTCGCGGGGGTACATCGCCGTGTTGGTACCCTGCCACGTGTAACTCCAGGACCCGAACTGCGCCACTAGGGAATTGGCGCCGGGACCCGTAACCAGAATTCTCGCGGTCTTCGCGAGCGGAAGAAGCGCGCGGTCGTTCTTGAGTAGAGTGATCGATTCTTCCGCCGCGGCGCGACTTGCCGCCTGAAACGGCGGCGATCCGACACGCGCAAGCCGGGCGCTGTCGGGCCACGGGTTGGCGAACAGTCCGAGCTGATACTTGAGGCGAAGTATCCGACGCACCGCCTCATCGATGCGGGCCATCGGCACCGCGCCTTCGCGCACGAGAGGGATCAGCAAGTCGTAGAAGCTGTAGTCGGTCGGCACCATGCACATATCCACGCCCGCCATCACCGCTTGGCGCACGGCCTCCTTCGGCGAGGAAGCAACGCGATGCACGCTGTAGAGTCGCTCAACGTCTGCCCAATCTGAAACCACGATGCCGTCGAAATGGAGCTCATTACGCAACAGATCTGTGAGGATCTCGTGACTCGCATGCACGGGAACGCCGTTGATGTCGCTGGAGTTCACCATGATCGTGCGCAGGCCTGCGTCGATCGCGGCCCTGAAAGTAGGCAGGTAGTACTCGCGCAGCTGGCGATCCGGAATGAGCGCGGTGGTGCGATCCTTCCCGCTCAGGGGGGCGCTGTAGCCGAGAAAGTGTTTGCCGGTCGCGGCGACAAAGATGTCCCCGTCGGGTGCGCGGCGTGGTATCGCAGGGAACAGCGAGTCGAGCGCCGGACGGGGGTCGCGCTGCTCGCCGAGCACCGCTTCGCGCCCGAGCACGGTCGCGAGATACACGTCTTCGCCGTACGTCTCGAAGAACCGAGACCAAAGTGGCTGGCGCCCAAGATCCAGCACCGGCGCGAAGTTCCACGGAATGCCGGCCGCGCGCGTTTCGTACGCGGTGATCTGGTGCTCGCGACGCACCAGGCTCGGATTCCAGGTGGCGGCCATCGCGATGTTGTGCGGGAAGATCGTTCCCTTCGTCATGTAGTTAAAGCCATGCACCGCGTCGATTCCGTAGATGACAGGAATCGGAACCCGCTTGCGCGCGGCAACTCGCTGCACGGTTGTTAGAAGCTCACGCCAGCGCTCGGGTGTAGGCGCGACATCCCAGACGTTGAGCAGCGATCCCACGTGGTGATCCAAAAGCGCGTTGTCGAGCTTGACAGAGTCCACCTGCTGGACGGTATCAGGCGTTCCGCGCGTGCTGCCAACTACCTGAATCGTCAGCTGGGTCATCTCGCCGACTTTCTCCTCGAGCGTCATCCGCCCGAGCAGCGAATCAATACGGCTTTCCAACCCGCTCTGGGTCTGAGCTCTCACGGAAGAAGAAGCCGCTGCGAGGACAATCAGTGCGATTGAGATTCGATTCTTCATCGTGCACTGTGGTGGAGGACTTGGTCGGGACCGGCTCCGACTTCTAGAGGCGGATGGGGGTTCAAGCTGGCCGGCGAACATAATATTCGAAATCCCAATCCGCCACATCGGCCGCGGTCTAGAAAGGTGCCGGTGCCTTCAGTAGATGATCGGCCCCCACGCAAACAGCTTCCATGGGTCCGCCCTTAGAGCAAGCGGTTCTGTTCCTTCCACGAAATACTCCGTGTAGCGCCGATCTGTTGGAGTCTGATCGGTCGCCAGCTCACCCGTCGCGCGGTCCACGTCGCCCATGATGACGCCGAGCGGAGGATTCCACTGCTCAGTCGCGTGAGAGGCGATCAGCTGCGGCTGCGAGGCGTAATAGCGCGCCACCATTTTCCCCCAAATCGGCGCCGCCATGGATCCGCCGGCAGCGCCACTCGCGATCGAGGTAGGCTTGTCGAAGCCGAGCCAGACCCCGGCGACAAGATCGGGTGTGAGGCCGATGAACCACACGTCGGAGTTGTCATTCGTGGTGCCCGTCTTTCCGGCCACCGGAACGGAAGCAGGCAGGTAGCGTCTGATACTCGCGGCGGTGCCACGCTCGACGACGTCCCGCATCATGTCGCGCACTACATAGGTGACGCGCGGATCCAGTGCCGGAGCCAGAGCCCGGACCTCGCGCGACAGGACCACTTTCCGATTCCGGTCTTCTATACGGTATATGAACCGCGGCTCTACCGGTGTTCCGAGGTTCGCGAACGTCGTGTAAGCAGCGATCAAGTCGAGCGGTTGCACCACCGATGCGCCGATAGCGCTCGAGGGATAGGGCGCGATCTTCGAGCTGAGGCCCATGCGCCGCGCGAGGCTCGCGATCGAGTCCATTCCCAGCCTCATTCCCAGCTGAACGGCAACCACGTTGCGCGACTTGGCGAGCGCATCGCGGAGTGTGAGGGGCCCGAGATACTGGCCATCGGAATCTTCGGGGCGGTAGACAGTGCCATTCGGCAGCGAAATCGAGAGAGCGGTGTCGGAAAAGATCGTGTTTGGCGTGATGCTGTCCGCGATCGCCGCGGCGTAGACGATCGGCTTGAACGCCGAGCCAGGCTGCCGCATGCCATCCACCGCGCGATTGAATTGGGAGTCGCCGTAATCGCGTCCGCCTACGAGCGCTCTAACGTCTCCCGAGGCGGGGTCGAGCGCGACGACCATTCCCTGGAGGTAGTCGGTCGTCCGCGTCGGCGCCGTGCGGGAGCCCGGCGAGTACTTCGGATGCGCGTAATCCGGCAGCGATTCAACCGCCGCCGTCTCCTCGAGCAGCGCACTCACGGCGGCGTTCTGGAGCACCGGATCGAGGCTCGTATAAATCCGGTAGCCGCCCTCGGCGACAGGAATCCCTGCGCGCTGCGCCTGGACGCGCACCACATCGACGAACCACGGCGAGTACGCCGAATACCCGCTATTCGGCAGGGTGACGAGCGGCGCTCCCTGCGCGCTCGCCGCTTGAGGCTTGGTGATGTATCCCTGATCGGCCATCAAGGAGAGCACGACGTTGCGGCGCTGCTTCACGCGATCCGGATACCTGAGCGGATCGTATAGCGCCGGCCCCTTCGGCATCGCGGCCAACGCCGCCGCTTCCGCGAGCGAGAGCTTCGACGCGCTTTTCCCGAAATAATGCCGCGCGGCGCTTTCGACGCCGTACCATCCGTGACCGAACGGGATCTGGTTCAGATATGCTTCGAGAATCTGATCCTTCGTGTAGTGCCTCTCCATCTCCCGCGCCGCCGACTGCTCCTTGAGCTTTCTGCCCAGGCTCATGTCGGTGCGATCGATCAAGTCGGGATGCATGTTGCCCACGAGCTGCTGGGTGATGGTGCTCGCTCCGCGCCGCTCTCCGAAAATGTTGTCCTTGAGAGCGCCGGCTATTCCGACGACGTCGACTCCGTCGTGCTGATAGAAGCGATGGTCCTCGACGGCTACGAATGCCCGCGGCAGGTACCCCGGAAGAGACTTGATCGATACGCTGGTGCGAATCTCCTTGCCGATCTCACCGATCAGCGAGCCATCGCGCGCCAAAACAAGTGACGCCTGCGCAACCGGGACGATCGTCCACGGCTCCGTATCAGGGGCCCTGGACTGCTGTGCCCGCGCCGACGTCGGACCCAACAGAAGCACCGCCAGCGCGAGCGCGCGCAACGGTTGATTGTATCTCGGTGTCATGGCAACTTCAGATACGTGGATCGCTCTATTCATCTCGTCGTAGTTCAGTTCAAGCCGCGAAAGGGCGACTACACCGCCAACATCGAGCGGCTCGCCGGGATATTCTCGCAGATAGATGCCCTCGACCCGCGTCCGGATGTCGCTGTCTTCGCCGAGACAGCGCTCACCGGATACTTCGTCGAAGGCGGTGTTCGCGACGTCGCCATGACAGCCGGCGCGCTCGCTCGCGATCTGCAGGCGCAGTACTCCAGAGCTGTTGCTACACCTCGGTCACTCGATGTGTGCATCGGGTTTTATGAGGTGTGGAACAACGCTTTCTATAATAGCGCGCTCTATGTGACTTTGGGTGGAGGGACTGACGAGCCGGTGATCCGGCACGTGCACCGCAAGCTCTTCCTTCCTACCTATGGAATGTTCGACGAAGAAAGATTCGTCGATAGGGGCTTCGAGGTCCGCGCGTTCGACACGGGTTGGGGTCGCGCCGCGATGCTGATCTGCGAGGACGCCTGGCACAGTCTCACCGGAACTGTCGCTGCGCTCGATGGCGCGACGACGATATTCGTTCTTTCCGCCTCCCCCGCGCGCGGAGTATGGCCGCGCGAGGACGAGGGGCCGGTGCCAGCCAATCTCAAGAGGTGGGAGCGACTCGCGCGCGACATCGCCGAGGAGCAAGGCGTTTTCGTGGCGCTGGTGAATCTTGTTGGCACGGAGGGTGGCAAGACGTTCTCGGGCGGATCGATCATCGCGGGACCCTACGGCGATATCCGCGCAAGAGCACCGTTGTGGGACGAGACGATCATGACGATCACGCTCGATCCTGAGGATCTCACCCGTGCGCGCTCCGACGCACCCCTCTTGACGGACCTGCAAACGATGATGCCGCACCTGATGCGGACCGTCGATCGCATCCAGGCTGGCGAGCGATTGGTGCTGAGCTACGACGAGGGAGCAAGCGAAGGTGGGCCGCTTACTCCGCCCGCACCCACTGCATCGAAAGCGAAAGCGAAAGCGAGCAGCAAATCCGCGAAGGCAAGCAACAACGGAAGCGATCCGATACCTGTAATGCGGACCCCTGATTCGCCGGGAGGTCCGCCCCCCGTGGCGATCGATGCCCAGCTCGCCGCGGGATGGCTCGTGTCCTTTCTCAAGGAAGAGTTCGACCGCCGTGGATTCGAGAAAGCCGTCATCGGACTCTCCGGCGGGGTAGACTCGGCCGTCACCGCATTCCTCTCGGCGCAGGCGCTGGGCCCGCAGAATGTCATCGGAGTGCGGATGCCGTATCGCACGTCGAATCCCGAATCGCTCGCTCACGCGCAGCTGGTGATCGACAAGCTGGGAATCGAGTCGCGGACGATCGACATCTCGCCAGCGGTCGACGGCTACCTCGCCAACGAGCCTGACGCCGATCCCGGGCGCAGAGGAAACGTCATGGCGCGGGAGCGAATGATCGTGCTCTTCGATCTCTCGGCCAAATACAAGGCGCTTCCGGTCGGAACAGGCAACAAGACAGAGCGACTGCTAGGCTATTTCACCTGGCATGCCGACGATTCACCGCCGATAAATCCGCTGGGCGATCTGTTCAAGACACAGGTATGGCAGCTCGCGACCTTTCTTGGCGTGCCCGACGTGATCGTCAGCAAGCCGGCGTCAGCCGATCTGATAGAAGGGCAGACCGACGAACTGGATTTCGGAATCAGCTACGCCGAAGCCGACCAGATTCTCAATTGGCTGGTGAGCGGATACAGTGCAGCTGCACTTGTCTCGCGCGGGTTCGAGCCCGCGAAGGTCGAGCTCGTTCGGAAGCGCCTGGCCGGCACGCACTGGAAGAGAAAGCTGCCGACGGTCGCGATGGTGAGCGCGACCGGAATCGGAGAAGCTTATCTGAGACCCGTCGACTACTGAGCGCTGTTACTGCGCCTTACAGGATCCTCCGCTGAGCGCAACGATCGGCGGCATTCTGAACTCGCACGTGGAGGCGACCTGGTAGTGCTCGTTGTAGGCGCGCTCCGCGTTCGCGACGGCATCGAGCTTCTGGAATAGCGCGGTGGAATCCGTCGTTTTCGAGCAGTAGACCAGGTAGTAGCGCGGACCGCCGCACGCTCTCGAGCCGACAGCCGCGGTGCGGCACTCCCCGGGCGAGCTGCATCCATCGGCCTTCACCCGCGCCTTGGCCTGGTCCTCGAGCGCGACGATCTGAGCCCAGTCCGCCTTCTGATCGCCGGTGAAGACGATTTTATCGCCGTTTGGTCCAGCCGGCATCACATTTGACGAACCCTGAGAGCAGGCGATCAACGCCAGGGAGATCAGAAAAAGCGCAGAAACATTTCGTGTCAGCACATTGTCTCCGAAGGGAGGGTTGGCTAGCGATCCGGCAGGAACCCGGCCACCCCTACAAGGCATTCCGCGCGTAGCCTGTCCGGCGTGCTATCTGCTATTTTTGGAGGTCCAGCTAGACCCGCCCGCCGGAGAACAATGGCTACCAGAACACTTCCCGAACGCAAATCGTCCTCAGGACCGAGCGCCAAGCTTTCGACCAAAGAGCTTGTTGCCGCCTATCGAAACATGCTGCTTTCGCGGCGGCTGGACGACAAGGAAGTCCAGCTCAAGCGGCAGAACAAGATCTTTTTCCAGATCTCGGGGGCCGGGCACGAAGCGATTCTTACGGCAGCGGGGATGGTTTTAAAGCCCGCCTATGATTGGTTCTACACCTACTATCGGGATCGCGCGCTCTGCCTCGAACTCGGGGTTACACCGGCGGAGATGCTGTACGAAGCAGTGGGGGCCGCGATAGACCCCGCCTCGGGCGGCCGCCAGATGCCGAGCCATTGGGGACACAAGGCGTACAACATCGTATCAGCATCCTCACCGACCGGAACGCAATTCCTTCAGGGAGTCGGCTGCGCTGAGGCATCTCTACGCGCGAAGCTATTGAACATCTCGGAGGGATTCCAGAAAGACGAGGTTGTGCTGGTTTCCACCGGCGAGGGCACGACCAGCGAGGGAGAATTCTGGGAATCGCTTAACACCGCGGCCAACCTCAAGCTGCCAGTTGTCTATCTGGTCGAGGACAATGGGTACGCCATCTCCGTTCCGGTAGAAGTGAGCACGGCCGGCGGGAGCATATCGAAGCTGGTTCGCTCGTTCCCGAATTTCTACATTGAGGAAGTGGACGGTTGCGACCTGCTCGCCAGCTACGACGTAATGCAGCGGGCGGCCGACTACGCGAGGCAGCGCAAGGGCCCCGCCCTCGTGCACGCGCACGTGATCCGGCCCTACTCGCACTCGCTCTCTGACGACGAGACCATGTATCGGCCGCCCGCTGAGCGCGAGGCGGATGCGGCGCGGGATCCAGTGACGCAATTCCCCAAGTGGCTCGTCGTGGAAGGACACGCGACGGAAGCCGAGCTCAAGCAGATCCAGGAAGAAGTCGACGCGATCGTGCTCGCTGCAACCGACGATGCGTTGGCGCAGCCGCAGCCCGGGCCCGAGACGGTTTACTTCGGCGTGTACTCACCCGATGTCGACCCGACCGGAGAGCAGTTCGACACCGAAGATGACCCGCAGTTCATCGGGGATCCGACGACCATGGTCGATCTTCTCAACGCGTGCATGAAGGACGAGATGCGCCGGGATCAGAAGATTCTGGTCTTCGGCGAGGACGTTGCTGACGTGTCGCGGGAAGAATACCTCGGCAAGGTCAAGGGAAAGGGCGGCGTCTTCAAGGTGACGTGGGGATTGCAGAAGGAGTTCGGCGGAGCGCGCGTCTATAACTCGCCGTTGGCCGAGGCGAATATTGTTGGCCGCGCGATCGGATTGGCGGTTCGCGGATTCAAGCCGGTCGTCGAAGTCCAGTTCTTCGACTACATCTGGCCCGCGTACATGCAGATCCGCGACGAGTTGGCGACGATGCGCTGGCGATCGAACAACAGCTTCGCGGCGCCTGTCGTCGTGAGGACCACGTACGGCGGATACATCCGGGGCGCGATCTACCACTCGCAGACGGGGGCGTCGATCTTCACGCACTGTCCCGGCCTGCGCGTGGTCTGCCCGGCGACCGCCCTCGATGCAAATGGCCTGTTGCGTACGGCGATCCGCTGCGAAGACCCCGTGCTCTTTCTAGAGCACAAGCATCTCTACCGCCAGACGTACAACAAGTCGCCGTATCCCGGTCCCAACTTCATGATTCCGTTCGGGAAGGCGAAGGTGGTGCGCGAGGGCACGGACATAACGGTCGTCACGTACGGAGCCACGCTTCAGCGGGCGCTCACGGCCGCGAACGCGGTTGCGGAAAACGGGATTTCGGTCGAGGTGATCGATCTGCGAACACTGAGCCCGTGGGACCGGGCAACCGTTTTCTCGTCGGTGAAGAAGAACTCACGCGTGATCGTGGGCTATGAGGATTCGATATCGTGGGGCTACGGCGCCGAAATCGCGGCGGCGATTGCCGACGAGTGTTTCGCGTGGCTCGATGCACCGGTGAAGAGGGTAGCCTCCGCCGATACCTTCGTTGGGTACGCGCCACAGCTCGAGGATGCGATCCTCCCGCAGGTTGCGGATTTCAAGCAGGCCTACGAAGAGATTGTGCGGTTCTGAGTTTTCTTTTGACTTAGAAATAAGCAAGGCGGCCTGTGAGGGCCGCCTTTTGTTGTCGAAGCGGATGGTCACTTCGGTGGAATCGCCCCGGGAGAAGATCCGCCCATGCCCGGCAATTGTGTCGCCGTATAGGTGGATGGAACGTCAAAGGTGTTTGGATCGGTGTTGACCCACTGAATCCCGGTGACTTCCGCCGCGCTGTTGGTGACACGCGTCTGGCCCTGGGCCACGATCGTGGCGGTAGTGAGTGCCCGCAACGGCGTCCCCTTGGGGAGCTTCTGCTGCACCGCCTTCATCTTGTCGCCGAAATCCTTGTTGCTCGTTCCGAAGATGGCGGCCATGTCCCCGCCGGTCAGGGTTGTAAACGGATTCAGGTATCCCTTGATGTCCGTTGCGTAGTAAGCGTCGTTGCTGCTCGCGATCTTCACGATTTGCTGCTGGCCCATCGCGCTGATGGTCATCGTCATGCCGGTGGTCACCCGGTAATGCAAAGTCGGGTGCCCCAGGATCGCCGGGCCGGTGCCGAGACTGTCAACCTTGGCGGAAGTCTCCGAGAAGTCCATCTTCATGCCGCCCATCTGCTGGGCCTGCGCAACCATCTCTGCCGGCCTCACGCGAAGAAACTGACTCTTTTTCGTGTCGAGATATGTGACGGTCTTGCCGCTGTCCGTCACGATCATGCGTACTGCGCTGTCCGTAATTGGAGTGACGTTTTTGGCGCCGGCTCCTTTCATAGTTAAGTCCAGTCGCATTTTGTCTGCTGTGCCGATCGCGTGGCCGACAATCACACCGGTATCGGGCGTGCCTTGTACCGAATTGGTCATCCGGAAATCCATCGCCAGAGTCTTCCCGGCGTTCTGGGCGACCGCGCTGGAAAGCGGAGCGAAGACGAGCGTCGCAGCGACCGCTACGCGTGGAGCGAATCTCATGCTGAAATCCTGAGGCATATGTAGAGTGGGGAGAGAAGTCCCCAGAAAGACGTCGTTCTTGTCTTAGGGGTAACCCATAGACGGGCTTTAGTGCCCTGTCCGGGGCCATCGGAGCGAGGCCACTATGGAGGCTGCCAGGACCGCACCCACCACACCCAGCGACGCGACAATCGGAAGGTGAACGAAGTGCTCGAGGAGCATCTTCCCTCCGATGAAAACGAGGACGAGCGACAATCCGAGCTTGAGGTAGACGAATTTGTCGACGACGCTCGCCAATAGGAAATAGAGCGCCCTCAATCCCAACACCGCGCAGATGTTGGAGGTATAGACGATAAAGGGATCCCGCGTGACCGCGAATATCGCGGGAATCGAATCGGTGGCGAAGATGATGTCGGTGGTGTCTACAATCAGGAGTACGATGAAGAGCGGAGTGGCCGCGTAGCGCGAACGTCCGGTCTTGTCCGGCTGGCGAACGAAAAACTTGTCGCCGTGGTAATCATCGGTTACCGGCACGAGCCGACGGGCGAGGCGCAGTATCGGATCGCGATCCGGGTTGTATACGTCCTCATCCTTCTGCAGCGCCATCTTCAGCCCCGTAAAGACCAGGAAGGCGCCGAAGATGTAAAGCGTCCACGCGAATCTGGTCACCAGTGCAGAGCCGACGACGATCATAACCCCACGCAACACAAGCGCGCCGATGATTCCCCAAAAGAGAACGCGATGCTGATACTTCTCCGGCACACCGAAGTAGGTGAAGATCAGGACGAAGACGAAGATGTTGTCCACCGACAGCGCGTATTCGATTAGGTAGCCCGTGAGAAACTCGAGACCGGACTCCTTTCCCATCGTTTGGTAGATGGCGAACGCGAAGCCGAGCGAGAGGGCCACCCAGACCGCGCTCCAGGTGGCCGCTTCCCTGAGTGAGACTTTCGCGGATCTGCGGTGGAGAACACCGAGATCGAGCGCGAGGATCGCCAGGACGACGACGTTGAATCCGACCCAGCCCCAGAGGCTATTCATCGCTCGGGGGTGTTGAGGCGATAGAGCGCCAAGCTAGCGGCGCTCTAGTGCGTCGCGGACATCGAGAAGAATCTCGAAGTACAGCTGCTCCCTGCGGTAGGCGAAATCGAGAGTCGCCATCTGCGTCTGATCACCCGATGTTTTTGCCCGCTCGAAGGCTTCTCGATACATCTCGTCGAGATTGGTCAGAATGGTTGCGCGCGTGCGTGACATGGACTGGCTCTCCGGACTCAGTGTAGGGCGGTTGTCGAGCGATGTGAGACCGGCGATGCGCTCGAGCGCTGTCTCCGGATCCTCATTCTCGAAGATCAGTTTTTTCGCAGCCCCAAGCGCGAGCCTGCGTGGATTGAATGGTGTGGGTGTCACTGCAATGGGTACCGGTTGCGCTCAAAGGTAAAGCAAAGGCGGGAGCGAACGCTAACCCTTGACTGTCCCCAATCCGCAGGATGGAAACGGGGCGGAAAGCTTCGCTTCCGCCCCGCGAAGGCTCCAACGACTACTGTTTTCTGTCGCCCTTATCGCCCTGTCCAGGCTTTGATTCCGTTTTTGCGGATTGCTCCCGATCCTTGCTCAGCGACCGCCCGACGTCGACTGACTCCTTGAATTTCCCTTCCTCGTCCCGCCGAACGTATCTCTTGTCACCTTCGTTCGGCTCGATGAGCTCTCTCTTTTCCGCCACGATTGCCTCTGTTTTCGGATGGGCTTAGAAAAGGCATTAGCCATGCCAGTCGCAGGTTCCTAGAGGTGGTGGAA
Source organism: Gemmatimonadales bacterium (assembly GCA_031394125.1). GTDB lineage: Bacteria > Gemmatimonadota > Gemmatimonadetes > Gemmatimonadales > Gemmatimonadaceae > UBA4720. The sequence goes on from JANMWS010000192.1 coordinate 12,982, forward strand.
AACGGCCTCAGCAACAGGCCTGCCTCCCTTGAGGTGCTCGACGACGATTCGCTCCAGCAGCGCGGGTGTAACCTCCGCGTACCATGTTCCTTCCGGATAGACGACAATGATTGGCCCGTTGCTGCAGACGCCGAGGCACGGCGTCTCACCTCGCTTGACGCGTTGCGGGCCGAAGAGGAGATCCTCGCGCTCAAGAAGTTTTGCAAGCATAGAATAGATCTGGCGCCCATGACGGTCGGGCGAGCAGAAATTGCCCGTACATACGAGCACGTGGCGAGAGTACGGCTCCATCTGCGGCTGCGTCGTGGCACCCATGCACCAAAGATACACATGGCTACCGGCCGTTCTACTTGCACCACCGGGAGTTCCCCATGATTATGCTAGAAGCTCTCCTTCTTCAGGAGGGAACCATGGGGGCGACAATCACAAGCAATGCATCCGCTGTCGAACCGGGCATCGCCGGCAAAGGTTACGTGCACCCCGAAGTACTGGTGAGCACGGACTGGCTCGCCGGGCATCTCGACGACCCGAGTATCAGAATCATCGAGAGCGACGAAGACGTTCTGCTCTACGACACCGGCCACATCCCGGGAGCGCAGAAGGTCGATTGGCATCAGGACCTCAATGATCCGGTGCTTCGCGACTACGTATCATCGGAGCAATTCGAGAAGCTTCTTCGCGAGAAAGGAATCGACGAGAAGACGACCGTCGTTTTTTACGGGGACAAGAACAACTGGTGGGCGGCGTACGCGTTCTGGGTGTTCCAGCTGTTTGGCTTCACAAACGCGAAGCTGCTCGATGGCGGACGAATCAAGTGGGAGAAGGAGAGCCGTCCTTTCAACACCACAGTTCCAAGCTACGCAAAGACCAAATACAAGGCTCCCAAGCGCTCGGATGAAAGGATCCGTGCTTTCTTCAAGCAGGTCCGCGAGCACTCGGACAGCGGGAAGCCACTGATCGATGTGCGCTCGCCCGAGGAATACTCGGGGCAGCGCACGCACATGCCCGACTATCCGCAGGAAGGCACGCTTCGCGGCGGACACATCAAGGGCGCTCGCAGTATCCCGTGGGCCCGCGCCGCGAATCCGGACGGAAGCTTCAAGGACGCGGATTCACTCCGCGCGATCTACGAGACGGAAAAGGGTCTGAAAAAGGGAGACGACATCGTGGCCTATTGCCGAATCGGCGAGCGTTCCTCCCATACCTGGTTCGTGCTCACTTACCTGCTCGGCTACGATCGCGTCAGGAACTACGATGGCAGCTGGACGGAGTGGGGGAATGCGGTTCGCGCTCCGATCGAAACGGGGCCGGAGAAGTGACGGCACCCGCACCGGCGAAAACGCCGGCGTTGCCATCGCTCATACACGTCAATTGGGTTGGCGGCCACCGCTTCGATGCGGGACGCCCAAATGGCCCGACGGCGCGCATCGACGGCGAAGGTGAAACGGGACAGAGCCCGCCGGAGACGCTTCTCAGCGCGCTGGCGACGTGCGTCTCTTACGACGTCATCGACATCCTGGCGAAGCAGCGTACGCCCATCGAGTCCCTCGAGATCGACGTCGTGGGAGAACGCGTCGACACGATTCCCCGCCGATACAAGTACATCACGCTGAATTTTCGGATCGCCGGCAAAGGCATCGAGAAGGATCAGGCGCTGCGAGCTATCGAGCTGTCAGCTACGAAATACTGTTCGGTGCGCGAGTCTTTGAGGCCCGATATTCAGGTCGCCTGGACGGTCGACCTCCTTGGGGCGTAATACGCCTCGTTAACTGCAACTGAACGGGTGCGAGTTGTCAGTAGCATAGCTGACAGTTGTGAGTTCACGACGTCGGGACGCAACTCAGCGGTTTTAGGGCTCAACCAGTTGCCTGTGCCCGGAATGGCGCCGCGGTACGTCTGGGCGTAGTGAACTGGCAACTAGAAGCCACGCCACTCACAACTCGCACCCGTTCTGTTGCTTTGATCCCGATCAACGCAGATGCCAGTGACTCGCACCGTTCAGTTGCAGTTATTACCGGCGCTTTTGCGCCTTCGATGCAGCGCTATATGGCGCCCACTTCCTCTCCGAGTCCTCAATCTCTTCCCGCAATCGAAGGTAGCTGTCGTAGCGCTCGGCGCTGATCGAGCCATCCTGCACGGCCTTGATCACAGCGCATCCCGGCTCGACGCGATGGGTGCAGTCGCCGAACTTGCACTCGGCAATGTGGGGAACGAAT
>JANMWS010000003.1:0-2605 GCA_031394125.1 Gemmatimonadales bacterium
CATAAAGCCGGAAAATATTCTCCTGCACGATGGAAGCGCGATCGTCGCCGATTTCGGAATTGCGCTGGCTGTCACTCAGGCCGGTGGCGCGCGCATGACCCAGACCGGTCTCTCGCTCGGCACTCCGAGTTACATGAGTCCTGAGCAAGCAATGGGAGAGCGAACGATTACTGCTCGGAGCGACATCTATTCTCTCGGTGCCGTGACCTACGAGATGCTCTCCGGTGAGCCGCCTTTCACGGGCCCAACAGTCCAAGCAGTCGTTGCAAGAGTGATGACCGAAGAGCCGCGGCCCCTCACGACTCAGCGTAGAAATGTGCCAGCGAATGTCGCGGCCGCAGTGTCTCACGCGCTTGAGAAAGTCCCCGCAGACCGATTCGCATCCGCGCACGAATTCGCGGAAGCATTGGACGATCCTTCGTTCACATTGTCCTCTACGCCGGCGGCGGTAGGGCGCCATGGAGACAACGGGCGCTTTAAAGCCATGTTTTTCGCAACCGCGGTGTTCGCGGCTCTACTATTGGCTCTGGTAACCTGGGATCGGACGCGTCCCACTTACCCGAAGCCGGTGGTGACGTATCGCTTGGTGTTGGATTCGACGGAGGCTATGGCTCAAGGTGGCGCGTTTTGGGGTCGACTCGCTCTGTCCTCTGATGGATTGCGCCTAGCCTATCTCGGCGGCCCCCGCTCACAGGTATTGGTACGACAGCGGAATCAGCTGCACGCCGTCGCGATACCAGGAACGGAAGGCGCGAACACTCCATTCTTCTCGCCTGATGGTCAGCACATTGGATTCGTCACCGGGGGCAGGAACCTTCAGATAGTATCGCTCAGTGGCGGACTACCAGTCACTGTGACTGATTCGCTCACGGGAGTCGCGGGCGACTCATGGGGGCAGGACGGATTCATCTACGCCGACGGGTTGGGATCTGCGAGTCTTGTTCGCGTTGAGGCCAAGGCAGGTGCGGTCCCCAAACCGTTTACCGTGCTTGACACGACGAGGGGCGAGTACGACCACCTCTGGCCGGACGTGCTACCAAATGGGAAAGGCGTCTTGTTCACCGCACTGTCTACTGGGAAGACAGCGGAGACAAGGGGAACATCGTTCGCTATTGCCGTGGCAGAAATCCCGTCAGGCAAACATCGGGTGATAGTGAACGATGCGATGTACGGGCGCTACGCAGCGTCAGGACACCTTCTGTACGTGACGACGAACAGGACGTTGATGTCCGCTCCCTTCGACCAGAATTCCCTGAAGGTCACGGGCGAGCCAACTGCGATCGTTGAAGGCATGCGCACTGGGGCCGCAGGCTCTGCGGACCTAGCTGTCTCCGACGCAGGGACGCTGGTCTACGCTACCAGCGCGGGAGAGGGGAAGCAGGAGCTCATATGGGTGACGCGCGACGGAAAAACGCAGCCTGTTGATCCCGATTGGCAAGACGACTACTTCCGTCACCCGGCACTCTCACCCGATGGGAAAAGACTTGCCGTCGAGAAAAACCCCGTCGGGCCCCCTCGCGATATATGGATCAAGCAGCTAGACAGAGGTCCAAGCATCAGGTTGACCCTCGATGGAAGAAATCTCTACCCCGGATGGAAACCTGATGGCCAATCCGTGACTTTCTCCGGGTTTAGGTCCGGCATTTACGATCTGTGGACAAAGCGTGCCGACGGCAGCGCGAAGGCGGAGCTTCAACTCCATGCGAAATGGGACCTATGGGAGCCCGTTTGGTCTCCAGATGCGAAGTGGTTGATATTCGAGGCTGTCAGAGCCGCATCAGACTTTGACGACATTCTAGGAATCCGGCCGGGGATTGATACGATCCCAGTGGCACTGGTGGCGACCAGGTACGATGAGACTGCCCCGGCCATTTCACCGGACGGACGGTGGCTGGCGTATGCATCGAATGAGTCTGGCCGTTTTGAAATTTACGTCGTCCCGTTCCCGAACACGGGCGCCGCGAAGTGGGCGGTCTCAGCGAGCGGTGGGACGGAGCCGCTGTGGTCCCACAGTGGTCGAGAGTTATTTTACCGAGCCGGGGGGAACTTGGTTGCGGTCGAAGTAAAGGTTACTCCGACATTCTCACCAGGCCGCTCAACGGTGCTATTCCCAGCCGGGGGATTCGTCGCCGATGCACTTGCTCAGGAATATGCCGTGGCGCCTGACGACAGGCGCTTCCTAATGACTCGACCGCTGGCTCCGAGCCGACCCGACGAGCTGATCGTCGTTGACAACTGGTTCGAGGAACTAAAGCCCAAGTCGAAGAAATGAACGATGTCGTGTCCCATTTGTGACCGGGTAACGTTGCCGCAACGAACACTTTTCGGATGCGGCTCAGGGCTGTTGAATGCAGATTTGAGGAATGATGCTTATGCAAATGCTCGGTAAGCGTTCGGCCAGAGCGGTCCTTCTGATCTGTTTTGTCACAAGCTCGCTAAGCGCTCAGGCAAAAGCCTCGAGCGACTTCCTGTACGTCTGGACGGCATCCGCGGATACTACGCAGCCGGATTTTCTCGCTGTCTTCGATGTCCGACTTACTTCCCATCGCTACGGCCGGCTTTTGACCACCGTGCCCGTACCCGGTCGCAACAACTGGCCGCACCA
>JANMWS010000018.1:0-5537 GCA_031394125.1 Gemmatimonadales bacterium
CCCTCCCGACCAATCACGCGCCCATCGCGCGCAACTTTGCAGTCGCTGTTCAGGAGGTGGTTGGAATTAGACCACTACAGCCGAGCTGAAGTTCTGTCAATAGTATTCTGCTTGTTTACGACGCGGTCGCCGTGACGATGCCCCACATCCCGTTCCGCCAGACACAGTCTATTTCGGAGAATCCAGCTTTCGAAAGAAGCCCTATGTGGTCGGTCAACGTCGTGTAATGATCATGCGCTGCGGCGTGCTGGAGGAGACTTTCAATCTCTTCCGGCGAGCAATGACCGCGCTCCCTACAGAAGTCCAGCCACCGCTCCCAGTTCAACCGATGATTTGATTCAGGCTCGCCGCGCATCTGGTCCGCAAAACAAAAATGCCCGCCGCGGTTGAGGAAGGACCGCACGCGTGCATAAAGTCCCGCTTTGTCCTCGACGTGATGGAGGCTTATCGAGCTCACTAACACATCGACCGGTCCTTCGGAAAGATCGAGCTCTTCGAAACGCTGCACCAGGAAGCCGATGGGTGGTGTCCCTGGAGTTATTGCCTGATCGATGCGCGACCGCGTCAAAGCGATCATCTCTGGCGATGCATCCACGAAGGTGAGCGTGCCTCGCGGAAACTTCGCCAGAAGCTCTAGCGAGAGGTTGCCAGTTCCGCATCCCAGTTCAACGAGCGATCGCGCATCAGGCGGGAGATATTCCAGGAGGCGGATAACCATCTCGCCATAGCGCGGCACTGCGCGTCGTATCAGCGAGTCGTACGACTCGACCATCGACGCGAAGTATCCCCACGCAGACGGTGGTAGCTCCTGGCGCATTGATAAATGTAGGCACAAAAAAGGGGCGCGGATTTCTCCGCGCCCCTTTCCCAGCGATTCTTTACTCAGCGCCGCGCGTTTGGATCGTTGACTCCGGTCTCGCTTCCGGTTCCGGATGCCGCACGCGAATTAAGGTTCATCCGATCGTCCGAGGCGGTTCCCGTTGCCACGTTGCGAGGCCCCGGCGTAGTGGTGCTGGAGGACGCGAAAGTCTCACGCACAACGGTGCGATCTCGGCCGCGAAAAAGCGCGAAGAGCACGAGCAGCACGAGCACGGCCACCGCGAGCATGCCGAGCGTTCCGCCCGGGAAGGTGCGCGTGGTGGTGGTCGTCGTCGTCACCGCGTCGGTCGCTGTGGTGCCTGTGACGGTGCCGGTAGTCGTAGCTCCGGCGTCAGGTGTCGCCTGCGTGTTTGCCGTGCCCGTCGTCGTGCCGGGCTGCGCGCCGACGGTTGTGCCGGCGTTGGTTCCCGTCGGCGCATTCGTGTTTTGACCGTAGCTCGTCGCGGCGAAGAGGCACAATGTCGCCCCCGCAAGTCCGGCCATCAGTCTAAAGCGTACGTTGTGCATGATTACCTCAAATTGGAGGGTTTTTTCACCAACCTCATTACTGAAAGCAGGTCTCACGCCAGTGGATTCCAGCTGGGGAGAATGGCAGAGCTTGCCGCGCGGAAATAGCGGCACGCCGAGCACCCGCGACCTCAACACAGCAGGTATGGCGTGAAACGCCTGCGCGCATGATATTCGAGCGCCCCTCAGTGGGAGAGTCCGATGGCAGCTGCGATTCCTTGCCGCCGTCCGAAGCCCGTGGTCATCCGCGAACAGCCTCTTCGGGCCATCCTAATCGCCACGTGCTTCGCAACGTGTGCGCTGCATTCCCCAATGGCCGGCTCACAGGAGCCAGAGAAGAAAGTCGCGGCCGCTCCGCCCTTCTTCGCCACCCAGGATCCGATCGAGGTGACGCTCACCGCCAACATCGGGCAGCTTCGTAGCGACAAGAGCACCGATCATCCGTGGCGCCCCGCAACGATGTCGTACAGAGGTCCGGATGGAGTGCCGCTCACCGTACCGCTTCAAGCACGCACCCGAGGGATCTGGCGTCTCCGGACGTGCGACTTCCCACCCCTTCGCCTCAACTTCAGCGCGGAAACATCCAAGGGATCGATCTTCGACAAACTCGACAAGCCGAAACTCGTCAACTACTGCCAGGACGATGATAGTTACGAGCAGTACATCCTCCAGGAATTCCAGCTTTATCGCATCTATCAGCTTTTGACGCCCGTGAGCCACAGGGCGCGATTGCTCCGGATCACCTACGCTGACAGCGCCACCGGGAAGGTGCGAGCCAGGAGGTACGGGTTCGTCATCGAGGAGCCAAAGGCGATCGCCGCCCGGCTCGGCGGAAAGGTCCTCGAGCAGATGGGCGCGGGTGCCAGCGATCTCGATCCGGATCTGAACGCACTGCTCGGCGTGTTTCAGTACATGATCGGCAATACCGATTTCTCGATCGCTGGACTGCACAACGTGGAGCTTGTCCTGAGGGAAGACGGCACGGTGATGCCCATCGCCTATGACTTCGATTTCTCCGGAGCGGTGAATGCGCGATACGCCACCCCATCCGAGATGCTGCATCTCACCAGCGTTCGCCGCAGGTTGTTTCGAGGCTACTGCGCCGACCCCGCGTCGTACGCCAGAACGTTCGCCGTTTTCGTCGAGAGGAAGCCGCAGATCTACGCTCTATACAATGACGAAATCGGAAAGCTCATCAACCCGGGCACGGTGAAGGAGACTCTTCGCTACTTCGACGAGTTTTACGAGACGATCAACGATCCGCGGTCCGCCAGGCGATCCATAATCGAGTCCTGCATCGCTCGTTAGTGACACCGATACTGCGTTGAGTCCTCCGGATTCCTAGTCCGGCGCGGGGCAGTCGCTAGCACCTGGTCGGAGGACTATCTTTGCTCATCCTACAGCATTTGACTCCTCCAAGATCGTTGAGATATTAGTCGTGGGCGCTGCCACCGCCCCGCTCGCGAGGCGCGCATGACCCACACGGCCTGGCGAGCCTGGGCTCTCCTGGTCGGCGGCGCGTTGGCCGCCGCAACGACCGCTTGTCGCACCGAACGGGCATCCGTCGAAGACCTTTACACCACTCGCGTGCTCGGCACCAGCTATCTCCAGCGAAACCAGTTGCCGGAGGCTGAAGCCGAGTTCAAGAAGCTCACCAAGCTCGCGCCCGACGATCCCCTGGGCTATGCGAGCCTTGGACTCACCTACCTACAAGCGGGTCGGTATTCAGAGGCAGAGAAGCAGCTACTCCGGGCGCGAGAGTTGGACCCCGCGAGTACCGAAGTGGGGCTCGCGCTCGCGCGCCTCTATTCGCTTACGGGACGGCCGTCCGACGCGCGCGCGATGCTCGAGCGACTGCGCCGGGACACTACAGGAAATGCTCACGTGCTGTACGCACTCGCCGAGCTCGAGGCGGGGCAACGCGATAGCGCCTCCGTTCGCAGGTACGAAGATCGGCTGAGGGACGTGCTCGCGGTCGCGCCAGCGAATCTCGCCGCTCGATTGAAGCTCGTGGAGGCGTTCGCGCGGCGGGACGAAGCGGACAGCGCTGTTCGGCAGCTCGAGGAAGTGCGGCGCATTCCTCCCGAGCCTCCGAAGGAAGCACGAACACATCTCGATAGCTCGATTCAGTTATTACGGGAGGGAAAGCTCGAGCAGGCGCGGACAACACTCGATCGCTTCGTCCGGCTGATGGAGGTTACGGCGCCGTATCAGGCCTCACTCGATGATGTGAAATGGACCGATGGTCCGATCGCTGGGCGACCCGTCATTACCTTTGCGCCAAAAAACTTCATCTCGCTGCGCGCAGTGCGAGAGCGCACGACGGCCGACCTCGCAAAGTTCACCGATGCTACAAACGATGCTGGTCTCGCAGGCACTGAGACCCGTGCGGGCCCTGTCGTCACTCCGGCACAGCCGGTCGGACCGACTGCCCTCGCCTTTGGGGATGTTGACGGCGACGGCACCGACGATCTCTTCGTATCGACATGGTCGTCTGCTTTGCGCAAATCCGTCGCGCATCTGTATCGCGTTCAGGGCGGCTTCCTGCGAGACGCCACTGAGCGTTCGGGCATCTCTCTTCCGCAAGGTGCCGCGTACGCCACATTCGCTGATTATGACAACGATGGCTGGCTCGATCTCTTCGTCATCGGCGCCGAAGGACGCGGCCACCTGTTCCGCAACCGGGGCGACGGGACGTTTGAGGAGACGACTGCGAAGGCCCGGGTCGGCGACGTGAAAGCAGCCAGGCGGGCGCTCTTCATAGACCTCGATCACGACGGCGACCTGGACCTGCTTCTCGTCGGAAATGGTCAGCGGACAGTGTACCGCAACAATCTCGACGGAACTTTCACGGAGAGAGCGGCAAGCCTGGGTCTCGCCGCTGCCGGCGACGCGCGCGACGCGGTCTTCGGCGACTTCGATGGGGACGGACGCGTCGATGTCTTCGTCACGAACGAGCACGGCAGCGACGCCCTCTTTCACAACGGCGGCGCACAAGCCTTCAGCGACGTAACCGCTGCGAGTGGGCTGTCGGGCAGCGGCGGTTCGGGGGCCGCGGCCGTGGGCGACTACAACAACGACGGACTTCTCGATCTCTTCGTCGCGAGCACCAATGGTGGCGAGCCGAAGCTCTGGCTCAACAAGGGGAACGGCACCTTCACTCGCGACGGACGCTCGAGTGCCGCGTTGCGCTCGCTCAGGTCCACGGCGGGATTGTCTGCGACGTTCGTGGATTACAACAATGACGGCTGGCTCGACCTCGTAGTCGGGGGTGCTACGAAAGTCTTTCTGTTTCGGAACGACGGTGCGGGCAGATTTGCCGATCGGTCAACGTTGATTCCGGATCCTGTACGGTCAGCGGGCGCGTCCGCGATCGCGGTCTCGGATGTAGATGGCGATGGCGACGAGGATCTCCTGCTGATCGACGCTGCGGGCGCCCCACGCCTTCTGCGCAACGACTTCGGGAACAACAACCTCGCAGTGAACGTGGAGCTCAAAGGCCTCCGCGATGGAAGCGGGAAGAACAACGCATTCGGAATCGGCGCGAGGCTGGAGCTTCGAGCGGGTGATATCTACCAGACGCGGGTTGCAACCGGCCGTACGACGCACTTTGGCCTGGGGCCGCATCTCAAGGCGGATGTGCTCCGCGTCGAGTGGCCCAACGGCGTTCCGCAGACGACGTACTTCCCGGGATCGGATCAGGATGTCGTCGAGCGGGAAATGCTCAAAGGATCGTGCGCGCTCGCGTATGCATGGGATGGGAAGCGCTTCCGCTTCGTGACGGATGCGATGTGGCGCAGCGCTCTGGGAATGCCGCTTGGCCTCATGGGTGCCGGCAGCGCGTTCGCCCCTGCGGGCGCGTCGCAGGAATATCTTCGTATCCCCGGAGAAGCGCTCCAGCCGCGCGACGGACGCTACGTTCTCCAGCTCACCGAGGAGCTCTGGGAGACGGCATACGCCGACGAGGTGAAGCTGATCGCCGTCGACCACCCGGATTCGGTGGACGTGTTCGTAGACGAGCGCTTCGTCCCGCCGGGTGCGGTGAAGCTTCGTCTCTTCCAGGTGGGGCAACGCCAGTTACCACTCTCGGCAACTGATGAACGCGGCGACGATGTATTGCCCGCACTGCGTGAGAACGACGACGTGTACGT
>JANMWS010000024.1:0-40455 GCA_031394125.1 Gemmatimonadales bacterium
GGTTTCTTCTGGCTTTCTTCGGCGCGGGTTCCCTCGGGGACCGTGGCATCGACGAGGCTGCTGCGGCCCGGGCCTCTCGCCTCCCATGCCACAGAGAGAGTGCCGTCATTTTCAAGTATTACCGCGTCTACGTCCTCCACCCGGTTCACACCTTTGGTGCGAATTGCGGCGCGCACCTCTTCCTCCGTTACGCGTTCCCTCTTGAGCGCGCGCGGAATGAATTTCCCGCGCGAGAGGAGTAGGGTCGGCTCGCCGTTTATGACCCGGTCCACAATCGCGAATCGGCCCGCCAGCTCCGAGAGGATCACCTGAATCGCGATCAACGTCGCCAAACACGCGACGCCCTCGACGAGCGTGATATCCTTCGAAATGATCGTGGACGCGAATACCGACCCTACGGCAACGACGAACACGAAATCGAAGGCGTTGAGCTTGGAGAGGGTGCGCTTCCCTGAAACCCTGAGCATCGCGATCAGCGCGGTGAAGCCGATAATGGAGAGCGATACCGTTCTGCCTACATTGTACCAGCTCTCGAAGAAGAGTGGCGGATGTGGAATTACGGAGTGTTGCATGGTGAGTTCACTCGAACACGGTAGGAATTGACGGGTATACTACGCAGGGATCGCGCCTCCCGGTGATATATTCTGACTCATGAACAAGCTCGCATACCTCCTTTTGCTACCGCTCGTCGCCGCCACAAACCAGCACCCGGTTCGCAGCGTCGCGCCGGATGGGGCTGTGCCGATGCCGACGATCGCAGGCACCCGCGCGCTTTCTATTCGTCCGGTTCGTTGGAGCATAGTCCCGCGCAGCTCGCCACTCCAGGTCACGCCCGGACGCACTGTGCCGCTCGAGGTCCAAGCCGACATCGCCAAGGGGTGGCACATCTACTCGCTTACACAGAAGGCAGGCGGACCGATCCCGCTTTCGATCAAGCTCACGGACGCGGCCGACGTGATCGTGCGCGGCGTGATCAAGGCGCCCCAGCCGGAGCGCATCTTCGACAAGAACTTCGGCATCGAGACGCAGCTTTACTCCGGCATTGCGCGGTTCACCATTCCAGTTGGTGTTCCTGGCCGCTCCCTGTCTGGCTTCCGGAAGTTTCACGTCAGCGTGCGATATCAGGTGTGCAGCGAGACGCTGTGTCTCCCTGCGCGCACGGAAAAGCTCGCGGTCGTTCTCCTGATTGCGGATAAGGCATGAGCGTCGGATTCCTCTGGCTCGCGGCTACCACAGGTCTCCTCTCGTTGCTCACGCCGTGCGTCTTCCCGATGGTGCCGGTTACCATCGCGTATTTCTCGTCGCCGGATTCCGACCGGTCCTTGAGCCTTCGACGTCCATTTCTGTTCGGGCTCGGTATCGTCGCGACATTTACGGTGCTCGGCCTCTTTCTGGCCGCGATCTTTGGCGCCGCCGGCCTCAATCGATTCGCATCGGATCCGTGGGTGAATCTCATTCTCGCCGCGCTGTTCCTGATGTTTGGGGCAAACCTGTTCGGATGGGTAGCCACTCCCGTACCCTGGAAACTCGCGAACGAGGCTGACCGCGCCTCACGCGGCGCCGCCCCGGGTAGCTCACTTGGCGCGCTCATCATGGGTGCCACTTTCACGCTGACATCGGTCACATGCACGGCCCCCTTTGTCGGCACGCTACTCGTTCTTGCATCTCGCGGATCGTGGGCAACTCCCGTTGTCGGAATGATCGTTTACTCCACCGCCTTCGCGCTGCCTTTCGTGCTGCTGGCGTTTTTGCCACGCTCGGTGTCGAGGCTTCCACGCGCAGGCCCCTGGATGCAAACGCTTCGCGTGCTGATCGGTCTGCTCGAGGTCGGAGCTGCCATCAAGTTCGTCTCGAACACCGACATGGTCCTCGGCTGGGGCGTCTTCACTCGCAACGTCGTGCTTCTCTCGTGGTCTGCTCTCGCGGTCGCCGGAGCTTTGTATCTTGGCCGCAATCTTCGTGAGCACGTCCGCCGAGGGGAATGGCGTCCTCGCGAGATCACCCCAATCGGCATTTCGCTGCTGCTGGCGGCGTGGCTTGCATCGGGATTGAATGGAAGATCGCTCCCGCAGATCGAAGCGTTCCTCCCTCCGTCGGGGCGTGCGACCACGGTCGCGTCAGCCGGCGGCGAGTCGTCCACCTGGATGCTCAACGACTACGAGGGCGCGCTCACCGCAGCACGAGCGACGGGCAAACTAGTCTTCGTCGATTTCACCGGATACACCTGCACCAATTGCCGGTGGATGGAGGCAAACATCTTCAGCCGTCCGGACGTCGGCGCTGAGCTGGGGCAATTCGTTCTCGCTCGGCTCTACACCGACGGCGACGGTGAGCTATACGAGCGCCAGCAGGCGTTCCAGGAGAAGACCTTCGGAACCGTGGCGCTCCCGCTCTACGCTGTGATGACGCCGGACGGGAAGGTACGCGCAACCTTTAGCGGACTTACTCGAAATCCCGCAAAGTTCATCGCCTTCCTAAGACGAGCGCTGTGAAGTCATCAGCGGCTCCCTTCTAAAGGAACGCGAGAAAGCGTCGTCGGCGAAGCTTACTTGGGCGGGGGCGCAACCCCCGCCTTCGTCGCGCGCTGCAGAACTTCTTCCGCGGTCGACAGCGGACCGACGTGCAGCTCCTTTTCCTTCTCGATCTTCTTCGCGACCGCCTCTGTCTCCGTGTCCTTTTTCCCCCGGCGGAATATGAATTCGGGCGCGAGCGCGATGCCCATCAGAGTGAGAGGAAGGATCTGGATGGTCTGGATCAATAACGAGACGGCAATAGCGTCATTGCGCGAAACGCCGAACTGCCCCGCCATCAATGCATACACGAACTGGAAGAAGCCCACATTCCCGGGAGTAGCGCGGATGATGAGCCCGACGTTGATGCCTAGCAGACAAGCGAGACTTCCGGCGAGAGGGATCGAGACATGGGCGGCAGCAGCGGCGAGCTCGAACGTCCAGAGCTGACACGCCCACGCGGCGAGTGAGAGGAGCATTGCTGCGAGAAAGCGAGGACCCGTAGCGAGACGTCCCGCCGTCTGGCCGAAGCTGGTGAAATACGCGCGAATCTTACCCCACAGCGTCCGCGGTTTGGCACGCCGCTCCGGCACGTGCTCAGGCTTGATGTGCCTTGTAGCGTATACAAAAAATGCCAGCAACAGCACCATTACGACGAGAAGAATCTCCGCCGGCACCTTCCAGCGTTCGAACTGGGGCGGGAGCTGGAACACGATAGCTCCGAACACGAGCAGCATCACGAACCCGATCGGATCGAACAGCTTTTCCAGCGCCATCGAGGCGAGCACGGTGGAGCTGGAAACGCCGCTCACCCGCGACACGAATACAACACGCGCCGCATCGCCGCCGCTCGCGACGAGAACATTGTTGAGACCCGCTCCGGCGATGGTCGCCCGAATCGCAAGCGGCAGGGACGTGATCCCGATCGGACGGAGGAAGAGCCACCAGCGTACCCCCTTGATCAGGACGGAGAGGATATTGACGCCGATCGCCGCTGCCAGGAGCGGAAGCGATGCGTGGCGCATCGAATTCCACGCTGCGTGCCAGTTTATCGTGCGGGCGAACAAAATGAGGAAGACGAGAATCGCGGCGGAAATCGCCCAGCGAATTCCTTTCTTCAGCTTGGGGCTCATTCAGTGGGCAGAGTCGCGAACTCGTAGCCCAGGTCTTTGAGCTTGTCGATGATGTGGGGCAATGCAGCGGCGGTCTGCATCCGGTCGCCATCCGGGTTGTATCCGTCGCCGTCGTGAAGCAGGACGATCGATCCAGGCGAGACACCCTTCAGCGTGCGCTTCACGATCTCCTCGACGCCGGGCCGATCGCTGTCCCAGACGCCGAGTGACCAGCCAACGGTGCGCTCGCCGTAGGAGCTGGCGATCGAGCTGGTCCACGGGCTCCGAAATCCGTGCGGTGCGCGAAAATACCGAGGTGCGGGAGCGCCAGCACGTTTGATCGCCCTCAGTCCCAGCCTGATGTCGCGGCTCACGTAGAACGGACTCTTGAAGTGGAGCTTCTGGTGGAAGTAGCCGTGATTGCCCAGCTGATGGCCTTCCTGGGCGATCCTCCTCACCAACTCCGGCCAGCGCTCTGCGTGGCTGCCCAGAATGAAGAAGGTCGCGCGGACGCCTTTTTCGGCGAGCGTGTCGAGGATTAGCGGAGTAGCGTCGGCGTTAGGCCCATCATCGAACGTGAGGGCCACGACCTTCCGATCGCTCTCGATCTTCCCCAGCGCACGACCGAAGATCGGACTATTGCGGTGAAACGCGCCGTGTACGGCTCCGCCTATTACTGAGACTCCGAGCGCAGCGTACGCGATCATTCGTGTGTATTCCGGCGCAGCACAGCGGTGTAGATGTCGAGCACAGTTTCTGTGACCTTGGCCCAGGAATATTGCTCCGCCTCCTGACGGCCGCGCTTTCCCAGGCGTGCACGAAGCGTCTCGTCGTCCAGAAGTCTCACCAGTGCATCAGAGAGATCATCTATGTTCCCACTTTGCACCATTAACGCCTCACGCTCGTGTTTGACCACGTCGCGGAAGCCATAAATGTCCGAGCATACGACCGGCGTCTCGCACGCCATCGACTCGAGGAGCGTGATTCCGAACGATGCTTTTGTCGTGGGGCAGGCATACATCGCACTATGCGCGTAGTAGCTCGGCCGTTCGCCGAGCACGGAACCGACGAAGGTGATGTCGGGATCGCCACCGGCCGCCCGATAGTAGTGCTTGCGAAGCGGGCCGTCGCCAACGACGACGAGCTGTGCCTCGCGGTTCCTGCCGCGGACTTTCTTGAAGGATTCTATGAGGGTGGTGAGGCCGTTTCGCGGGTCGAATCTTCCGAGGAAGAGAATGACGGGAACATCGGTGCGGAGAGCGGCGGGGCGGAGAACGTGCGGGTTGAAAACGTCGGTATCGATTCCATTGGGGACGATCGTCCAATTAGCCTCGAAGTATCGATTGAGCGCGATCGTCGTGGAGTGCGAGACGGCAATCGCCGCGTGCAGCTGATCGAGTCGCTTCTGGAAGTATCGCTTGCAGACGGCGTATCCGATCGAGCGATCGAAATAAGTGTGAAAGGTGCCGACGACGGGGCAGTTCGCTTCTTCTATGGCCAGCACGGGAAGAACGGGGCTGAGCGGCGAGTGCACATGGATGATGTCGTACTGGCCAAGGCTGAACACCCGCTTCAGATCCTTTCGCAACTCCCATCCCCAGGTGAATCGCGCCTGTGATCCGTTTGCGTAAATCGGCTGGCTCTTTCCGATGCGAATGACGTGCGGCTCGTAACGCGCGCCAGGGATGTTGGATGTGATGATGTCCACTTGATGTCCGTATCGCCGCGCTTCGCGCGCGAAGAAATGGACGTGCTCGCAGATACCGCCGAGATGCGGGTAGTAGTACTCGGTGACGAGCGCGATCCTGAGTGGACGCGCAGCGCGCACGCCCGCCATCGGCAGCGACGCCGCCGGCATCAGCTCCAGGCGGCGCGCGTGGCCGAGCCTACGCTTCAAGAGCGGCATGGGCTGCGGCTAACCGCGCGATTGGTACTCTGAAAGGTGAGCATGACACATAATCGAGCCCCAGCGAATGACAGAAAGCAATGGAGCGCGGCTCGCCGCCGTGCTCCCCGCAGATTCCGAGTTTTATGTCGGGACGCACTCTGCGGCCCTCGTCGACAGCTATCCTTACGAGCCTTCCTACCCCCTCGGTGTCAAGAACCTGAAAAGGATCATCAGCAAAAATACCCCGATCTATGTAAGAAGGAAGGAAGCGGCCTGCATCGTCCCGGCTAAGCCCCATGGTAGTCTGGGTAAGATCATTTGTTCCGAAAGAGAAAAACTCGGCCGATCGCGCTATTTCTCCTGCCGTGAGCGCGGCACGAGGCAGCTCGATCATCGTGCCAATCAGGTATGAGATCTTCTCCCCCATGCCCCCGAGTACGCGTGTGGCCACGTCTTCAATCACAGCGCGCTGGTGCTCGAATTCCTTCACCGTCGATACGAGCGGGATCATGATCTCCGGCCTTACCCTGATTCCTCGACGCATTGCGCGTACGGCGGCTTCCAGTATGGCACGAGCCTGCATCTCTGTAATCTCCGGGTAAGAAATCCCAAGGCGGCACCCGCGGTGCCCGAGCATTGGATTCGTCTCGCGCAGCGATTCAATGATGCGGTTCAGATCCGCGCGGGGGATGTCCAGGGTGCGTGCGAGCAGCTTGCTCTCCTCGCCGCCGTGCGGAAGAAACTCGTGGAGCGGCGGGTCGAGCAGGCGAATCGTCACCGGCAAGCCATCCATCGCTTCGAAGATTCCCTCGAAGTCGGTGCGCTGCATTGGCAGCAGCTTGTTGAGCGCGCGCCGGCGTCCGCCTTCCTCGCGCGCCACGATCATCTCTCGCATCGCGGTTATGCGGTCGCCTTCGAAGAACATGTGCTCGGTGCGACAGAGACCAATGCCTTCAGCACCAAAATTGCGCGCGATTCGAGCATCGCGCGGCGTATCGGCGTTGGCGCGCACGCGAAGCTTTCGCACTTCGTCGGCCCAGCCGAGCAGCTCCGAATACGATTGATAGAGCGGTGCCTGCGAGGCAGCGAGCGCGCCACTGGTCACGCGAACCACTTCGCTTGGAATAGTCGAGAGATCGCCGGCGAAAACGCGGCCGGTCGCGCCGTCGAGCGTCAGCCAGTCTCCCTCCGCGATCTCCTTCCCGTCGACGGTGAAGCACCGGCGCTCGAGCTCGACGTGGATGTCCTTGCACCCGACAATTGCGCATTTCCCCATGCCGCGTGCAACTACCGCGGCGTGGCTGGTCATGCCGCCGCGCGCCGTCAGAACCGCTCGCGCAGCGACGATCCCATGAAAGTCCTCCGGCGTCGTCTCATCGCGCACCAGAATCACGTTTTCTCCAGCGCTCGCTCGCTGCACGGCCGTGTCGGGATCGAACACCGCGACACCGCTTGCGGCCCCCGGGCTCGCCGGCAATCCAGTGCAGAGAGGAGTCGCACGAATCGAAGGGTCTATGATCGGATGCAGCAATTGATCGAGATGCGCGGCAGGTACACGCTTCACGGCCTCGATGCGGTCGATCAGACCTTCGTTCACCATATCGCGCGCGATTCGAACGGCAGCGGCGGCGGTGCGCTTTCCGTTCCGCGTCTGGAGCAGATAGAGCTTGCCGCGCTCGACAGTGAACTCCAGATCCTGCATGTCGCGGTAATGGTGCTCCAGCCGCTCCTGGGTGTCGATCAAATCCTTGTAAGCGTCCGGCAGGCGCTGCGCCATGTCGTCGATGTTCAGCGGAGTTCGAGTCCCGGCAACGACGTCCTCTCCCTGCGCATTGACGAGAAACTCGCCGTAGAATCTCTTCTCGCCAGTCGACGGATTTCGCGTGAACGCGACGCCCGTGCCCGAATCTTCGCCGAGGTTGCCGAAGACCATCGATACTACGCTTACCGCGGTGCCCAGATCCTCCGAGATGCCGTGCACCCGGCGATAGTCCTTTGCTTTCTTGAGCGTCCACGATTTCCAGACGGCTTCGATCGCACCCCACAGCTGCACGACCGGATCGCGAGGGAAATCGGATCCGGTGCGATTTCTGACGAGCGCCCTGTACTCCTCCACCAGATTTCTGAGATCGCTCTCTCCGAGATCAGCGTCGGAAGCCGCTGCGGCAGTCATGCGCTTCGCCTTGAGAAGATGCTCAAAGTCATGGATGGAAACGCCGAGCACCACGTCGGAGTACATCTGGATGAACCTGCGATACGAGTCGTAGGCGAAGCGCGCGCTGGCGCTTTGGCTCGCGAGGCCTGCCACCGTCCGATCGTTGAGGCCGAGATTGAGGATCGTCTCCATCATTCCCGGCATGGAGACGGCAGCGCCAGACCTTACGGATACGAGGAGCGGACTTTTGGTGTGGCCGAGCTTCTTGCCGGTCGCCTCCTCGAGTCGCGCGACATTGCCTTCCACTTCGGCGCGCAGCCTGTCCGAATACTTTCCCGTCCCCAGGTATTCGATGCATTCGCTGCATGCGATGGTGAAGCCCTGTGGAACAGGAACGCCGAGATTCGTCATCTCGGCGAGGTTGGCGCCTTTGCCACCGAGGACGTCGGTCATGTCCCGAGTCCCCTCGGCCTTTCCATTGCCGAAGAAGAAAACTGACTGCGCCATCGGCGTCAGCACCCACAGCCGAAGCGGAGCTTGTCCGAATCGGCGGGGGGTGGAGTGGGGTAGTCGCCAGAGAAGCAAGCGTGGCAGAACCCGTCGGGCCCGCCGGGAACGGATTCGAGCATTCCGTCCAGGCTCAGGTAACCCAGCGTATCCGCGCCTACCTGCTGCGTGATCTCCTCGATGGTCATGTTCGCAGCGATGAGCTCCTCGCGATTTGGCGTGTCGATTCCGTAATAACACGGTCCGGTGACCGGCGACGAGCTGACACGTAGATGCACCTCTCGCGCCCCGGCCGCGCGGACCATGCTTACAAGGCCCCGAGTGGTGGTGCCTCGCACGATTGAATCGTCGACCATTACGACGCTCTTCCCACTCAACACTTCGCGGACCGCGTTGTACTTCACCTTCACTTTCGCATCGCGACCGGCTTGAGTGGGCTGGATGAACGTGCGGCCAACATAGTGATTTCGAATGAGCGCAAGCTCGAGCGGCAGGCCGGATTCTTCGGCGAAGCCGAGAGCTGCAGAATTCGACGAGTCGGGCACGCTGAACACGAAGTCAGCCGAGGGCGCGGGGAAATCTTTCGCGAGGCGTCGGCCGAGTGCTCTGCGCGCGCGGTCCACGGACCCGCCGAAAACCTGACTGTCGGGCCGCGAGAAATAGACGTACTCAAAAACGCATTTGCGCGATTCCATGGGCGCGAGCGGAAAACTCGATCGCACTCCGGTCCGATCGACGGCGATAATCTCTCCACGTTTCACTTCTCGCTCGATCGTCGCACCGAGCAGATCCAGGGCGCAGGTCTCGGATGCGAAGACAGTGGCGGTTCCGAGCTTGCCCATCACGAGTGGCCGCCAGCCGCGCGGGTCGCGCGCGGCGAGCAGCGTATCTCCGATCGCGACAACGAGGCAGTACGCTCCCTCGACGCCCGTAAGCGCGTCGGCCAGCCGTTCCTCCGGCTTTTCCGATGCGGAACGAGCGATACGATGAACGAGCACCTCTGAATCCATCGTGGATGTGAAAATCGAGCCACCGTCTTCGAGATCGCGTCTTAGCTCCGACGCGTTCGTCAGATTCCCGTTGTGGGCGAGCCCAATGTGTCCGTCGCGAAACCTGGCCAGCATGGGCTGCGCGTTCTCGATCGTGGACGATCCGGCCGTGCTATAGCGCGTGTGTCCAATCGCAATGTCACCGGGCAGGCCCTGGACATCGGAGACGGCCAGAGCTTCCGAGACGAGCCCCATGCTCTTGATCGCTCGCGCGCCGCGCTCGCGATCTACGGCGATGATGCCCGAGGATTCCTGACCGCGATGCTGAAGCGAGTAGAGTCCGAGGTGCGCCATGGCGGCTGCATTCTCGTGACCGTAGATGCCGAAGATTCCACACATATCAGTGCGCCGCCACCGGTGCGAGCTCGTCGAACGTAGTGTGCTCCGGAGTGCGTGACATGATCGCCGGGATCGTGTCATGGTACGCGCGGCGAAGCCGCGCCAGAGGTGCCTTGATTGCCGCGCTCCCCAACTTGATTGCGAGGCTCTCGGAGGTTCGCCGCACCGTGCCGATTCGAGCGCAGGAGACACCTGCCTTCGCGGCAATCTCCAGAACGCGCTCAGGCGCCGAGCTGGAGATCACAATGCGGGCCTGCGTCTCTCCGAACAGGACTCCTCGATTCGGAATCCTTCCGAACGCCGAGAGATCTATATCCGCGCCACTCTGGCACTCGAGATCCGCAACGCAGCATTCCGCGAGCGCGATCGCCAATCCGCCGTCGCTGCAATCATGAGCCGAGCTGACCGCGCCGGCGCGGATTGCATCGAGAAGGGAATCAATCACTTTCTTCTCCCGATCGAGATCGCAGCGGGGAGGTGCACCGAGGACTTTGCCGTGAATGGTCGCAAGGTACTCACTACCACCCAACTCTCCATCCATTTCGCCGAGGAGCAACACCGCGTCCCCATCGTGCTGGAACGTTGCCCGGGTTATGTGCGCCAGGTCGTCGATCAACCCGACCATCCCTATCACGGGGGTCGGATACACCGCGCCGGAGGGGCTCTCGTTGTAGAGAGAGACGTTGCCTCCCGTAACCGGCGTGCCAAGGGCGCGGCAAGCCTCGCCCATTCCCGCGACGGCTTCTTTGAACTGATAAAAGACTTCCGGGCGGGTCGGGTTGCCAAAGTTGAGGCAATTCGTGATTGCCATCGGCCGGGCGCCCGTGCAGGCCACGTTGCGCGCTGCCTCCGCCACCGCAATCCGTCCGCCGACACGCGGATCGAGATAGACGTACCGTCCGTTGCAATCCGTCTTGACTGCGATCGCCTTGTTCGTCCCACGGACGCGAAGAACCGCCGCATCACCACCAGGTCCGATTACGGTGTTGGTTCGCACCGTCGAATCGTACTGGCGATACGCCCACGACTTGCTGGCGATGGTTGGAGCCGACAATAATCTCTCGAGAGTCCAGAGCGGGTCGGCCTCTTCGGCCCGCTCCTGAACAGCGTGAGGATCGGCAGCACGCAGCACCTTGATCGCATCCGACTCGCGGGCGTCGGGAGAATAGGAGGGGCATTCCGTGACGAGCCTCGAGCCCGGAAACTCGGCGACGATTGTCGCGCCCTCGGTCACCCGATACACGGGTTCCGCGATCACCTCGCCGATCACGGCAGCGGTCAAATCCCACTTCTCCAGTATCTCTCGCACCGCATCCTCGTGTCCGCGCTTTGCCACAACGAGCATCCGCTCCTGCGATTCGCTAAGCAGAATCTCGTAGGGGCTCATTCCACTTTCGCGCGTCGGAACTTTGGTGACGTCGATCGTGACGCCGACGTCCCCGCGCTCGGCCATCTCCGCTGAAGACGAAGTCAGACCGGCGGCCCCCATGTCCTGAATCGCGACGATGTGCCCGCTCTTGATCAGCTCCAGGCTCGCCTCGAGCAGAAGTTTTTCCGTGAATGGATCGCCTACCTGAATACGAGGCCGCTTGGCGTCGCTTGCATCCGAGAGATCTTCCGAAGCGAACGACGCTCCATGAATTCCGTCTCGCCCGGTGCGCGCGCCTACCGCTATGATTGGATTCCCGACACCTTCGGCTTTGGCGCGGATCAAATCATCCTCGTGCAGCAGGCCGACGCACATCGCGTTGACCAGCGGATTGTTCTCGTACGCCGGGTCGAAGACTATTTCGCCGGCCACTGTCGGAATTCCGACGCAGTTGCCGTAGTCGCCGATTCCTTTGACCACGCCCGAAAAGAGATACCTCACCCGGGAGCTCTCCAGACTTCCAAAGCGCAGCGAGTTCAGCATCGCTATTGGCCGGGCGCCCATCGTGAACACGTCGCGAAGAATCCCACCTACTCCGGTCGCGGCGCCCTGATAAGGCTCGATGGCCGAGGGATGATTGTGGGACTCGATCTTGAACGCGATGGCGAGCCCATCGCCGATGGAGATGACGCCAGCGTTCTCGCCCGGTCCCTGAAGGACGTAGGGAGCCTCGGTAGGCAGAGTCTTCAGCACTGGGCGCGAATGTTTGTACGAGCAGTGCTCGCTCCACAAAGCGCTCACGATGCCAAGCTCGGTGAACGTCGGCGTGCGGCCTAGCATCGCGACGAGCCGATCGTATTCGAGCGTGGTGATACCGTGTTCCGCGACCAGTGCGGGGGTGATCACTGGATCACCGGGCCGAGGGGTCACTGCCGACACGTCAGGCCGCCACGCGAGCGAGGATCGATTCCAACAAGCGCACGCCGTCGGTAGAGCCGACTAGCTGGCTGCAGGCGCGCTCCGGGTGCGGCATCATGCCGAGCACGTTTCCGCCCTCGCTGATGATTCCGGCGATGTTGCGCTCGGAGCCGTTGGGATTGGCGTCCGCGTTGGTGTTGCCCTGGGCGTCCGCATATCTGAAGATAACACGCGCATCGTTTTCCAAACTGTCGAGAACCTGTCGCGAAGCGACGTATCGCCCCTCGCCATGCGCGACAGGCATTCTCAGAATCTCATGGGTCTCGTAGAGGTTGGTGAACAGCGTGCCGGAGTTCTCCACCCGAATGCGCACCTGCGCGGACACGAACTGGAGGTGCGAGTTCCGCATCAACGCTCCAGGCAGCAACCCCGCTTCGCATGCGATCTGGAAGCCATTGCAGATGGCGATCACCGGACCCCCACTTTTCGCGTGTGCGGCAACCTCCTGCATGATAGGGCTGAAGCGGGCGATAGCTCCGGCTCTGAGGTAGTCGCCGTAGCTGAACCCCCCCGGCAGGATGATCACGTCCGATCCCTGAAGTTCGTGATCCTTGTGCCAGAGGTATACTGCCTCCTCGCTCAGGATCTCGGTTACGGCGTGATAGGCGTCGTAGTCGCAGTTCGAGCCGGGAAACGTGACGATCCCGAATTTCATGCGGGCACCGCCGATTCGATCTCGAAATCTTCGGTGACAGGATTCGCGAGAAGCTTACCGCACATCTCGGTCACGGCTTCCTCGGCGGTGATCGCATCGTACGAATCCGTCTCGATGAGGATGTACCTCCCGACGTGGACGTTCTTGACGGCCTTGAACCCTAGAGTGTGGAGCGCATCGCTCACGGCCTTTCCCTGCGGGTCGAGCAATCCCTTTCGGGGCGTGATGTGAACGGCGATGCGGAACCTCGACATCAGGTTTGTCCTCCAATCGGACTCGGTGGCGGAATGTCGCTTGGTCCGCCCGGGGGTGGCTCACCGTGGCCGGGCGGGCGGCGTCTTCTTCTCCGCCGGGTTGGGCGCTGTCGCGCGGCTTCACTTCCTGCACCAACGACGCCAGCGGCCGAGAGAAGAATTGGCTCGTCGTCGTCGGAGATCACTGGAGAATCACCCACCGGGCGCCTGTCCAGGAGGCCGAAGATCACCGTCTTGGCCAGCCCATAGAGCACATAGCAGATGAGGGCGGGGAAGTAGAACTCCTTCCGCAGGAAGAGCACGCCGATGAACGTCGCGACCACGACGAGCGTGCCCAATATCTCGCTGATCTTCCTGAACCCGACAGTTGGGATGGCCGGATACGAGACGTTGCTGATCATGAGAAACGCCAGCAGCAGCATCAATCCCCGCAGCCCCGTCGTCCAGTTGAGGTCGCCGAGGACCGTCTGGTTGTAAAGCGGAGTCTGACTGAACCAGTAGTACGTCGCGAGGGTCATCCCGGCGGCCGGACTCGGCAGACCGTGGAAATATTTTTTGGCGCGGCCCGCCTGCTCGACATTGAAGCGCGCGAGCCTTATCACCGCGCAAGCGGTGAACAGAAACGCAAAGATCCAGTCCCAGCCGTTTCTGTTGAGCACGGCGAAGTACATGATCATCGCGGGAGCCAGGCCGAACGTGATCGCGTCTACGAGAGAATCGAGCTCCGATCCGAATCGCGATCCCGTTCCAGTGGCGCGCGCCACTCTGCCATCCAATGCATCGCATACGCCGCCGAAGACGATGTAGCGTCCGGCCGTATCAAACTCTCCGCGGGATGCCGCCACGATGGCGAACATTCCGAAGAAAAGACTGGCGAGCGTGAATCCGTTGGGCAGGATTATCACTCCGCGATTGCGAGGACGATCGACGTCCCCTCCTGCTCCTCTGGGCTGATGCCGGCGACTCTGATCCGCCGGGAGCATCAATGCGGTAACTCTCCCAACACCGTGGTGCCCGCGGTAGTCATGTCACCCAGCTTCGCTCGAATCGTGGAACCGACCGGCAGAAAGAGATCCACTCGCGAGCCGAATCGAATGATTCCCATTCGCTCGCCCTGTTTCACGTGCTCTCCGAGCTTGCTGTAAGTGACAATGCGGCGCGCGATGAGGCCCGCGATCTGCCGCACCAGCACGCGATGGACGTCTCCAACTCTCGCCGTTCGACTCGAATCGGGAGGAAGGGAATCCAGACCGACCGACATCTGCTCATTCTCGAGGCTCGACTTCTCGGCAGAAGCGTTGAAGAACTTGCCCTTGTTGTAGTGGATGTAGGTTACCACGCCGTCAACGGGATAACGGTTCACGTGAACGTTGAACACGTTCATAAAAATCGACAGCCGGATTGCGCGTCCCCTGATGAAAGACGGCTCATCGACCTCTGTGATCATGATGAGCTTGCCGTCCGCGGGAGCGACGACCAGAGATGGACCGCGCTCTCCGACTCGCTCGGGATCGCGGAAGAAGTACGCGACCCACAGCGCAAGGAGGAGCAGGACAAACGCCGCCAGCCACAGTCCCCACGAGCGACGAGAAACGGCGAAAGCGAATGCGCCCGCGGCGATGACCGCAGCGATCGCGATGAAAAGCAGTCCTTCGCGTGCGAAGTTCAATGTGATTCGTCAGTGTTGAGCGAGCGGCCGGTGAGGCGACGATAGATGTCGAGGTAACGCTCGCTCGTCGCGTCGATCACTTCTTTCGGCAATCGCGGCGGTGGATAGTTGCCATCCCATCGTCCTGCGCGCTTCTCCGCCTCGAGATAGTCGCGAAGGGGCTGTTTGTCGAAGCTGGGCTGCCCATGACCCGGCTCGTAAACGTCGGCCGGCCAAAAACGCGAGCTGTCTGGGGTGAGCACTTCATCCACCAATATAACAACTCCTCGTGCCTCTGCGCCCTTCGCTGGCCGTCTCACGCGACCGAACTCGAACTTCGTGTCGGCGATGATTATCCCTCGCTCCGCGGCGATGGCGCGTCCTGCCTCGTAGACTTCGCGCGACAATCTTTCCAGTTCTCCCGCCCACTGCCCGCCGATGACCACGCGCATCCTGTCCACCGTGATGTTCTCGTCGTGACCTTCGTCGGCCTTGGTCGCCGGGCTGAACAGAGGCGGATCGAGCCGATCGGACTCCCGCATGCCTATCCTGAGTGGCTCGCCGGCAAGGGTGCCCTTCTCGCGATACTCCTTCCACGCGGACCCCGACAGATATCCCCGCACGACGCACTCGATCGGAAACACGGTCGTGCGCCGGCACAGCATCGCCCGGCCAGCGAGCTCACGCTCGTGATCGCGCAGCTGCGGAACCTCTCGCACGATCTCCGATACGTCCGCTGACAACATGTGATGGTCAACTCTGGATTCGAGCTGCCTCAGCCACCAGGCCGTGATCTGCGTGAGGACTGCCCCTTTCTGGGGAATCGTCTCCGCCATCACTACGTCGAATGCGCTTACACGATCTGTCGCGACCAGCAGCAAGCGCTCGTCATCGACGACGTACACGTCGCGCACTTTTCCGCGTCTGAACGGTGTGAGTGGGAGGGCGCTCGCTTCCATCAACATCAGACGCGAAGCTCCTCGCCGCGGTCGGCTTTGGCCGTGTCGCCGGCGAAGAGCGGTGTGATCACGTCGCGCAAGAACTCATCGACTTGCTCAGGTGCGCGTCCTACGAAACGTTTCGGGTCGATGGCGCCCTCGAGGTCCTTCATCTTGACACCGAATGCCTTGTCCCGGCCCAGACGCTCGAGGAGATCGTTTCCTTCCGCGCCATCCTTGACGGCGCGCGCGACCTCGATGCTGTGTTTTCTGATGGTCTCGTGCGCGATCTGTCTGTCACCGCCGGCGCGCACGGCGCGCACGATCAGCTCCTCGGTCGCCATGAACGGCAGCTCCGCGGCGACCCTGCGCTTGATCACAGCTGGATGAACCTGGAGTCCCCTCGACACATTTGCCATCAACAACAGAATCGCGTCGGTCGCCAGAAACATCTCCGGTATCACGAGGCGACGGTTTGCGCTGTCGTCGAGCGTCCTCTCGAAATATTGAACCGCGTGGGTCTGATTTGCGTTGCTCTCGAGCGAGTTCACGAATCGCGCGAGCGAGGCGATGCGCTCCGAGCGCATCGGATTGCGCTTGTACGCCATAGCCGATGAGCCGACCTGCTCCGTCTCGAATGGCTCCTCCATTTCGCCGAACGACTGCAGCATCCGGATGTCACCGCTGAACTTGGCTGCGCTGGCAGCGAGTCCGGCCACGACCGACAGGACAAATGCGTCGAGCTTGCGGGTGTACGTTTGGCCGGTGACGGGAAGAGGAGCGGCGAACGACATCTTCTCGGTCACGAGCCGGTCGAGTGCACGCACTTTCTCGTGATCGCCCTCGAAGATCTCGAGGAAGCTGGCCTGAGTTCCGGTGGTTCCTTTGACGCCACGGAAGGGAAGAGTGCGGCGGCGATAATCGATGTCCTCGATATCGAGCACCAGATCCTGCATCCAGAGCGTGGCGCGCTTGCCGACGGTTGTGAGCTGCGCGGGCTGGAGGTGGGTGTACCCGAGTGTCGGCTGATCACGCCACTGCTCGGCGAATGCCGCCAGCGAGCGAAGGACGTCGAGTGCGCGGCCGCGAAGCAGGTCCAGGCCGCGACGCATCAGGATTAAATCGGTATTGTCCGTGACGTAAGCGCTGGTGGCGCCCAGATGGATGAATGGCTTCGCCTTGGGCGCGACATCTCCAAAGGCGTGCACGTGCGCCATCACGTCGTGACGGAAACGCTTCTCGTAACTCGCGACCGCGTCGAAGTCGATGTTGTCGAGATTTGCCTTCATCTCGTGAATCGCGTCCTCGGGGATCTTTACACCCAGCTCGCGCTCCGCCTCCGCAAGCGCGAGCCAGAGGCGACGCCACAAACCGCAACGGGTCGCGGGCGACCAGAGCTCCAGCATCGCCGCCGATGCATAGCGCTCGGAGAGAGGAGAGCTATACTGGTTAGTCATTATTGGAGGCTGAATTCCGTGGCATAAATCTGCCCGCCGCGTTCGAAGTAGAGGCGAATTCCGCCCCGCCCGTAAGTCGTCAGAATCCGATTCACCGTCTGTGCGTCGGGTACCGGCGTGCGATTGATCTGCACGATGACGTCGCCCGCCTGAAGACCGACCTGCTGTTGGATCCTTTCACTCACCCGATTCACGAGCGCGCCCTGTCGGCTCTGGATCTGGTACTGCGCCCGAATCGGCGTGGTGAGGGAAATAAGCTCGAGCTCGCGGAGGACGGTGACTCTGGGTGCATTCACGTCCGGAAGATCAGCAACCTGTACGCTGACGGGCATCTCCTTTCCTGCGCGCTTCACGACGAGCGAATCGCTCTCACCGACTTGCAGCTCGAGGAGCTCGGCGTACCAATCGTATGGATTGTGCAGCGCCCTGGTGCGCGAACGGACGATGACGTCGCCGGGCCGAATACCTGCGCGCGCAGCTGGAGAGCCCGGTACGACAGACGCGACGACAACACCCGTGTTTCCTGCCACGCCAGTCGGGCGCGACATCGCCGGCTGCATCCCGATCCAGGGATGCCTCACCACTCCGTGAGCGAGCAGATCCTCGGCTACACGTCGCGCGCGGTTTATCGGAATAGCGAATCCAATCCCGACCGAGCCGCCGCTGGGCGAGAAGATTGAGCTGTTCACACCGATTACCTGACCTGCCGCATTCACCAATGGGCCGCCCGAGTTTCCCGGATTAATCGATGCGTCAGTCTGGATCATGTCAACGTACACACCGGCACCCTCGCTCGGCGTTGCGAGATTCCGTCCGGTGCCGCTCACGACACCAGCGGTGACACTCGGCTCCGAGTTCGCGAGGATGAAGCCGTACGGATTCCCGATTGCGATCGCCCACTCGCCGATCAGGAGATCCGTCGACGAGCCGAGCGGCGCGACGGGGAGATTCTTCGCATCGATCTTGATGACAGCGAGATCGTTCGCCTCGTCGCTTCCGATCAGGCGCGCGGGGTAAGTCGTACCATCTCGCATTGCAACCTGAATGCGCGTCGCGCCGGCGATGACGTGGGCGTTCGTGACGATCGCGCCGTCCGCCCGGATTATGAATCCTGAGCCGAGTCCGGCGGCGGAGCGCTGGCCAGAGCGCCCACCAAAAAATTGCTCGAACACATCCGCAGGTACTTGCTCAACGACTTCTGTCTGGACAGTCACAACTGCCGGAGCAACCCGTGCCACGGCATCGGTGATCGCTGTTCGGCGCGAGGAATTTATGGCGCCGGCTGTCGTCGGAGGTGCTGATGATTGCGCGCCTGAAGGGGCGCTGGATGCTCCCTGACAGGCAACGACGATCAGGGCAGCGAGCGAGCGAGCGAATCTGATGCTCATGAAGAGAAGCGCGATTTGGGTCGCTTCGCGAGATCGCTCAGAAAACGATCGACGCCTTTGTCGCTCAATGGGTGAACCACGAGCGCGCGCAAAGTTGCAGGGGTGACACACACGATGTCCGCTCCCGCCGTCGCGCACTCGGCGAACTGGGTAGCGGACTGAATCGATGCGGCCATGACGTCGCATTCTTCGCCGCCCGCTTCGAGGACGTTCTTGATCTCGGCCAGGGCCTGCGCACCCGATTGACCGTAGGCCTCGAGGTCCCCAAGAGTTACCTGCACGGCGGCGGCTCCGGCCTTGGCGGCAATTATCGCCTGCGCGGCGTTGAACACGAACGTCGCGCAGATCACCACGCCTTCGGCGCAAAGCTTCGCCATTGGAATGAGCGAGTCTTCGACGAGGGGTATCTGCACTATGATGTGATCGGAGACCTTCGCCAGCTCGCGCGCTTCCGTGTACATGTCTCCCGACGCGATCGCACCTACCGGGACGCAGATCGGAAGGGCGAATTCGCGGGATATCTCTTCAAGCCTCTCCTTCGCGCTGGAGTCCGGCGCGTCGACGCTGAAAGCGACGTGCGAAAACGCGATGCCGTCAGCGAGCCCGGCCGAAGCGGCATTCCTGATCTCATCGAGGTTCACGCTCTCGAGATAGATGTTCATTCGCTTCCCAGGTAAAGGTCTTTCGGATACTCCACCCGCTCAAGAAATAAAGCGTGTGGAGGCGCGGGTTGAGAGACTTGACTGTTGTCTTCCTGCTGGAGGAGGTCTGCCATCACGGCCGGATCACGTTTGCCTTCGCCAACCTCTAGCATGGTCCCGACCAGAAAGCGGACCATGTGGTGCAGAAACCGATTGGCGGTGATGTCGAATGCGATCCCTCCTTCTCGCTCACGCCATGAGGCGTGGCGAACGCTGCAGCGATGCTCATCCCGGTCGGGAGCGGTGCCTTTGACCGCGAACGCCCGGAAGGAATGATCCCCCTCGACGGAACGCGCCGCGGCCTCGAGGCGGGGAAAATCGAGCGATTTCCTCCAGGCGAGCTCGTGCGTCCGGCGAAACGGAGAAGATGCGAGATCGTCTGTGCCTACGTAGTAGCTGTAGCTGCGGGATATGGCGCTATAGCGGGGGTGGAACTCGTCACGCATTTCGAAGGCTGCCGCAATCCATACATCGTCCGGTAGAATGGAGTTCATCGATCGTCGCAGAGCGGGCGCGCCCCATTTCGCGGGGACGCGTGCTCCCGCGGCCTGACCGCGCGCATGGACGCCCGCATCTGTCCGTCCAGCCCCGACGACGGTCACGGGTTCTCCACAGAGTTTGGACACCGCCGCTTCGAGGACTCCCTGAACCGTCCGTTCACCAGGCTGCCGCTGCCACCCGGAAAAGCGCGCGCCATCGTAGTGCAACACGAGTTGCACGGATCGCGACAGCATCGCGTGAAATTATCCTCGCGAGACTCACTGTCAAGGAACGTAAAGCGTTGAATATGATTGACTTTCGCTGGTGGGCTGGTCAATGTGGAACCGCCGTCCGGAGTGTGCGGTATCCGACCACTCCGAGGGGCTCACTCTAATGAAGACCGGCTGATCCCAAGATGGCCCCACGAACTCTTGCTGCACTCTCCACCGTACTCGCCTCGGCAGGCAACGTGTCCGAGGCGCTCAACGCGCTCAGCCAGGACATCGCTGAGCACGATCGCAACGGGAATGTCGTGCTTTTCATCTACGACGCCCGCCGCGATCTGCTCGCCGAGCGGCTCATGCCCGCGCCTGAGGGGATGAGGACGGCGCAGCTGGAGATTGCCGTCGATCACCTTCCCAGCGCGATCAGGCGCACTATCTCCTCGGGCAAGCAGTTCGCGGACCTCGGTACTGAATCAGGCGACTATCAGAAGCTGCTCGGCACCGGAGCTTCCCCCGAAGCGGGCGTGCTCCTGCTGCGAGGACTTCTTGTCGACGGCGAGCTCGCCGGAGTTCTCGCGCTCTCGGAGCCCAAGACGCGGTTCGGGCACAGGCTTTCGGAAAAAGTCGCGCCCGCGGTGGATCTTTTTTCGCTCGCTTTCGCGCGATTGGCCGAGCGGCGCGCACGCGAGGAAGCGGTGCGAACACTCGAAGAGCTCACCAAAGCCCTCAACGAAGAAAACGCCCGGGCGCTGCAGGACCTGCAGCGAAAGCTGGCCGAAGCGCGGTCGGCGCTGAACGGGAAGGGAGGTAACGATTCGATTCGCGTCTCCCAGCTCAAGCGAGCGATAGAGGTTGCGTCAGTCGAGGCGCGGGCGACCTCGGAGAGGCTCTCCGCGGTGGAAGAGCAGGTGCGGGTTGCAGTCACAAAGCTGGAAAAGGCGCACGTCCAGCTTCATGTGCAGGGCGAGGCGCTCCAGACCCAGAGCAACATTCTCTATAGAGTGGAGCAGGCGCTTCGCGACGCTACCGCGGGGCGCGGAGAACCGCGCAAGATTCTGGAAGAGGTGCTTCAGATCGTTACGTCGAAAGAGCAAGCGTCTTCGCTGTAACCAGGCAACAATGAGCGCCCCACCTCCGAACGCGCTTCAGGGCGCGATTCACAAGCTCGCCTTTCGAGAGGCTCTCAGCGCCGACGATGCGCAGGCCGCGTTCGACATCGTGATGCGCGGCGAGGCGACCGCGGTGCAGGTGGCAGCTTTGCTCTCGGCGCTTCGCGCAACCGGCGAAAGTGTCGATGTCGTAGCCGGTGTCGTCAGGGCCCTTCGCACTGCAATGGTTACGCTTTCCGCTGAGGATCCCGACGGACTGGTCGATACGTGCGGAACGGGCGGGGGGGCGGTTGCGACTTTCAATATCTCGACCGTCGCCGCCATCGTCGCCGCTGGAGCCGGCGTTCGCATTGCGAAGCACGGCAACCGCTCGTTCACGACGAAGTGTGGGAGCGCGGACGTTCTCGAGGCCCTCGGAGTCGGGATAGACGTTCCCGTGTCGACCATGGAAGCCTCTCTCAGAGAAGCCGGGATCGTCTTCATGTTCGCGCCCCTGATGCACCCGGCGATGAGGCACGTCGGGCCTGTCCGGCGGGAGTTGGGGATTCCAACGGTGATGAACATCGTCGGTCCGCTGGCGAATCCGGCACGCGCCGGCCGGCAGGTGGTCGGGGTGTCCGACTTGGAGCGGGCACCGATTCTCGCCGGAGCTCTGGCCGCCCTGGGCACCACGCACGCCATGGTCGTTTACGGGGAACCCGGTCTGGATGAGGTCTCACCCCTGGGATTGACGCACGTCGTGGAGGTCCGAAAGGGATCGACGACCCGCTGGACAATCAACCCCGAAGAGCATGGCTTCAAGAAGATCGCGCTCGAAGATCTTGCCGGAAGTGAGCCGGCCGAAAACGCCCAGATCATCATGACCCTGTTGGACGGCAAAGGGCCCTCGGGTGCTCGCGCGGCGACGCTTCTGAACGCGGCAGCTGCGATCTATGTGAGTGGCAGGGTGAAGAGCTTCGCGGACGGCGTCGGGGCCGCGAAAAAATCTATCGAGTCCGGACAGGCAAAGTCAGTTCTGGATCGCTTGAGACGAGCAAACCCAAAGCCCGTCAAGACAGCGACTTAAGAGATCGACCTCTAGAACCTTCTCAACACGCCCACGACGATCCCCTGGATGGAGATATCGTTCTCATGAACGTAGATGGGGTTCATGGTTTCGTTGGCGGGCTGCAACCGAATGCGGCCGTCGCGTTCCCGATAAAACTTCTTGACCGTAGCCGAGGTCCCGTCGATGAGCGCGATAACCATCTCACCGTTGTCTGCGGTGTTCTTCTCATTGACTATGACGAAATCGCCGTCGCGAATCTGCTCGTCGATCATCGAGTTGCCGCGAACCCGCAGGACGTAATGGTTGCCCCCGCGACGGACCAGATCCTCCGGCACTCCGATCGTCTCGGGCATTTGGATCGCCTCGATGGGCAAGCCGGCCGCTACCGTACCGAGCAACGGAAGAGACATCGCTCGAGGAAGCACGTCCGAAGGAACCAGCTCAATGCCACGGCTCTCGTTGTACGCGCGCTTGATGTAGCCTTTGCGCTCGAGATTGGTGAGATGTTCGTGGACCGTTGCAAGGGAGTTATAGTTAAACTGCGTCGCAATCTCCTCGAAGCTCGGCGCGTACCCGTGCTCTTCAGAGTAGTTCGCGAGGTAGGTAAGAATCTCCCGCTGGCGTTTTGTGAGCGACATATCCTTTTTCCGCGGCTGGTTTGAGTACGGACCGGTCGGTCCTTCCTACCGAACATTTGCCGAATTCCTACGTTAGCCGAAGATCGACCGAAGCGCAAGCTCTTTCTGTCTGGACGCCGCCCTCCGGTACCCTCGGTGAGCTGACGGACGAAGCACGCGCCCGCGCCGCGACGCTGACGCCCCGTACAGCGGAGCTGACCCGCGCGATTGAGGCGATTGGCCAGCCACCCCGATTTGCTTCCGCCCTCCGCCGAGCGAATGTCGCGATTATCGCTGAGGTCAAGCGGTCGTCACCGTCGAAGGGCCCGATCAATCCCGGGCTCGACCTGGAAAAACAGGTTCGAGCTTATGAAAAGGGCGGCGCTGTGGCGATCTCGATTCTCACGGAGCCGCAACGTTTCGGGGGTTCGAACGATGATCTGACCCGCGCGCACTCCGCCGTCCCCATTCCTCTACTCAAGAAGGATTTTCACGTCGAAGTAGTGCAGATTCTGGAAGCGCGCTCACTCGGCGCATCCGCTGCGCTAGTGATTGCGCGGGCAGTACCTCCAGCGCGACTGAAGGAGCTCATCAAAGCCGGGAACGACATCGGACTCGAGATCCTGGTAGAGGTCCGGGACGCGGGAGAGCTGGACCTCGCGCTTTCGCTCGACGCACGTTTGATCGGGGTCAACAATAGGAACCTCGAGACGCTGGAGATCGATCCCGAGACTTCGCTCCGCCTTCTGCCGCTGATCCCGCGCGAGCTCGTCGCGATAGCGGAGAGCGGAGTTAAATCTGTTGCCGAGGTAGCTCGCCTGGCGGACGCAGGGGCGGATGCCGTGCTGATCGGGTCGGAGCTCTCGGCTTCGGCCGATCCGGAAGCAGCGGTTCGCGCACTCACGGGCGTAGCACGGACGGCCGGTGCTCGCAAAGGTTAAGTTCTGCGGCATGACGCGGCCGCAGGATGCAGCCATCGGCGCAGAAATCGGCGCGAGCTACATCGGCGTAGTGTTTGCCGATGGCCCACGACGCGTAACGCCCGGCCAGGCCAAAAAGATCTTCGAGGCGGCCGGCAAGAGGGTAAAACACGTGGGAGTATTTGGTACTAACGACGCAGACGAAATCGCGCGGACAGCGGAGGAGACGCAGATCGACATCGTGCAGCTCCACAATGATCCGACGATCTCCGACCTTACGGCGATCCGTGGACAATTCCGCGGAGAGGTATGGGCCTCGATCAGAATAGCGGGCCCGCACATCCCTCACGAAGCCGAGGCGTTGTTCGACAGCGCGGACGCGATCGTGCTTGACGCCAGAAGCGAGAAACGGCTTGGTGGAACCGGGCAGGCGCTTCCCTGGAACGAGCTCGCGGTGGATCTGGCGCGCGACAGAGGGAGCTCCGCCGTCGTCCTCGCCGGAGGTCTCAAGCCGGGCAACGTGGGGTCTGCTATCCGTACGCTCGCGCCGGACGTTGTCGATGTATCGTCGGGTATCGAGAGCGCCCCGGGGATCAAGGATCCCTGGCTGATGCGCGAATTCTACGCGGCGGTTTCCGGCGCTCGCGTACACTAAAGTGGCGACGGACACCGTACACCGCTTTGGAGCGTTCGGCGGACGATATGTGCCCGAGACGCTTATCCCGGCGCTCGACGAGCTCGACGCGGCGTTCGACGATGCCATGCGTGACAAGGATTTCGTCGCAGACCTGGATCGCCTGCTCAAGGAATATGTAGGGCGACCATCTCCGCTCAGTACTGCGCCGAGGTTTTCGGAAGAGGTCGGCTGCGCCGTCTACCTCAAGCGGGAAGATCTGAACCACACCGGAGCCCACAAGATCAACAACGCTCTGGGTCAGGCCCTGCTCGCCCAGCGGATGGGAAAGCGCCGCATCATCGCTGAAACCGGAGCAGGTCAGCACGGAGTTGCCGCCGCCACCGTTTGCGCCCGCTTCGGCCTGGAGTGCACGGTCTACATGGGCGAGGAGGACATGAGGCGGCAGGAGCTGAACGTCTTCCGCATGCGCCTCATGGGCACGAAGGTGGTCCCGGTTCGTTCCGGAACGCGCACGTTGAAAGATGCGACGAGCGAAGCGATCCGCGACTGGGTGACCAACGTAAGCGACAGCTACTACATCATCGGATCGGTAGTCGGTCCGGCTCCCTATCCCCGGATGGTGCGCGATTTCCAGTCGGTGATCGGGCGCGAAGCAAGGGAGCAGATGCTGGAGACTGCGGGTCGGCTTCCGACAAGCGTGATCGCATGCGTCGGGGGTGGATCCAATGCTATGGGGATCTTTCACGCCTTCGTGGGCGACCCGTCGGTGGAGTTGGTCGGGGTCGAGGCGGCGGGAAGGGGCCTAGACAGTGGGGAGCACTCCGCTTCACTCCTACGGGGCGTCCCTGGAGTGCTGCACGGCTCCTTGAGCTACCTGCTTCAGGACGAAAGCGGTCAGGTCCACCCCGCGCATTCCATCTCTGCCGGGCTGGACTACCCGGGAGTAGGACCCGAGCACTCCCATCTCAAGGACACCGGCCGGGCCCTCTACGTCTCGGTCACCGACGATGAAGCCGTCGAGGGCCTAGGCATTCTCAGCCGGCTGGAGGGCATTATCCCCGCTCTGGAGACGTCACATGCGGTCGCCTGGGTCGTCAAAGACAAGGGTCGGTGGAAAGAGACGGACGCCCTCCTGATCTGCATCAGCGGACGGGGCGACAAAGATCTCGCGCAGATAACTGAGATGGGACTTCTTCCCGAATGACAACCTCGGCAACCGCAAACGCGGAACAGGACGAGCTCGACGAGCCGTCCTTCCCGATAATTCTGGTTACCGATCTCCTCAAGTCGTTCGTCAAGGCTGTCCGGGCGCATCAGCTCTATCTCCCCAATAATCCGATGCACGCCCGGTCCCTCGAGGCGGTGCGCGAAGCCTTCGCGGGGATCTGGCAGAAGACCGAAGAGATCGAGATCCAGATCGTCGAAACGCAGCTGATGTGGGAAGGGCGTGTCGTCCTCGACGAGCACGAGAGAACCAGCGACAACATTGCCTGGCTCCTCTACAAGGATGGCATCCGCGAGCTGAAGATGCTGAAGGGTTTCGAGGGGGAAGAGCTTGGAACGTTCTTCGATCTTCTCCAGCGGGTTCGCAAGGCGACGGACGACGACGACGATCTCCTCACGCTGATGTGGGAGCGCGAGTTTGCGACTCTCCAATACAAGTACGTCGATCTCACCGCCGAGGGCGGTCCTGGCGTCGAGTCGATGGAAAGGGAGGAGCAGAAAGAAAAGATTCTCTCCCCCGCGCAGGCAGAGGCCGGCCTCGAGACGACGAATTCGTCTATCGCCAGTCTCGATGACTTCGATTCTACTCTCTACTTCCTCGACGACCGCGAAGTCGAGTATCTGCAAGGGGAGATCAAGCGCGAGTTCTCGACGGATCTACGGCCAGCCGTAATCGCGTCGTTGCTGGACATATTCGAGACCCACAAAGACCCCACTGTGCGCGAGGAGATCTGCGGACTCCTCGACTACTTCCTTCTGATACTCCTTTCGTCCGCGCAGTACAGAAACGCGGCGTACCTGCTTCGCGAAGCCGGGGTCACGGCCACTCGAGCCCCGGACATTCTCGAGCCGCAGAAACAGCGATTGACGCAGCTCGGCGAATTGATGAGCGATCCGAAGCCCCTCGGCCAGCTCCTCCAAGCGCTCGAAGATTCGCCGCTCCGCGCTCCGCAGATGGAGCTAGACGAGCTATTCGGAATTCTCCAGCCGCGCGCCCTCGAAACGGTCCTTTCTTGGATCGGGCGCAGCAGGAATCCGCAGCTCAAGATGCTGCTCGAGCTTGCTGCTACGCGACTCGCTTCGGCGCACAGCACCGAGCTCATTCGCCTGATCGGCTCCGATGATGAAGCGGTCGTCATGGAAGCGATCCGTCGCGCAACCGTGCTGAAATCACCGGCGGCGGTGCCCGCGCTCGGAAAGATGCTAACTGTCGGTGAGCCGGAAATGCGCGTCGCCGCCGTGACGGCGCTCACGGAGATCGGGTCGCCGGGCGCCATGCAGATGCTAGAGCGAGCGCTCATCGACGAGGATCGCGAGGTTCGGATCGTCGCCGTCCGGGCGATCGGGGCGCGGAACGCGCGGGCTGCGCTGCCACGAATCGAAGCGGCAATCAAGGGAAAGGTCCTTCGCGAGAGCAACCTGACGGAGAAAATGGCGTTCTTCGAAGCGTTCGGCATCATGTGCGGCGAAGGCGGCATCGTCCTCCTCGACGGGATACTTCACGCCAAGGGCTTCATGGGCGGCAAGCGCGATGATTCCGAGTTTCGCGCCTGCGCGGCCGTCGCGCTCGGCAAGATCGGATCGCCCAAGGCTATGGAATCACTGAATAAGGCTGCTGGCGAGAAGGACGTCATCGTGAGGAATGCAGTAAGCCGGGCGATTCGCGGGTCGGCTGCATGAGCGCAGCCGGGGCAGTCACGGAATCGGTGCGCAGCGGAGATGGAGATCGGCAATCCGGCGCAAATGTTCGCCGCGGCGGAAGAAACTTCATGATTTCGTTCTATGCGGCGCTGCGCGCGATCAAGCTTTATCCGCTCGAGCACACCGCGGTGCAAAAGACGCTGGCGGAGCTTGCACAAGTAGCGGAGGAGCTACGCGCGGAGGAAGGCGAGCTCGAGTTCCGAGTGTCGGGCGAATTCATCTTCATCAATGCCACCCGCCTCAGGCTGGATCTCAGCAACTACGCGACGTTCGGCCATATTCTGACGCTGTGCAAACTTTCCGGAATCGGCGCGATCCACGTCGCTCCGAAGGGATCAGCAAAGGACTGGACGTTTCTTCTCTCTCTTCTCGGGGGGGAAACGCAAAGCGCGCCCGCCGAGCGGTATGCGGAGGTCGTCAAAAGGCTGAGCGAGGCGAAGATCGACACCTTTCAGCTCGATGCTCCGACGGAGACGCAAACAGACAGGGAGTTCAACGAGGAAGCGAAGGCTGCGGCGAACCGCACCTATTCTCAGTCGGTAGCGGTCACGAAAGATGTCATCAACTCCGTGCGCATCGGCAAGACTCCCAACATTCGGAAGATCAAGCGAGTGGTGCAGGGAATCGTCGATCAGGTGCTGAACGAAGAGACTTCGCTCATTGGCCTGACAGCAATCCGTGATTACGACGAGTACACGTTCACCCATTCAGTAAACGTGTGCATTTTCTCGATCGCACTTGGCCGCCGTCTCGGGATGACGAAGCTACAGCTCTACGAGCTTGGACTCGCCGCCTTGATGCACGACATCGGTAAATCGCGCGTGCCACTCGATCTTCTCCAGAAGACCGGCGAGCTCACCGAAGAGGAGTGGAAGTGGATGGCGGCGCATCCATGGCTCGGAGTTCTGGTGCTGTTCCAGTTCCGCCGGCAGCAGGAGGAGCTTTCCTACCGCGCGATGACCGTCTGCCACGAGCACCATATGAAGATCGACCTTACCGGCTATCCGAAGTCGATCCGTCCGCGGCAGGTGAGCCTGCTCAGCAAGATCGTGTCTATCGCGGACGGCTATGACGCCGCCACTTCCAGACGTGTTTACAAGACGGAAGCGCTGGCGCCATCCGATGTTCTCGAGGAGATGCGCGACAACCCCCGTCGCGGTCTCGACCAGGTCCTCGTCAAGGCTTTCATCAACCTGCTGGGCATCTACCCAGTTGGAACGCTCGTCGTGCTGGATACCTTCGAGCTGGCAGTCGTGTCGGCCTCCAACCCCAATCCCGAAGCATTGTCCAGGCCGATCGTTAAGATTATCAGCGACCCACAGGGCAACAGAATCAGTCCGCCGCTCGTCGTAGACCTCGCGATCCCCGAGGCGGGCGGTCAGTACGCGCGCACAATCATCAAGACGGCGGACCCAGAAAGGTATGGCATCACCCCGGGCGACTACCTCCTCTAACGCGATCTCGCGTCGGTTCGACGCACTTCGCACCGAGTCTCGCCGCGCCCTAGTCTGCTACGTAACCGCCGGACATCCCGATCTTCCCCGATCGCTGGACACCCTCCACGCCTTGCAGGAAGGCGGCGCGGACATCGTGGAGCTGGGCGTCCCGTTCTCGGATCCAATCGCCGATGGGCCGATCATTCAGGCCAGCTCGCAACGGGCGCTCGAGAACGGGATGACCTACGACCGGGTCCTCGAGCTCGTGGAGAGCGCGAAGCTCACCGTGCCTGTCGTTCTGTTCAGCTATCTCAACCCGATCCTCGCGGCGGGTGCGGATGCGCTGACCCGCGCTTCTAAAGCCGGCGCGAGCGGAATTCTCATCACTGATATTCCGGTCGGCGCCGATCCGGCGCGCGAAGAATGGCTTGGCGAGAGTCCGCTCGCCTTCATTAGGCTCGTCGCTCCGACGACACCGAGGGAACGCATGGCCGAGATCGCCCGTCACGGAAGCGGGTTCGTTTATCTTATCAGTCGTCTCGGGGTCACCGGCTTGCAGGAACACACAGCGGCGTCTCTGCCAGAAACGATCTTGCGGCTGCGCTCGACGACGTCCCTGCCGATATGTGTCGGATTTGGGATATCGACCCCGGCGCAGGCTCGGGCGGTAGGAGAGCTTGCGGACGGAGTCGTCGTGGGAAGTGCGATCGTGAAAGCGGCAGAAGAAAGCACCGAAGCCGTGCTTCGTTTGACGCGGAGCTTGAGGGAGGCACTCGATGGGTAATGACCGTGCAAACATGAACGATGTCGTCACCCTCAAGGCGATGCGTTTTCACGCGCGCATCGGCGTCCTTCCCCACGAGGCCGAAATCGCGCAATCGATAGAGGTCGACGCTTCACTCTGGGTGAAACATCCTGAGGGCCCCGTATCAGCGAAGGACATTGTCGACTACCGGCGCGTCTACGACCTCGTCGCCGAGGTCGTGACGAACGGACACATCAGCTTCCTGGAAGAAGTTGGTGAGATGATCGCCGATCGCGCGCTTCAGCTGCCCCTCGTAACGCGGGTGCGAATCGCGGTGCGAAAACCAAATGTCGCGCTGCCCGGTCCGCTCGCCTATGCAGAGGTCGCGCTCGAGCGAGAGCGTGCGTGAAGGATGTCGCCTACATAGCGCTGGGCTCCAACCTCGGGCAGCGTGAGGTATTTTTGGCGCAGGCGAGGGGCGCGATCGCCGCTTTACCGGGCACAACAGTGCTGGGGCAGACTGGGGTCGAGGAGACCGCGCCGATCGGCCCCGTCGCGCAGGGCCCATTTCTCAATCAGATGATTGCCATCGAGACCGAGCTATCGCCAGGCGAGCTGCTGACGGAGCTGCACCGGATAGAAGCGGAGGCCGGGCGTGTGCGTCGCGCACGCTGGGGACCGCGCACACTGGACCTCGACATCGTGCTCTTCGAGCATCAGAGCGTGCACCAAGAGGGACTCACCATACCACACCCCGAATTATCGAAACGGGATTTCTGGCTCACCGAGCTGGCAACGTTGCGGAGCGCGCGTTGACCAGCCCGGATCGTGAGCAGCGACCGATAACGGTCCGCGATTTCGCCGAGCGCAAGCGCAAAGGCGAGAAGATCGTCGTCATGACCGCGTACGACGCCCTCTTCGGGCGACTTGTGGACGAGTCCGGGGTCGACGCGATTCTCGTCGGCGATTCGGTCGGGACTGCAGTGATGGGATATACGTCCACGCTTCCTGTGACTCTCGACCACATGATCTACCACGCCGCGGCAGTTCGGCGCGGAGTGAAGCGCGCGCTGATCGTCATCGACATGCCATTCCTATCCTACCAGGCAAGCATCGAAAGCGCAGTGCTCAACTGCGGGCGCGCAATTCAGGAGACCGGCGTGTCGGCGGTGAAGGTTGAAGGCGGCAGTCCAGAGATGCTAGACACCGTCCACGCTCTCGTCCGGACCGGGATTCCAGTCATGGCCCACATCGGATTCACACCGCAGTCGGTGAACACAATTGGCGGGGCGAGAGTTCAAGGTCGCGAAGAGGAAGGGGCAGAGCGTTTGATCGGTGAGGCAAAGGGACTGGAAGAAGCCGGAGCGTTTGCGGTGGTCCTCGAGCTCGTTCCCGCGCCAGTCTCCGCGCGGATCACTGCAGCAGTCGGAATCCCCACCATTGGCATCGGCGCCGGCGTACAGTGCGACGGCCAGGTGCTCGTGCTGCCTGACGTACTCGGCTTGAACGACACGTTCCAACCCAAGTTCCTCAAGCGCTACGCGGAGATGGCGAATGACGTTCGGGCGGCGATTGGAAACTGGGCGGGTGACGTTCGAAGCGGAGCCTACCCGGATGCAGAGCACAGCTTCTAATCATGAAGTCGGTCGGCACCATCTCTGAGATGCGCCATGTGATGGCCGGAGCGCGCGCGAGAGGCAAGAGCGTCGCGTTTGTGCCGACCATGGGCGCGCTTCATGAGGGCCATCTAACGCTCGTCGATGAAGCAAAGGCGGTAGCCGACCTCGTCGTGATGAGCATCTTCGTCAATCCCATTCAGTTTGGCCCGAGCGAGGATTTTGCCCGCTACCCGCGAACGCTCGACGAGGACGCTGCCCTAGCGAAAAAAAGGGGAGTGGACTTCCTCTTCACTCCGACGAAGGAGGAGATTTACCCCGAAAATGTTCCCGTGGTCATCGTGCATCCGGGAACCGTCGGAAAGGAGTGGGAAGGCTCCGTAAGGCCACATCACTTCGAGGGAGTTCTCACGGTTGTCGCCAAACTGTTCAACATCGTGATGCCGGACGTAGCGGTGTTCGGGCAGAAG
The DNA here is from genome assembly GCA_031394125.1 of Gemmatimonadales bacterium. Taxonomy (GTDB): domain Bacteria; phylum Gemmatimonadota; class Gemmatimonadetes; order Gemmatimonadales; family Gemmatimonadaceae; genus UBA4720. The sequence goes on from JANMWS010000024.1 coordinate 31,176, forward strand.
GATCTACAGCAGGCCGCCGCTATCAAGGCGATGGTTCGCGATCTCAATTTTCCTGTCGGGATTCTCGTCGCGCCCACGGTGCGCGAGCCCGATGGACTCGCCATGTCCAGCCGGAATCGGTATCTCTCGCCCAAAGATCGGGAGCTCGCCCTTATTCTTTCGAGAGCGCTATTCGCGATGCGCGACGCGTTCGGCAGAGGGGAACGGAGAGCCAGCGCGCTCGAAGCGATCGGTTGGCGGATGCTCGAGCGGGTAGTTGGATTGACCCCACGCTATCTCGCGGCGGTGAATGCCGACACATTCCAGCGCGTCGACAACGCACGCCACGGTGATGGAGCAGTCGGGGCCGTTCGCGTCGGGGAAACAAGACTGATCGACAACATCATCTTCTGAAATGGTGCAGCTCCAGACTTCGGGATTGCCAACGTGGGCCCAGGTGAGCGAGCGTCGTCTCGCCCACATACAGCGCGTGACGTCGTTGCTCAGGGCGTGGGGAGCAGCGATGCGACTCTCCGCCGACGAGGCGAACGCGTGGATCGACGCCGGAACGTGGCACGACGCGCTGCGCGATGCGCCGATCCCCGGGCTGCGCGAAATTACCGGCGACCGGAAGTCGCCCGATGGCTTGCTGCATGGCCCCGCGGTCGCGATCAAGCTCGAGGCCGAGGGAGAGCGCAGGAAGAACCTCCTCGACGCGATCCGCTATCACACGGTAGGCTCGGCGAATTGGACTCAGACGGGACGCGCGCTGTACATGGCGGATTACCTCGAGCCGGGTAGAAAATTCCTCGCCGAGGATAGAGGTTTTCTCGCGAGCCAGGTTCCGCACAACTTCGATGGCGTGTTCCGTCAGGTCGTGCGCTTCCGGCTCGAGTGGTCGGTGCGTGAGGGCAATCGCATCTTCCCCGAAACCGTCGAGCTCTGGAACAGCCTCCGGTAACGCGCCCCCGGCGTCGCTACGGACGAGTCATTCTCGCCCTGCTCGTGCTCGCAGCGGTTGGCTGGTTCGGTATCAGAGCACTTAACGCTCGAAGCTCACTCACACCGTATATACCCGACGACGCCAAGGCGCCGGAGGGAGTGCGTATCAAGGTCGAAGTCTTCAACGGAACCAGGACAAAAGGACTTGCGCGGCGGGCAACCCTCTTTTTGCGTGATCACGGATTTGATGTGGTCGGCTCCGGCACCAACACCGAGCAGAGAGCAGCGACGGTGGTCTACGATCGCTCAGGGCATCCCGACTGGGCAGCCCGCGTAGGTCGAGCGATGGATGCCCCGGTAGTTACGCAGCGCGACAGCTCACGCTACCTGGACGTTACCGTTATCCTCGGCGCCAACTGGCGCCCGCCCGCGCTGCCGTTCCACCCGTAGCTGGCCGCAGGCAGCCGAGATGTCCATGCCACGGCTCTTTCTCACCGCGACTTCGACACTCGCGGCTCGAAGGCGGCGCGCGAACCAGTGAATCTGCTCTGGTGAGCTCGGTGTGAAGTCGCCCGCTCCGCCCGGGTGGAGCGGAATCAGATTCACGAACGCGCGGCACTCGCGCGCGAGATCCGCGAGCTGAGCGGCATGTTCTCGCGCATCGTTCACACCGCCGAGCATCACGTATTCGAAAGTCACTCGCCGATCAAAGACTTTTCCAGCCTCGATCACGCTGGCGAGTGGATACTTGGTATTGATCGGCATCAGCGACTGGCGCAGCTCGTCATTCGGTGCATGAATGGAAATCGCCAGCCTGAACTGCTCGGGCCTCTCGCCGAGCGCGACGATTCCGGGGAGGACACCAACTGTCGAAACGGTGATGTGCCGTGCCCCGATCCCAAGACCCGCCGGGGAATTGAGAACAGTGAGGGCAGGGTCGACGGCTCGCCAGTTCATGAGAGGCTCGCCCATTCCCATGAACACGACGTTGGTCACCTGCTTAGGGGGATCGAGGAGCTTCATCTCACGCACCTGGCCCGCGATCTCGAACATCTGGAGATTGCGGGTGAATCCCATCGCCCCCGTCGCGCAGAACGCACACTGGAGCGCGCATCCAGCCTGGGACGATATACAGAGAGTAAGCCGCGATCCCTCCGGGATCGCCACGGTTTCGATGAATTCGCCGTCGTCCAGCCGGAAGAGGAATTTTTCCGTTCCGTCACCTGACGTCTGTCGCGTGGCAAGGACGAGCCGCGGAATCGTAAAGTGCTCGTCGAGCAAACCGCGAAATGCGGCGGGGAGGTCGCTCATCGCCGCAAAGCTCGCCGCCGGATTCTGCCAGAGATGGCGAAGCACCTGCGATCCACGGAACGGCTTCTCCCCGTGCTCGACGGCAAAGTCCCGCAAGACCTGCTCGGCCTCGGAAGGCAGCATGTTCAGGAGGTTTCGTTTCGCCGGCTCGACCCCCCGACGTGTGTTTGTTTGTGTCATGCTCCCTTCCACCAAGTCTATGCAACTACTAAATTTAACCCCTGTTGATGCCTTTCTCGACCCATACGACGCGGCGCTGACCTCCACGCCCCCTTCATCCCGTTTCGCGACGGCCAAGCGCTCTCACCTGGCAGGTGAGTTACGAGCCTCGCACGCCGGCACCAAAGTCAAACTCGGTGGCTGGGTCCACCGCATCCGGAATCTTGGGGGGATCGTTTTCCTGGACCTGCGTGATCGCGCCGGTCTTATCCAGGTCTCCTTCGACCCGAAATGGACACCCCAGGACGTCATCGAGCGCGCCGGGAAGCTGGGTCTCGAAACAGTAATCATGATCGAAGGCGAGGCTGCCGCGCGTCCGACGGAGATGCGGAACGCCGAGATGGAGACCGGCGAGGTCGAAGTGCGGGCTCGCGATTTCAGGATCGTCGGTCCGGCAGAAACGCCGGCGATTCCTGTTGCTCGCGGCAAAGGGGAGAAGTTGCCGGCTGAGGAGCTGAGGCTCAAGCATCGGAACCTGGATCTTCGCCGCTCGGAACTGCAAAAGAATCTCATCCTGCGGCATCGCCTGCAGCAGGTGACGCGTCGCTACCTCGATGAGCGCGGCTTTCTGGAAATCGAGACGCCCATACTCACCAAGCCGACGCCGGAAGGCGCGCGCGATTATATCGTCCCGAGCAGAGTCCACCCGGGTGAGTTCTACGCGCTGCCGCAGTCACCGCAGCTTTACAAGCAGTTGCTGATGATCGCGGGGTTCGACAGATACTTCCAGATCGCGCGCTGCTTCCGCGACGAGGATCTGCGGGCGGACAGACAGCCTGAGTTCACGCAGATCGATATCGAAGCGTCGTTCATCGAGGCTGAAGACATAATCACGCTCACCGAAGGAATGCTTGCGACGCAGTTCAGGGAAATCGGGCAGGACATTCCCACTCGCTTCGAGCGCCTGAAATACGCGGATGCGATGGAGCGGTTTGGATCGGACCGTCCTGACTTGCGCTATGAGCTCGAGATATTCGACGCCAGCGATGCGTTTCGCGGGTCGGAATTCAACATCACGACCTCCGCTCTGGCGGCCGGTGGACGAGTTCGCGGCATCAGGATTCCCGGTGGCGCCGCTCTGTCCCGCAAGCAGGTGGACGAGATCGAAGCGATTGCCAAATCTGCCGGAGCCGGGGGTCTTATTCGACTCAAGCGCGGCGTGAGCGGCCTCGAGGGCCCAGCGGCAAAATTCCTGAGCGAAAGCGGGGTGAAGACACTGGGGATCGGCGAGGGCGAACTTTGTCTTCTCGTCGCCGGTGCTGAGCACGTGAGCAATCCCGCGCTTGATCGCGTGCGGCAGGATGTAGCTCAGCGCCTGTCCTTGATTCCCGCGAACAAGCAGTCGTTCCTGTGGGTCACCGACTTCCCGATGTTCATTCGGGAGCAGAACGGCACGCTCAGCTCGGTTCACCACCCGTTCACCGCGCCGAATCCGAATGACATCGGACTGCTCGATTCCGCGCCCGAGAAAGTGTGCGCGCTGGCCTACGATGTAGTGCTCAACGGATTGGAGCTGGGCGGCGGCAGCATTCGTATCAACGATCCCGGGCTCCAACGCAGAGTGCTGTCGTTGCTGGGCGTCGACGAGAAAACTGCGCAGGCCCGCTTCGGATTCCTGCTGGACGCGCTTAGTGCGGGCGCACCCCCGCACGGCGGCATCGCGCTCGGCTTCGACCGGCTGGCGATGGTGCTTGCTGGGGCGACTTCGCTCCGCGATGTAATTGCTTTTCCGAAAACCACCGCGGCGCGGGCGCTGTTCGAGGACGCGCCTTCAGCCGTGCCACCCGAGGACCTGAGGGAACTCCATCTTCAAACAATGACGAGCTGACGTGAGCGACGAGACAACGATTCAGCGCCTCTCGACAGAAGGCGCCGACATGTTGACGCTGGCCGGAGTGAACGACGAGAACCTCGTCGAGCTGGCGCGACAGACGGGTGCAAAGATCAACCTCCGCGGCGAGACGCTGGCGATAAGCGGCAGCGCGGAATCAGTGGCGCGTGCGATTGGCATCGCACAGCGAATGATCGACACTGCCAAGCAGCAGATGCCGCTAACGGCGGACGACGTCCTCCGCATGAGCATCGAGGGCCCCCGTGAAGGAAACGGCAATGGCGTGGATAGCGAGACGCGCATCGTCCTGCCCGGCGTGCGCAAAATCATTCAGGCCAAGACGAGCGGCCAGGCCGAGTACATGAAACTGATGGCTGAGAACGACATAGTCGTCGGAATCGGTCCAGCGGGAACCGGCAAGACCTACCTCGCTGTAGCGGCAGCCATAGACGCCCTCGCGCGCAAGAGAGTGCGCAGGATCGTTCTGGCGCGGCCTGCGGTCGAAGCAGGCGAGAGCCTAGGCTTCCTTCCCGGCGACATGCAGGCGAAGGTCGACCCGTACCTGAGACCACTATATGACGCGCTGGAGGATATGATGCCGCACGAGCGCGTCCAGAAGTCGCTGGAGACGCGTACGATCGAGATCGCCCCGCTGGCGTACATGCGTGGCCGGACACTGGCCGACGCGTTCGTGATCCTCGACGAGGCACAGAACGCCACCGCCGCGCAGATGAAGATGTTTCTCACTCGCCTCGGCGTGAACTCGAAAGCGGTGATTACCGGGGATAAAACGCAGATCGATTTGCCCAAACGTGAGGACTCGGGCCTGGTGCAGATCGAGAGGATACTGCCGGGCATCGAAGGGATTGGGTTCTATTATCTCACGGACGCCGATGTCGTCCGCCACCGCCTGGTGCGCGAGATCATCAAGGCGTACGCCGAGGATTCGGGCGTCTGATAGAGCAGCCCCGCGCCTGAGATCATGAAATCTCCACCGCGCGGGCTCGCGATCGACGTATCTTCGAGCGTACGACGCCTCCTCGTGTCGAGACCGCGCGTGAAGGAAGCTGCTCTCGCCACTCTGACAGCCGAAGGCGTGAGGGATGCGATGCTATCGATTACGTTTGTCGGACGCGCAGCAATGTCCGATCTCAATCGCCGATACCTGGGACACCACGGACCAACTGACGTGATCTCGTTTGGCCTGGGGCGACATGGTCGTCGGGGTCCTGTCGTTGGGGACATCTACATCTGCCCGGAGATCGCGCGCGCAAACGCGAAGCGGCAGGGCATGTCTTCGCAGGAGGAGCTGCTCCGGCTCGTGGTGCACGGCACTCTGCACACCCTCGGATATGAACACCCTGAAGGCGCAGCGCTAACAGAATCCAAAATGTGGCGCAGACAGGAAAGGATCCTGGCCCGTGTCCTCTGATCGGTTGCTGAATGATTTCGACGCGGGGAACCCCGCCGCCCTGGCGCGAGTAGTGAGCATCGTCGAAAACCACCGCGATGGATTCGAGGCCGTGATGGCCAGCCTGCATTCGCGAACGGGGCGAGCACGACGCATAGGACTGACTGGTCCGCCAGGCGCCGGCAAGAGCACGATCACGGCGCTCATGGTGAAGAGCTTTCGCGATGCTGGCCTGACCGTGGGTGTGATTGCGGTCGATCCAACCTCTCCTTTCACCGGCGGAGCGTTGCTGGGTGATCGTGTCCGCATGGAGAATGTGGCGTTGGATCCCGGAGTCTTCATCCGGTCGATGGCAACCCGCGGCTCATTGGGCGGGTTGGCTGCTGCCACACGCGAAGTGGCCGACGTGCTCGACGCATTCGGATTCGATCGATTGCTGATAGAGACGGTCGGGGTTGGGCAGTCCGAGCTGGATGTTGCGCGCACTGCGGATTCGACCGCGCTGATTCTTGTGCCGGAGTCGGGCGATTCCATCCAGACGCTCAAGGCCGGTGTGATGGAGGTCGCTGACATTTTCGTCGTCAACAAGGCAGATCGCCCAGGCGCGGATCGTCTGCGCAATGATGTCGAGCTGATGCTGGGACTTCGCAAGGGCGTCTCGTTCGGTAGCGTGCCGGCGCATCACGGCGTGGATCTCAAGCGGACGAATCCAGCGCGATTAGCCCGCGAGGCTGCTGCCGCCGAGAATCCGACGACATGGACACCGCCGGTGTTGAGCGCGGTTGCTACGAAGCAAGAGGGAATAGGCGAGATGGTCGCCGCGCTCGACCGGCACTTTGCTTATCTTGAGCAATCAGGAACGTTGCGCACGCGGAGACGTGAAAGGATGCGTGAGCGCGTCATAGACGTGGTAGAGCGAAAGGTCAGGGATCGGTTGTGGAAGGACTCTCGCACGATGACCTGGCTCGACGAGCAGCTCCCCTCGGTGGAAGAGGGTCGCTCGACACCGTTTGCGGTCGCAGACCAGTTGCTTCGCCAAAGCGGTGAGCTCGTACGCGGAGAAGAGAGAAAATGAGCAAACTCAAGAGCCCCGATTCGAAGGGTGCTGCCGACAGAGACCTGATCGCGACTAATGAGGAGCAGAGCGCAGAGCTGCGGCTGCTCCGGAAAGAAGTCGCCGAGTGGCGCAAGAAGTACGAGAAGGGGGAGCTGCGCGACATTGCCTTCACGAACTCCGAAAAGGAGGTCCAGCCTGTCTACACGCCGCTGGACGCGGCTGAGACCGATGCGGCCGCGCTTGGGATGCCGGGTGTGTATCCCTACACTCGAGGCATTCATCCGACCGGATATCGCGGACGGCTCTGGACAATGCGTCAGTTCGCGGGATTCGGGAGCGCGCGCGATACCAATGAGCGCTACAAGTTCCTGCTCGCGCACGGACAGACAGGCCTCTCTGTGGCGTTCGATTTCCCGACGCTGATGGGATACGACTCCGACCACCCGCGGTCCGAGGGGGAAGTGGGCAAATGCGGTGTCGCGATCTCGAGTCTGGCTGACATGGAAACTCTCTTCGACGGAATCCCACTCGACGAAGTCTCCACCTCGATGACGATCAACGGTCCGGCGGTAATCCTTTACTGCTTCTACATAGCGGCCGCCGAGAAGAAGGGAATCGATTCGCACAAGCTTCGCGGCACCATCCAGAACGACATCCTCAAGGAGTACATGGCGCAGCACGCGTGGGTCTATCCCATCGAGCCGGCGCTAAGACTCATAATCGATTGCTTCGAGTGGTCCGCCGAGCACGTGCCGCAGTGGAATACGATTTCCATTTCGGGCTACCACATCCGTGAAGCGGGTGCCACGGCGGCGCAGGAGCTCGCCTTCACGCTCGCCGATGGCTTCACCTACGTGGAGCGCGGAATCGCTCGCGGACTCGATGTCGACACGTTCGCTCCGCGTCTGTCCTTCTTCTGGGACATCCACAACGACTTCTTCGAGGAGATCGCCAAGCTCCGCGCCGCGCGTCGGATTTGGGCGCGCCATATGAAGGAGCGTTATGGCGCAAAGGATCCGCGATCGCTCGTGATGCGGTTTCACTCGCAGACGGCGGGCGTCACACTCACCGCCCAGCAGCCGATGAACAACGTCATCCGTGTCGCCTACCAGGCGATGGCGGCGGTGCTTGGCGGTACGCAGTCGCTGCACACGAACTCGATGGACGAGACCCTCGCGCTGCCGACGGAAGAATCCGTGCAGGTCGCTCTGCGCACCCAGCAGGTGCTCGCCTACGAGACCGGCGTTCCGAATGTCATCGACCCTCTTGGCGGCTCGTACTACGTCGAGACGCTGACCACGGAGCTGGAGCGCGAAGCGGAGATGTATTTTCAGCAGATCGAGGAGGTCGGCGGAGTAGTTCGCGGCCTCGAGACGGGATGGCTTCAGCGGAAAATCAACGAGTCCGCGGCGCGGCAGCAGTGGGAGATCGAACAACACCGCCGAGTGATTGTCGGGGTGAATGAGTTCGTGACCGACGAGCCCGAGCTCAAGATCGAGCTTCTGAAAATCGCGGAAGAGACGGAACGCGACCAGAAGCAGCGCATGGCCGAGATGCGCGTTGAGCGCGACAACGATCTGGTTGAGAAACAGCTTACGGCTCTGCGCGAGGCGGCGAAGACGACCGAGAATCTGATGCCGTACATCCTCGACTGCGCGCGCGCCTATTGCACTCTCTACGAGATCCGCGCCGCGATGGAAACGGTATTCGGCGCCTACCGCGAGCCAGTTTTCTTCTGAAGAAGCTTCGCACGCATTCAAAACTTTACCCGGTTTTCGAGCGTTGAAAGCGAAAGAGTGGTGGGAGTCGGCCTTCGACGCCCACTACCTCCTCGAGTACGGCCTTCTTTTTACGCCCGAGCGCGACCGACAGGAGACTTCGCGTCTCATCGATCTGCTCGGGTTGCCAGCCGGCGCGCGTGTTCTCGATGTGCCGTGTGGCCAGGGTCGGCACGCACACCTGTTCGCCGAGGCGGGCTACGACGTGGATGGGCTCGATTACTCCGCGGACCTTCTCTCTGTCGCCCGCAAGCGCGGCACGGGGAAGAATCTTCGCTACACTCGCGGCGACATGCGAAAGCTGCCCGCGAAGTGGACGCGGCGGTTCGACGCGGTGCTCAACCTCTTCACGTCGTTCGGATTCTTTGCGCACCCAAGTGACGACGTGCGCGTAGTCAAGGAATTCGCCCGTGTGCTCAAGCCGGGCGGCACGCTGGTGTGGCACGGCGGCAACAGAGACGGTGTGATGGCGCGTTTCCTCCCGCGAGACTGGTGGACTACGAGCGACGGGACACTATTCGCGCAGGAGCGCGAGTTCGATCCGTTGTCCGGAGTGTTGACGGTGCATTCGGTGTGGAGGCGCGGGACGAAGAGCGGCACGCGCGAGCATCGATTACGTCTCTATACAGCGACGAGGCTGGCCGAATTGTGCGCCGATGCCGGACTTGTCGTGGAGCAGGCGTTCGATGGATTCAACGACCGAGCGCTGCGCCGAACCTCGTCCGAGATGCTGCTCGTCGCCAGGAAGGAGT